>VGSZ01000239.1 GCA_016874845.1 Deltaproteobacteria bacterium
AAGGCCCCCGGATCGCCGACGAACCAGGGCCCCACGAGCGCCACGACGATGTAGAGGCCAAAGATCCACAGGCCGACCCGAGCCCGTGCGTCGCGGCGAAAGACCGTGGCGAGCGCGCTCATGACGTCCCCCGCGTGCGCGGGTCGAGGGCGCGCACGACAACGTCAACGACGAAGTTCGCCGCCAGCACCGCCAGCGTCAGCACCAGGAAGACGCCCTGCAACAGCGGGTAGTCCTGCGCGCGCACGGCCTGCACCAGCACGTAGCCCTGGCCGGGATAGGCGAAGACGACCTCGGTGAGCAGCGCGCCGCCGACGACGAAGCCGACGGCCATGCCGAAGCCCGTCACCTGCGGCAGCAGCGCGTTGCGCGCGGCATAGACGAGCGCCACCCGGACCGGCGACAGGCCCTTGGCCCGGGCCAGCGCGACGACGTCAGTGCCGAGCATCGTCACCATCACGTTGCGCATCGACAGCGTCCAGCCCCCCAGCGAGGTCAGCACGATGGATGCCACCGGCAGCGCCGCGTGGCGGGCGACGTCGACGACGAAGGCCCACGTCCACGCCGGGGTCGCGCCGTCGCTCATCGCGTGGCCCGCGGGGGCGAGCCGCAGCGTGAAGCCGAACGCGTACAGCAACAGCATGGCGACCCAGAAGTAGGGAAACGCCCCAAGCAACGTCAGCACCGGGGGAGCGACGCGGTCGACGAGCCCACCGCGGAACCACGCCGCCCAGATGCCCATCGCGGTGCCGAGAGTGAAGCTGAGGCACAGGGCGCTGCCGGTGAGCAGCAGCGTCCACGGCAGGGCCTCGGCGATCACCGCCGAGACCGGCTGCGGGAAGTACGCGATGGACGTGCCGAGGTCGCCGTGCAGCACGTCGGCGACGTAGCGGACGAACTGCGTCGGCAGCGGTTCGTCGCCGAGCCCGAACGCCGCGCGCAACGGCGCCAGCGCCTCGGGCGCCAGCTTGCCGCGAAAACGCGACAGCAGGGCCGTGCCCGGATCGCCGGGCATCAAGCGCGGCAGCACGAAGTTCATCACGACGGCCGCGACCGCGACGAGCCCGTAGAACCCGGCGCGCCGCGCGACGAAGCGCAGGGTCGACGAGGACGGCGACGACGGCGACAACGACGTCATCGCGGCTCCAGCCGGGTGAGCACCAGCAGCGTCTCGCCGCGGTCGTCCTTGTTGGGCGACGGGTCGGCGTACGGGTCGGCCTGGGACGGAAAGCCACGGAAGCGCGCCGTGGAGTACGCCGCCCACGACGGCGCGTAGAACAATGGGATCGCCGGCAGCGTCGCCGCGAAGCGCTGCTCGACGCGGGTGATCAGCGCGCGCTGCGTCGTCGTGTCGGGCTCGGTGGCGAACGCGGTGAGCAGGCGACCGGCCTCGTCGTCGCCGAAGCGGTGCCAGTTGCCCGGCGCGCTCTGCCCGAGCGGGCGCTTCGTCTCGGGGTGCAGCAGCCAGCGGTAGAAGGTCCACGGCGTCGGGCCGTCGATGGACCAGCCGAGGCTCAGATCGAAGTCGCCGGTCGACAACTTCTCGAACCACGCGCCGAAGTCGTACGTGCGCACGTCGACGTCGACGCCGACGTCGCGCAGGCCGCGCGCGATCACCTGGGCCGCGCGGGTCCAGTCGCTCCAGCCGGCGACGCTCAGGATCGTCCAGGTCAGGCGCGCACCCTTGTCGTCCATGCGAAAGCCGTCGGCGCCGCGCGGCAGGCCGGCCTCGTCGAGCAGCGCGTTGGCGCGGGCGGCGTCGAACGCCACGACGTCGGCCCCAGCGACGCCCGGGTCGCGCCAGCGGGACAACGCGTCGGACAGCGCGGTCCCGTCGGCGGGCCGCGACGCACCGAACAGCCCGACGTCGACGACAAGGGCGCGGTCGATGGCGTGGCTGATCGCCCGGCGCACGCGGCCGTCGTCGAGGTGGGCGCGCGTGGTGTTCGGGTACAGGAAGATCGTGCCGCCGCTGAGCGGAAACCAGTACGCGTGGTGCGCGGGATCGCGCGCGACGTAGACGCGGTCGATGGCGGGCACGAAGTTCGCGGCCCAGTCGACCTCGTCGAAGACGAGCGCGAGGTTGGCGCGGTCGTTGCCGGGCAGCGCGGGGAAGCGCAGCGCGGAGACGGCGGGACGGCCGGGCTGCCAGTAGCGTGGGTTGCGACCGAGCTCGAACATCTGGGACGTGAACACCCGCACCTGCGTGAACGGACCGGTGGCGACGGGGTCGACGTTGGCGAAGGTCAGCGGGTCGGCCACGTCGCGCCACACGTGGGCCGGCACGATCACCTGCGCGAGCACGTCGTCGACGCCGGGCAGGAACACCCGCGCGAACACGAACTCGACGGCGTGGGCGTCGACGACGACGACGTCGGCCAGGAACTGCCAGACCGCGCGGCGGTCGAGCGCCTCGACCTTCTTCAGCAGGCCGAACGTGAAGGCGACGTCGTCGGCGACGAGCGGTCGCCCGTCGGACCACAGCACGCCGTCACGCAGCGTGACGCGCAGGCGCACGTGGTCGTCGTCGAACCGCCACGCCGTCGCCAGCCACGGCACGAGCTCACCCCGCACGCTGTTGAAGACGGCGAGCGGCTCGTAGATACCGGCCATCGTCGGCCAGCGCGGCGACGCGAGCGGCGACAGCGGGTTGAAGTTGCGCGTCCACGACGCGGTCTGCTCCTTGGAGACGACGAGCACGCCGGGCGGCGCCGCCGCGGTCTCGGGCGCGCACGACGCTCCGGCCACGGCGAGCAGGACGAGCAGGCCCAGCAGCACAGGCAGCACGAGCGGCGCGGGAGGCGCCGCCCGCAGGCCCGACCGCAAGCGAGGCCGTGTCGTCGTCATCCCTCGCTTCCGGCGGTGACGCGCACGAAGTCGACGAGCATGGTCTGCGGAAACGGTGTCGAGTCGTCGGGGGCGCCGACGAAGTTGCCGCCGACGGCGACGTTCAGGATCACGCGAAACGGGTGGTCGAAGACCCACGAGCGCCCCGACAGCAGCGACGGCGTGACGGTCTGGTACAGCGCGTCGTCGACGAAGTAGCGGATGCGTTCGGGCTCCCACTCGACGGCGAAGACGTGGAAGGCATCGGCGAAGGTGCCAACGTCAAGGGTGTAGCTCGCGTGCAGGGCGCCGCCGCCGGAATAACCGGGGCCGTGCACGCTGCCGACGATGGTGGCCGGCTCCTGCCCGCGCAGCTCCATGACGTCGATCTCGCCGCACGCGGGCCACGGGTTCGACTCGATGTCGTCGCCGAGCAGCCAGAAGGCCGGCCAAAGGCCCTGACCGCGCGGCAGCTTCAGGCGCGCCTCGAACCGGCCGTAGGCCTGCGCGAAGGTGCCCTTCGTCGACAGCCGCGCCGCCGTGAACGACCGGCCCCGAAAGCTCTCGCGGCGGGCGACGATCGCCAGGCGCCCCTCGCCGTCGAGGGAGGCGTTGTCGGCGCGGTCGGTGGCGAACTCCAGCTGCTCGTTGCCAAAGCCGGTGCCGGTCTCGAACACCCAGCGCTCGGGGTCGGGCAGCGACCCCGCCGCCCCGTCGAAGGTGTCCTCGAACGTGACCTCGCCCGGGGTGGGCACGGGGGCCTCGCAGCGCGCACCCGTCAGCAGAAGCCCCCCGCAGGCGACGAGCCACGCGGCCGCCACGGGGCTGCGGGCCAGGGCGTGAGCGACCAGCACGGGCGAGGGACGCATGGCACCTTTCGGGGACGCGGGAAGGACGACCAGGACGCTCGCTCAGGCGCGCCGGGCGCCGACCGAGAGGAAGGCCTGCGGCCGCTGCAGCGCCTGCTGCAGCACGAGCGTGGCGGCACCGACGGCGATGCCGCGGTCCCCAAGCGCGCTGGGCACGATCTCCGCCGCCGACGCCGACGTCACCAGCGTGCGGGCGCGCACCTTGTCGCGCAGCGGTCCGAAGAGCGGCGCACCGACGCGGGCGAGGCTGCCGCCGACGCTGACGACGGCCGGGTTCAGCAGGTTGATGGCGCCGGCGAGGGCCGTGCCGAGGTGCTCGGCGACCTCGCCGATCACGTGCAGCGCCAGCGGATCGCCTTGCAGGGCGTCGTCCTCGATGACCTGCAGCGAGAGCGCTTCGCGCGCCGCGAGCTTGCTGCCCGGGAACGCCGCGCGCAGCGCACCCACGCGGTCGACGACGGCGTCGCTGCCGACGAACGTGGCGAGGCAGCCGCGCAGGCCGCACACGCACGGCGGCCCCTGCGGGTCGATGGCGACGTGCCCGATCTCGCCGGCGACGCCGGTGGCGCCGCGGTAGATCTCGCCGCGGATGATGTGGCCCGAGCCGACGCCGGTGCCGAGCTTGACCCACGCCGAGTCCTCGACGCCCTGCGCCGCGCCCCACCACGACTCGGCGAGGGCGCCGACGTTGGCGTCGTTGTCGACGAGCACCGGCACGCCGAGCCGCGACTCGAGCACGCCGACCACACCGCGCCCGTGCCACGCCGGCAGCACGATCTCGCTGAGATGATCGGGCCTGCGCGGATCCACCGGGCTCGGCACGGCCACGCCGACGCCGACGAGGCGGCGCTCGGCCTCCTTCACCTCGCCGAGCACACGGTCGACGAGCGCGACGAGCAGGGCACGCGTGCCGTGGGGGTCGGTGCGGACCGGGTGCGCCTCGCTCGCCCAGGCGAGCACCCGACAGCGCAGGTCGGTGAGCGCCACCGAGACATGGGTCGCGCCCAGATCAATCCCGAGGATGAAGCAGGCGTCATCGCGAAACTCGAGCACGATGGGGCGTCGCCCGCCGCTGGACTCCCCGGTGCCGACCTCGCGGACCAGCCGCTGGTCGAGCAGCGCCTGCGCCACCTCGGACACCGTCGAGCGGCTCAGATCGTTGCGCCGCGCGATCTCGGCCCGCGAGATGCGCCGCTCGCGCCACAGGAGCTGCAGCACCAGCTTCAGGCTCGCACGGTCGGCGAGCGCCTCGCCCCCTCGACGGGTCGACGCTTCGGTCGGGCGCCGGCTCGCCGACCGGCTCCGGCGTCGTTCAGCGATGGAGGTAGACGTTGTCGACATAGAGGGTGCTGGTCGAACCTGAGAGGATGAGTTGCGCAAGGTGGGCCCGCCCGCGCAGGCCGCTGAACGTCGACAAGGGGAGATCGAAGGATAGCCACGTCGCCGTGGCCAGCGGCGGCGTCGACGATCCGGTGAAGGCCAACTCGTGCTCGCTGTCGTCGCCACCTTGATAGACGCCGTCGGCGCCGAAGTCGACGAGCTTGATCTTCAGCGTCGTGCTGTCGGGGGTCCAGACGTCGAGGTGCAGCGCCGTCATCGCCGAGGCGTCGATCGGGGTCGTCGTGAATTCGACGCCGACGTACTGCACCGCGGCGTAGCGCTTGACGGCGTCGCCGGCGACGTCTTCGTCGGTGAGCGCGCCGCACGCGCTCCACTCGGCGCGCCACGTGTCGATGGGAACGGTCGGATACGGATCGGCGAACAGCGCGACGACGTCGCCGGCAGGCAAAGACGGCGTCGGGGGCGGAGTCGCAGGGCGGATCGACGGGTTCACCGTCAAGGCGAGCGCGCCGCTCGCCGGCACGTCGCCGAGCGTCGCGGTGATCGTCGCCGACCCGGGGCCGTGCCCGCGCACGACGCCGGCCGCGTCCACGGAGGCGACGTCGTCGTCGGACGAGGCGAAGGCGAACCACGCCGGCATGACGGTGACGATCTCGTCGGCGGGCCGAGCCGCGAAGCGCACGCGGGGTTGGCCGACGTTGGCCTCTTCGCCGACCTCGATCGTGACGGCGGCTTCGTCGATGGCGGGCTCGGCCGCGCCCAGCTCGTCTTCCTCGAGGTCGACGAACTGCACGTCGTCGAACCAGGCGATGTAGCCCGAGGGCGGGTCACCGTCGGCGCCCTCGGCGAAGAAGAACAAGCCCCGCTCGTCGGTGAGCCGCGACGGATCGGGGATGGGGATCGTGATCTCGGTCCAGTCGGCGCCGATGGCGACGGCGTCGCGCTGCACCGCCAGCGTTGACGACCCGGTGTTGTCGTTGCCGAAGCCGAGCACGTCGAAGGTGACGGCGCGGGTGGCCTTGGCGAAGAAGCGCAGCGCGTTGTAGCCGCTCAGGTCGCGTCCCGCCCCGGCGACGAAGGCGCCGCCGGCGTAGGCGCCGGCGGGATCGCCGATGCCGGGCACCACGACGCGCAACGAGGCGCGCCCCGAGTGGTGCTCGTCGGTGTCGATGGCGAGGCCGTCGGCGGCGGGGTTCGCCTGGTTGGTGCCGGCGAAGGCCTGGAAGTCGACGCCCTCGGCGAAGCCGTCGAAGAAGACGACGCCGTCGGCCTCGGCGGGCTCGTCGAACACCGGCTGGTCGAAGCAGCCCGGCAGGGTGACCGTCGCTGCCGCCGCGAGGGACAGCGCACGCTTGGGGAGGAGGCAACGGGCGCGACGCATCGGGAGTCCTCGGTGGCAGCGACGGGGAACGTGGCAACGCCGGACCCCACGCGCAGGCGCGTGGGGCCCGGCGAGCGTGCCTCAGCGGTGGAACAGCATGTGGTCGATGAACACCGTGTTGCCGGCGCCGCCGACCTTGCCGTCGAGCACGATCTGCGACACGAAGTCGCCGACGAAGACGGGGTCGGACGACAGAGGGATGTCGATGGTCACCCAGGCATTCTTCGTCGCGATCGTCTGGTCGCTCACCAGCTCGTGCACGAAGGTGTTCGGCGGATCGGTGCCGGGGCCGCTGAAGTCGACGACCTTGATCAGCAACGAGTCGACGTCGGGCGTCCAGACGGTCATCGAGAAGTGCGTCATGTCGGTGACGTCGATCTGGCTGCCGAAGAACTCGATGCCGGCGAAGTTGTAGAGGCGGTACTTGAGCACCGACGTCGACGTCCCGGCGATGGCAAACGCCGTCTGCTCCGAGTTTCCGGCCGACCAGCCCGTACGGAACGTGTCGACGGCGCGAGCGGTGTAGGCCGGGTTGCTCGAGTACAGCGCGATGACGTCGGCCGCCGCGAACGTCGGCACCGGCGCCGCGTCGGTGGGCTCGGCGGGCGCGGCGTTGACGGTCAGATCGATGACGCCAGCGACGGTGATCCCGGGCAGGCTCGCGGTGATCGTCGCCGTGCCGGCGGCGACGGCGGTGATCAGGCCCGCGTCATCGACGGTGGCCACGCCTTCGGCGCTCGACGCGAAGTCGAACCATGCCCCGCCGCCGAAGGTCGTCGTGACGTCGGCGGGACTCGCCGCACCGTTGTCCTGCACGCCCCAGACGACGCTCAAGCCGACGGGCCCGGCAGTGCCGCCGATGGGCTTCGTCAGCGTCTGTGCACCCATCGCCGCGCGCGGGTTCGACAGCACGACGGCGCCCAGCGCCTCGTAGCGGATGTCGTCGAGGAAGATGGTGTACGCGCCCTCGTCGCCGCCTTCGGCGAAGTGGAAGCGGCCCGCGGTGGCCGGATCGCGGTCGGTGCGCGGCAGCGGGATCACGATGCGCTGCCACTCCGTCGTCAGCGCGATGCCTCCGCGCTCGATCTGCCAGGTCAGGTCACCGTTCGCCGCGTTGCCGAGGCCAGCGACGTTCAGCGTGTGCGGCGCGCTCGCCTTGGCGAAGAACGTCAGCGCGTCGTAGCCGGTCAGGTCGGCGTCGACGGCGCCGACGTAGGCCCCACCGGTGTAGCCGCTCGCCGGCACAGCGATGCGCAGGCTGGCCGTGCCGCTGTGGTGCTCCATCGTGTCGATGGCAATGTCGTTGGTGGACCCGCCGAACGCAGAGAACGTGACGTCGACGAAGTCGTCGCCGAAGAGCAGGAGCCCGGACTCGCCTTCGCCTTCGCCCTCGCCTTCGCCCTCGCCCTCGCCCTCGCCCTCGCCCTCGCCTTCGCCTTCACCCTCGCCCTCGCCTTC
>VGSZ01000240.1 GCA_016874845.1 Deltaproteobacteria bacterium
ATCCGCCGTGGTGGTCGCGGTTGGACTGCACCCAGCCCATCAAGACGACCGCCTGGCCGAGGTCCGCCTTCGTCAGGTCGTTGCAGGTGTGGGTGCGTTGGCGCGCGAGCAGCGAGGACATGAAGGCTCCAGAAGGTCGAGGACGCCGGCGACTTCGACGCCGCGGGGAGCCGCGACGTCGTCGACGCGGGCGCAGACTGCATGCGTCGACGCGGCGCGGTCAAGCCGCGTCTGCCGCGGCTGCGGTGGTCGCGGCGGCCGGGACGGAGGCGCCGCACAAGAAAACGCCGACCACTGCGGGTCGGCGTCGCCGGCCACCACCAGCCACCGCGAAGCAGCTGGGGGAACGAGGAGCTCAGCCCTGCTTCTTCGCCGCCGCCTTCATCAGGCGTGACACGCGGCGGGCGGCGGTGCGCTTGTGCAGCACGCCCTTGGACGCGGCGGCCTGGATCGCAGCCACGGCGGCCTGGACCTCGCCGGCGACGGGGCTTGCCTTGCCCGTCTCGATCTCGGCGCGAGCCTTCTTGACCTGGGTCTTCAGGGCGCTCTTCAGCGTGCGGTTGCGCTCGCGGCGCTTCTCGGACTGCAGGAAGCGCTTCCACGCGGACTTGTGCGTCGCCATGACTTGTCTCTGCTCCTTCGGCCTTCGCAGGCATATGTGGGCGGCGCGGCTCGTTGCCAAGGCGCGACCGGGGGCTTTGATTGCTACGGGGCCCGTTCGGCGTTGTAAAGGCCCCGGCTGTCCCCTGCCCCCGCTCCTGCGCGCCGCGCTTCAAGGTCGCCGATGAACCACTCGCAGCAAAGCCGGATCGCCCGCAACGCGACCGTGCTCGCGGCCCTGACAATGGTGTCGCGCGTCGCCGGCCTCGTCCGCGACTTCATGATCACGCACTTCTTCGGCGCCTCGGGGCTGACCGACGTCTTCTATATGGCGTTCACCATCCCCAACGTGCTGCGTCGCCTCGTGGCTGAGGGCACGCTGACCACGGTGGTGCAGCCGGCCTACCAGCGGGCCCGCAGCGAGGTCGGCGAGGACGGCGCGCTGCGCCTGTATGCGGCCCTGCAGGGGTTCGTGCTCTTCGCCGTGCTGCTGATGGCCGCCGTCGGGATGGCCGCCGCCGGTCCGATCGTCTGGGCCTTCGCCGCGGGCTTCGCCGAGCAGCCCAGCAAGTTCGCGCTCACCGTCGAGTTGACCCGATGGCTGTTCCCGCTCGTGATCACGATGGGGATCATCGGCCTGACGATGGCCGTGCTTAATGCACACGAAGAGTACGCCGCACCAGCGCTGTCACCCATCATCCTTAACATCGCGATGATCACCGGAACTATCATCGGGGCGCTGCTCCTCGAAAACCAGGTGATGGGCATCGTGGCGGGCGTGCTCGTCGGTGGTGTGCTGCAGGTGTTCGGTCAGGTTCCAGCGCTGCGGCGCCACGGCCTTTTGGTCGCTCCGACGCTGGGGTGGGGCGAACCGCGTGTCCGGGCGGCGCTCGCACAATTCATCCCTGGGCTGTTCAGCCTCGCAGTGTATCAGATTAATATCGTTATCCTTCGTCAGCTTGCAAGCCACATGGGCGAAGGCAGTGTAAGCTATTACTACACATCCGATCGATTGATGGAATTGACCAACGGCGTCTTCGCCATCGCGATCGCACAGGGCGCATTCTCAGCCATGAACGAGACCGCCCAGCGTGGCGATCTCGAAGGCCTGAAGCGGCTGTGGCGCTTCACGTTCGAGCTCGCGAACCTGATCGCGATCCCGGCGGCGACGGGCCTCGCTTTCCTCGCCAAGCCCATCGTCGCGGTGCTCTTCCTGCACGGTCGCTTTGGCTGGCATGACGTCGAGCAGACGGCGTTGAACGTCGTGTGCGCGTCGTTCGGTCTCATCTTCACGGCCAGCGTCCGCGGGACGCTGCAAGTCTTCTACGCCCTCGAGGACCGGCGAACGCCCGTGGCCGTGTCGGTGGTCACCGTCCTCGTGAACCTGTTCGTCGGCCTCGCAGTCGTCCGCGCCGGCATCGGAGTCCACGGGCTGTCGTTCACGCTCGCGGTGAGCAGCGCTGTCCAGGCGGTCCTGCTCGCGGCCCTCGCACGAGGGCGCCTCGGCGCCCTCGGCGTCCGCGGGATCGTCGTCGACGCCGCGATCAAGCTCGGTCTCGCGCTGGTCGCGTGCGGCACGGCCTGGGGCGTCACCCGGCTGGGCGACTGGCGGACCGGGTTCTCGGCGACCAACGCCGCGGTGCTCTTTGGCGCCATCAGCGTCGCCGTCGTCCTCTACGCGGTGGGCGCGGTGCAGCTGCGCCTGACGGGCGCAGACGACTTCGCACGCAAGGTGAGCGCCCGGCTGCGGCGTCGCCGACCATGAGCCGCTACGGCGGCGCCGCGCGCGCAGCGATCAGCCTCTTCGCCGCCTGCCAGCGCTCCTCGAGCTCATCCAGCGTCGCCTTCTCTGGCGTACGTCCCTCGGCGGCGAGCAGGTCCTCAACGACGCGAAAGCGCTCCTCGAAGCGGCCGATGGTCTGCCGCAGCGCCGCCTCAGCGTCGATCTCGAAGTGCCGCGCGAGGTTGGTGATCGCGTAGAGCATGTCGCCCACCTCGGCGGCGACGGCGTCCTTGTCGCCGGCACCGATGGCCTGGCGCACCTCACCGAGCTCCTCCTCGATCTTGGCGAGCACGCCATCGTGGGTCGGCCAGTCGAAGCCGACGCCGCGGGCCTTCTCACCGGTGCGGTACGCGCGCAGCAGGGCCGGCAGGTGGCGTGGAACGCCGTCGAGCGCCGACTTCTTCGCCGGCCGGGTGGTCGACGCGGGCGCGGCCTCGCGCTCGCGGCGCTTCATCGCCTCCCAGAACTCCTGCGTCCCCGGCGTAGTCCCCTCGATGCCCTCGCCGCCAAAGAGGTGCGGGTGGCGCCGGATCAGCTTGGCGTTGATCGCCCGGCAGACGTCGCCGAGGTCGAAGCGCCCGGCCTCGCGCTGGATCTCGCTCTGGAAGACGATCTGCAGCAGCAGATCGCCGAGCTCGTCGCGGTGCTCGGCCACGCGGGCTGGCTCGCCGGAGCCGTCGTTCTCGAGCTCGTCGAGCACCGCGAGCACCTCGTGGGCCTCTTCGAGCAGGTAGCTGCGCAGCGTCTTCACCGTTTGGGTGCGATCCCACGGGCAGTCGCGTCGCAACCGGGTCATCGTGTCGGCCAGCGCCAGCAGGTCGTCAGCGGCGTCGCGGCGCAGCGCCGACACCACGGGTGTCTCGGGGGCGGGCGATCGGGTCATTGGCTCCTCGCTTCCGAAGTCGGTCGCCGATGCGTTATCAGATTGGCTTGTGACCCAGACCAGCCCCGACCCGCGGGAGGCGACCTTCGAGGTCCTCCCAAACGTTGACCTCACGAAGCTCCCGCTGACGCCTGAGGAGGGCTTCGTGGTCTCGCGGCTCGTCGGGAGGCGCCGCACGCTCGGCGACATCGCCAACGAGACCGGACTCACCGCCGGCGACGTCAAGCGACACGTCGACAGTCTGGTGCGCAAGGGCGCCATCGCGATGTTCGGTCGCACAAAGGCCGTCGACGCGCGCGAGGTGAACGACCCGAAGAAGAAGCTGCCCTACGACGGCATGGTGTTCATCCCCGCTGACCTCGCCGACGGCGCCGACCTCACCGACGAGCAGAAGCGACGGATCCTCTACGTCGACGCCAACCTCGGCACCTGGAACCACTACCGACTGCTCGACCTCAAGCGCACGGCGACGGCCCTCGACGTGAAGACCGCTTACTTCAAGGTCTCGCGCGAGTTCCACCCCGACGCGTTCTTCCGCAAGAACATCGGTCGGTACGCCGAGCGCGTCGATCGGATCTTCCGGGCAATGAAGACGGCGTACGACGTGCTGTCCCGTCACGACCTGCGCGGCTCCTACGACCAGACGATCGTCGACGACTTCAGCGCTGAGGAGATGGCCGAGCTCGAGGCCATCGCCGACGAGAAGAAGCGCGCCATGGAGCGCGCCGAGCGGCTGGCGCGCAACAACGCGGACCGCAAGGCGGCGCGCCTGAAGTGGAACCCGATGGCCCAGCGGATGAGCCGCGGAGCCGAGTTGTTCGCGCTGGCCGAGGCCGCCCGCAAGGCGGGGCGTCTCGACGAGGCGGTGACGCAGGCGCGTCTGGCGTGCAGCTTCGACGAGAGCCTCGGGATCCGCGCTGAGGCCATCTACGCCGAGGCCGAGGCTGTCCGCGCGCAGATGGCGCTCAAGCGGATCCAGCAGGCGCTGCGCTACATCGACGACACGACCCGCGACGAGATCATCGCGGCCGCCGACACCCTCGCCGAGCAGGTCGAGAAGCTGCGTCTGGTGCCGATGTTGATGGAGGTCGCGACGCTCATGCAGACGCTGAAGCGCCCGCAACGGGCGTTCCGCATGGCGACGCTCGCGTCCGAGATCGAGCCACAGCTCGTCCCCGCGTGGGTGATCGTCGCCGAATCGGCGGCGGCCGAGGGCAAGTGGGCCCTCGCCCAGCGCGCGGCCGACCGTTGGCAGGCGCTCGACCCCAAAGCGACGCGTCCGAAGGAGATCCTGAGGCAGGCCAAGATCCGTTGAGCGCACACGGGACGCCAACCGCCTTGCCCAATCGAGCCGCGGCATGTGGTCGACCGCTTGGACAGGACCCCGGAAATACAGGCAGAGTCCCGCAGGGGCGCGCAGGGCGCCCCGATGACGCCGAAGCGGCGTCGAAGAGGCAGGCATGACGGAGCGTTTCATCGGCATCGACCTCGGCACGACGAACAGCTGCGTCGCCACCGTCGAGGACGGTGTGCCCACCGTGATCGCCAACAAGGGCGGTTACAAGACGACGCCGTCGATGGTCGCCATCACCGAGAGCGGACGACGCTTGATCGGCCACATCGCCAAACGGCAGGCGATCACGAACGCGCAGAACACCGTCTACGCCGCCAAGCGCCTCATCGGGCGCAAGTGGTCCCATGCTTCGGTCGAGCCGGCACGGCAGGTACTGCCGTACAAGCTCGTCGAGGGCGAACTGGGAGACGTGCGCATCGAGCTTCGCGAGAAGGCCTACGCGATCCCCGAGATCTCGGCGATGGTCCTGACCGAGATGAAGCGCATCGCCGAAGAACACTGCGGCGGTCCGGTCGAGAAGGCGGTCATCACCCTGCCCGCCTACTTCAACGACGGACAACGGCAGGCGACCAAGGACGCCGGCCGCATCGCCGGCCTCGACGTCATCCGCGTCATCAACGAGCCGACGGCGGCGGCGCTCGCCTACGGCTTCAAGAAGAACATCACCAAGCGCGTCGCGGTGTACGACCTCGGCGGCGGCACCTTCGATATCTCGGTGCTCGACATCCATGAAGGCGTCTTCGAGGTGCTCGCTACCTCCGGCGACACGTTCCTTGGCGGCGAGGACTTCGACCAGCGGATCGTGGAATGGCTGGTGCTCGATTTCGTCAAGGAGCACAAGATCGACCTCCGCACCGACGTCATGGCGCTGCAGCGCCTGCGCGACGCCGCCGAGAACGCGAAGATGCAGCTGTCGCTCTCGGTGTCGACCGAGATCAACCTGCCGTTCATCATCACCGCCGACAGCAAGCCCGATGCCCTGCACCTGCAGCGCACGCTGACGCGCGAGAAGTTCCAAGAGCTCACCGCCGATCTCGTCCAGCGAAGCATCACGATCTGCGAGCGCATGCTGCAGGAAGCCAGACTGACAACGAGCGACCTGAACGAAGTGATCCTCGTCGGCGGCATGACGCGGGTGCCAGCAGTGCAGGCCGCAGTGAAGTCGTTCTTCGGGCTGGACCCGGCCAAGTCAGTACACCCCGACGAGGTCGTCGCGCTCGGCGCGGCAGTGCAAGCGGCGGCGCTCGTCGGCGGCGCGAAGGGGGAAGAAGAGAAGCCGACGATGCTGCTGCTCGACGTGACGCCCCACCATCTTGGGATCATGATCGCCGGCGGGTACTTCAACGTGCTGATTTCGTCGAACACGACCGTGCCGACGTCGGCGATGCATACCTTCACCACCGTGCGCGACGATCAGACTACGGTGAAGATCGTCGTGCTGCAGGGTGACTCGCGCGTCGCCCAGGAGAACGAGCTGCTCGGCGAGTTCCTGCTCACCGACCTGCCGGCGGGGCCTCGTGGCACCGTCGAGATCGACGTGCGCTTCGACATCTCTTCCGACGGCATCGTGTCGGTGGCGGCCAAGGACAAGACCACGGGACGCGAGCAGTCGATCCAGGTCACCGCTTCAAGCCGCATGTCCGAGGACGAGCTGTCGAACATCATGGGCGCCAACGACGAGTTCGCCGTCGCCGAAAAGAACGCCGAGCAGTTTCAGGCGCTCAAGAACGAGGTCGAGCGCTCGCTGCGCGACATCGACCGCCTCCTCCCCGGCGTTCGCGACTTCATCAGCGCTTCCGAGCTTGGCGACGGCGCGCTGAAGAAGATCGACGCCGTCAAGGAGCGGGCCCGCGCCGCGATGCAGGCGCAGGACATCGAGGCGCTCAAGAGCGTCCATGAGCCCCTCGATCGGGCCGTCACGATGTTGAAGGGGGTCACGGACCGGATCGCCAAACCGTGACCGCGCGTCACACTCCCGCATGAGCACGCCCGTCGACGACCTCCTCCTCGATGCCCACCGGCTGTACAGCGCCGGTGACGCGCAGGGCGCGCTCGCCTGCTGGGCGCGGGTCCTCGATCTGTCCCCGGGGCATCCGGCGGCGACGCAGTACACCGCTTTCGTCCTGCAGGTCCTCACGACCAATGCCGCCAGGTCCGCGCCGACGCGTGAGCCGTCACGGTCGGTCGCCCCGGCGTCCGTCGCCCCGGCGTCCGTCGCCCCGGCGTCCGTCGCCCCGTCGGCGTCCGTCGCCCCGTCGGCGTCCGTCGCCCCGTCGGCGTCCGTCGCCCCGGTGTCCGTCGCCTCGGCGTCCGTCGCCCCGACGACGACCGCGCCCACGTCGATGCGAGAGCCCTCGCGCTCCGACCTGTCGCCGCCCGCCGGGGTAGCAACGACGTTGGCAGCATCGACGACGCGGGAGCCCTCGCGCAGTCTGGGCGTCTCCGCCGCCATGGGGCCGGACGAGTCGCGGCGCCTGCGTGCGTCCGATCCGCTCCTTGCCACACCGTGGAGCGCGCTCCTCACCGCCGGCGACGACAGTGTCCTCGAAGCCGCGATTGTCGCCGGCCGGCTGTCTTCGGCCGCGCGGGAGCCCTCGAGGCCCCTGACCCCGGCGATGCCGCCGCCCGTCTCGCCGCCCGCGCCGCCCCTCGACGTTGGACCGGCCACGAGGCCCACGCCGCCAGCCACGCCCGGCGAGGACACCGCGCCAATGGGCAAGTCCGCCGAGCCCACCGCGCCGCTGGCCACGAGCAACACGTCGACGGCTGAGGCGCCGCTGCGTTCGCCGCCGCTGTTTCCTTCTGGGCGCCCCGAAGAGCGTGTTGTGCGTCGGAGCGTGCGCTTCGAGGAGCCGACGGCGATGACGGGCTTCCTGCGCTCGACCTCGTTGCCGCCCACGCCAGTCGATTTGCCCACGCGCCCACCGCCGACCAGCGTGCCTCGCGCGGTCAGCGAAGCGCTCTTTCCGGCTGGACGTCCCGAAGAGCGAATCGTGCGCCAAAGCATCCGCTTCGACGAAGGCCCGACCTTCGAGGCGCGGATTTCGCGCCCGGCGATCGCTGAGGCAGCAGCGGCACAGCCGGCGGCGGCGGCACCGGCGGCGGCGGAAGCAGCAGCACAGCCGGTGCCAGCGATGAAGATGCCGGTCGTGTCACCGTGGGACGATCACCCCGGACCGGCCACGACCCTCGACCTCGACGCCGCGGACAGCCGCGTCCCCCGCGCCGACCTGCTCGCGTCGG
>VGSZ01000241.1 GCA_016874845.1 Deltaproteobacteria bacterium
CCCGCCCATCTGTCGCTTTCGTAGTCGGGCCGGTGCGCGAGCCCGCCGACGTAGAGGCTCGCGGGCGTCCTTGCTGACCGGCGGGGGCCCGTGGCGGACACCAAATCCCGCCGATCCGCCGCCCCTCGTATCCGCTGCTAAGATCACGCCGCGTGCGTTGGACGACGACGCCGGGAGGTCTCGCGTGACGATCCAGGGTGGTGGCGGACGGGGCGTGCCCCCCGGTGGTCCGCCCAAGTCGACGTCGATGGAGCGCGCGCCCGTCTCGACGCCATCGGTCGCCCCGGTCGGCGTCACGAGCAAGCAGGGGTCGCAGCCGCCGTCATCGTCGTCGCCGGCGCGCGGCGCGAAAGACGGCTTCGAGGCCGGGCGCCCCGTCGACCCCCGGCTCGCGTCGGAGCCCGCCACGCTGCCCGTCGCTGAGCACGCCTCCCACTCGGGCATCGAGAGCACCATCCGCCTCCTCGAGGCGCGTCGTGACGAGATCCTCGACGACCATCGCGCGTTGCGCGAACAGGCCTGGAAGCTCGTGGGCGAGTTGGCGCGCGGCGGCTTCGACCGCGTCGCGGTCGACGCCCGCCGCGCCGAGCTGGCCGCGCTGCGCGAGCGCCTCGCGTACCAACGGCGCCGCCTGCAACAGATCCGCCGGCGACTGCGCACGGCGATGCAGCGCTCGAGCAAGCACGGCGACGTCGACGTCAGCCGGGCGATCCAGGCTCACCTTGAGAAGATGAAGAAGCTCGAGCCCGGCGTGCAGAAGGCGCTGCATGCCCTGGTGGCCATGGAGCAAGCCTTCGCCGGCGCCCTCGACGCGGCGGGGCAGCCAGCGCCGTCGACGGCCTCGCCGCCCCCGACGTCGCTGTCCGTCGCCCACGGTGATGCCCTCGCGCAGGTGGTGTCCGGCGCTGTCGTCGCCGTGGGCGTCGCCCAGCTGCTGGCGTCGTCGTCGGCACCGTCTTCTGCGCCGTCGTCCGCGTCCAAAGCGCCGCCGTCCGCGTCCGCAGCGCCGTCGTCCGCGTCCGCGGCGCCGTCCCCGTCGGAGCAGGCGCTGCGGAGCTTGCGCGCCTTCGCCGACCAGATCCTGTCGTCTTTGTGAGCCCATGAGCAGCCACCTCGCCCTGTCCGACGACGACCTCGCGTTGCTACGGTTCACCTGCGACCTCTTCTTCGTCGAGGAGTCGCCGTTGTGGCCGTTTGAGGCCGAGCCGCGCGAGCCCGCCGATTACGACGCCAGCTACCGCGCTCTCGTCGAACGTCGCGTCATCGATCCCCACGGTTTCCGCATCACCGACGACGCGTTGAACCGCATCGCGCCGGTCACCGAGTGTGACGCGCGCATCGTCCACGTCGACACCGACGACGATGGCAAGGTCAGTCAGGACGACTTCTGGCTCCTCGACGAGATCGCGGTGCCGTACGAGGTCGCTGACGCCGGCGACGGCGTCCGGCACGTCTTTGGCGCTGATCTCGACGCCGAGGCGCTGGTCGCGCGTCTGGGCCGACGCTTCATCGCCCGCCGCGCCGGCGGTGCCCGCTTCGACGTCACATTGACTCCCGCCGAGGTGCTGGCGACGTCGCTGCTGCTCGCCACCCCGTCGGCGCGTACCCGGCGCCCGCTTCCCGACGACGAGGCGCGCGCTGCGCTCGCCCGCGTGCCGTCCGACGACGTCGTGCTGCCGGCGGCGGGCGTGCACGCCGTCAGCCTGATGGCCATGAACCGCCAGAAGGAGCCGCGTGGCGTCGACGCGGTCGTACGCGCGCTCGTCGACAAGCGTGTGCTCCAGCGCCGCCCCGAGGGCCTCGTCATCGACAGCGCGCTGCTCGCGCTGCAGGGCTTCGCCGGCCGCCGCCGCCACACGCTGGTGCGCACCGACTTCCGCGAGGATGACTGGCTCGTGCGCGAGGTGACGTTGTTGCCTGTCGACGGCTCGCTGTTCTCGATCACGCCGGCGCGTGGGGGCTTCCGCGTCACCGAGCTCGACGGCGATTCCATGCACGACGTCCTGAGGGGCGCCATCGCGCCCCAGGCGGCGGGGGCGCAGCCGCACGAGCAGCCGCGCTTTGCTACCCTGCTCGCCGGCGCGCGGCGCTGACTTCGTCGTCGCGGACGACGCGGTGGCGTCGCCGCTCAGTCGACGGCGACGCGGGGCACGACGGGATGGATGCGGCTCGTCACCTCGTAGTGGATGGTGCCCATCCAGCCGGCGAGCTGCTCGGCGCTGATGACCTCGTCGCCGTCGTGGCCGAGCAGCGTCGCCACCGACCCGGCCCGGGCGCGCGGCACGTCGGTGACGTCGACCATCATCATGTTCATGCACACGCGCCCGCGCACCGGGCAGCGCACACCATCGACGACGACGTGGCCGAGGTTGCTGAGCCGGCGGTCGTAGCCCTCGTGGTAGCCGACGGGGACGATCCCGATGCGGATCGGGTGCGTCGCGCGGTAGGTGCGGCCGTAACCGACGTAGCCGCCGGCGTCGACGTCCTTGATCTGTGCGACGCGCGCTCGCCACGACAGCGCCGGCCGCAGCGTCGGCGCGCCAGCGTCGTGGGCGGGGCCGGGTGGCAGCGTGGCGTGGGCGTTCAGGCGTCGCTCGAGCCAGGCGGTGTGCGTCTCCTTGGACGGCCACAGGCCGTAGGCGGCGATGCCGACCCGCACGAGATCGCCATGGGTCCGCTCGTCGAGGAGCGTCGCGGCGGAGTTGGCGCTGTGGACCATCGGCGCGCCAACGCCGGCGGCGACGAACGCGTCGCGTGCCTCGTGCAGTGTGTGGAGCTGGCGTTCGGCGAAGCGGTGGTCGGTGGTGTCTTCGATGTCAGCGAAGTGGGTCGTGATCCCCTCGAGCACGAGGCCGGGCAGGCTGCGCACGACGCGCGCGAAGGCGACGGCGTCAGTGACGCGCAGGCCTTGGCGATGCGTGCCGGTCTCGATCTTCACGTGCACCGGCGTCGTGCGCCCCGTCGCCGTCGACGCTGCCGACAGCGCGCGCGCCACGTCGACGTCGACGACCACGGCGCGGGCGGCGCCGGCGACGATGTCCTCGGCCTCGAACGGCAGCAGAGGCCCGCATGCATAGACGGGGACGTCGTCGGCGACGCCGGGGAGGTGGCGGAGCGCGCGCGCCTCGCGGGCGCTGTTCACGATCAGCCAGTCGACGCCGGCCCGAAGAAGCGCCGGGGCGACGACGTCGACGCCGTGGCCGTAAGCGTCGGCCTTCACGACGACGCCGAGGCGGCGTTGGCCGCCGCTCAGGCGGGCGCGGAGCGTCGCCACGTTGTGGGCCAGGGAGCCGAGAGAGACTTCACACCAGGAGAAGCGATCGGCGACGGGGACGGCGGCGTTCGACATCGGGAGTCATCTGCCCTCGCCGGTCGGCGCCGACAACGCCGCCGGCCGGACCGACGACCACGCGGGCGCGGGATCGCGCCGCTCGGAACGAGAAACGTCGCGTCCGGATGCGGTATCGCACCTTTCCCCATCGGGCGATCTTCGTTCCGATCGAAACAGGCGCCGGAACACACCGATAACCGGTCCAGCCCCTAAGGAGGTCCCCGTGAACATGCCAATCGGTCGCGGCGCAATCGGCGCCAGCGAAGTCAACAAGATGCTCGTCGACCGCGGTGGTCAGGCGATCCCCGGTCTGGACAAGCTGAGCCCCGCCGCGCTCGAGCACCTGCAAAAGGGCCTGCGCGCGTTCGACGAATTCGCCCAATCCGCTGGCGACAACCCGGCCGTCGGCAACATCGCTCGCTCCGAGGCGATGAACTTCCTGCGCACCCTGGCCCGCACCGCGTCAACGGGCACCGCCGAGGCTGCTCCTGCGAGCGCCGAGCGCGTGTTCACCGGGATGTGTGGCGGCGGCGGTCACCGCGCCCAGCCGCCGGCTCCCCCGCCGGCTCCCCCGGCGCCTCCGGCTGCGCCCCCGGCCGCGCCCCCGGTGAGCCGGACGTCCCCGGCGGCCCCGCCTGCTGCGCCGCCGGCCGCTGCGCCTCCGGCCGCTGCCCCCCCGGCTGCTGCGCCCCCGGCCGTTCCGCTCGTGAACGCAGCGCCGCCGGCGGCGAAGCCCGATCCGATCGCGCCCCCGGGTGCCGCTGCGCCGCGCATCCCCGTTGGTCCGCTCATGGCATTGGCGGCCATCGGCAGCGCGCTCGGTGCAGGTTCGTTCAATCCACTCTCGCTCAACGCCGCGCCCGGTGGGGCTGGGCCGCTGCCGACCGGCGGCGGCGGCGCTCGCGCGCTCGCCGCGTCGCCCGGTACTGCCAACCCGCAGCTTGAGGCGCAGCGTCAGGCTGGCGGCGCCGGCATGACCTTCGAGGACAAGGTCGCGACGATGATGTGCGACATCATCAAGAAGATGCAGGAGGACATCGAGAAGCGGCTTGAGAAGCTGAAGGCTCAGGCTGACGCTGCCGCCAGCGGCGGTGGCGGCAAGGGCGGCGGCAAGGGTGGCGGCATCCTCGGGGCTGTTGGCGGCATCGCCGGCAACCTGGTCGCGCCAGGCATCGGCGGCGCCATCGGCGGCATGGCTGGCAACGCGGTCGGCGGCGGCGGCGGCGGCGGCGGCGGCGGTGCTGGTGGCCAGGAGAGCCGCAACATCGAGTTCGAGATGCTGAAGAACGACATGCAGAAGCTCAGCCAGATGCAGCAGGCGTTCAGCAACGTCCTCAACGAGATGCACCAGAACGCGATGAACTCGATCCGCGCCATCAAGGGCTGAGCGGTTCCGTCGTGACCCCGATGAGGCGGCGTCCCCTGGGGCGCCGCCTCTGCTTGGGGAGGATTTGTGTTTGCCAGTGCGGCTGGGCGAGTCTGCGGCGACGACGACAAGGAGCACAGGATGCCCGGCCCCCCCAAGAGTTCTGGTTCGACCCCGAGCGTACGCGGGCGGCCGCAGGGTACGCCGAGCACCGGTGGCGCGCGCGAGGCGAAGAAAGACGCGCGTGCTGTGTCGCTGGAGGCAGGGCGAGCGCTGCAGCGGGCGCTCGATGCGGCGCCGGCTGCGCAGGTATCGACGAAGGTCGAGGGGCCAACGAAGAAGACCGCCGAGCGCGCCTGGGCCGCGGCGACGTCCATCGAACTCAAGATCAACGCGCGTCCGATCACCGCGGACCTCGTCCAGTCGCGCGTCGACGAGCTGCGCCGCCTGATCTCGATGCCCGAGCCCCGCGCCTTCGGCCAGCCGGTGGCCCTCGGTGACGAGGTCCAGCTCGACATGCTCGGCTACAGCGACGGCAAGGTCTTCCTGGCCCAACAGGCGGCCTGGTTCGACGTCCGGCCCAATCCGTTCCTGCCCGGGCTGTTCGAGGCGCTGGTTGGCGTCGTCCCGCCCGACAACGTCGTGCTGCGGCTGCGGCTGCCCGACAACTACCCGGTCGAGGATCAGCGCGGCAAGGTCGCGGCCTTCGCGGTGACCGTGCAGCGGGCGCAGCGTCGCCTGATGCCCGAGGCCGACGACCCAATCTTCCTGCAGCTGAGCCACCGCAAGGTCAAGACGCGCAAGGAGCTCGAGCAGAAGATCGAGGCCGAGCTCGTCGACGAGCGCGCCCGCCTGTGCGTCGACGAGGCGAAGTACACCTTCCTGCGACAGCTGTACGTGCGGGTCGGCCTTGACGACGACGTCCCTGATGAACTCGTCGACGACGAGCTGCGCAACCGCTGGAAAACGCAGGTCGGCGACGCCATGGCGCTGCACGGCGTCAGCGTCGAGGAGCAGAAGCGCTCGCTCGCCGAGTTCTCAAACGAGCGCCAGCGCGCCGAGGCGCGGCGCACGGTCTGGGAGTTCCGCTGCCTCGAGGCCGTCGCCGATTTCCACGGGATCGAAGCCACCGAGGCCGAGGTCCACAAGCTGATCCACGACATGGCCCCGCCCATCCGCAGCAGCGACGTCGAGAGCGTCCTCTACCAGAACGCGACCCTGTCCAAGGAGATCGCAAAGAACCTGCGCCTGCACCGGGCGCTCCTGCTGCTGCTCGGCAAGGCCCAGGTGACCTTTGGCGAGGTCCCTCCGAGCGACCGGTTGCTCACCCCTCTCGTGCCGTCCGGCTCGGGGGCCTCGGCGTCTTCCGGCGCCGTGCGTCCGACCGGTGATGTCACTGCTGCCCGCGGGCTGCGCCGGCCGTCGGGCCGCTGAAGACCGCGACTTCTTCGCAAAGCGCCCAAAGGACCTTTGGACGGCCTCGCGCGTTGGGCTATGACGCGAGGTCCAACGATGCTTTGCTTTCGCTGCGGCTCCTACAACTCCGACGACGCGCAGAAGTGCACGGTCTGCGGTCAGGAGTTCGTCGATCGCGGCGGCCGTGCGATCGGTCCCGCCAAGAAGCAGCCCACGACCTCGTCGCACCAGACGTTGATCTTTGCTCCCGGCGAGGTCATCGCCGGGCGCTACAAGATCGTGGAGCTCATTGGTCAGGGGGGCGTGGGCGCCGTCTACCGCGCCCACGACAACGAGGTCGACGTTGACGTCGCGCTGAAGGGCGTGTCGCCAAACCTGCTGCAGACCGAGGACGAGCAGAAGCAGTTCAGCAAGGCGATCAAGGCCGCCCGCAAGCTGCAGCACCCCAACATCGTCCGCTTGTACGACGAGGGCTCGCACCTGCAGCCGACGCGGCGCTTCTACACGATGAAGCTCCTCGAGGGGCTCACGCTGCGCAAGATCATCCGTCTGCGCCACGACAAGCAGCAGGCGTTCTCGCCCGAGGAGGTCGGTCCGATCTTCCAGCAGATCGGCGACGCCCTCGACTACGCGCACAAGCAGACGTGGCACGGCGACCTGAAGCCCGAGAACGTCGTCATCCTGCCCGACCTGCTGAAGATCACCGACTTCGGCCTTGTGAAGGCGCTGCCGCTCAAGCCGTTTCTCGGCATCGCCAAGAGCCGCAGCAAGGGGTTCCCGTACATCGCGCCCGAGCTGCGCGTCGAGTCGCAGTCGGTCGACGGGCGCTGCGACATCTATTCCCTCGGCGTCATCCTTGCCGAGATGCTCACCGGGCTCGTCTACGAGGGGCATTTCTCGCGTGCCTTCACCGCGGCGCTTGAGCAGCTGCCGACGCGGCTCGACGGGCTCATCCGCCGCACCTTGTCCGAGCACCCCGATGGGCGCTTCGCCAAGGCCTCGGAGCTGGCCAAGGAGCTTGACGTCGCGCTCAACGCCCTCGGGGGGCAGCCGCTGCCGGCGCCCGCGGTGGGCAAGGAGCCTCCGACAGCGACGGCGACGACCCTCCCGCGTCCTGAGGTCCGGGCCGCCGAGTCCCGGGCCGCCGGGCCTCGCGCCGACACCGACCGCCCTCGCCCCTCGCCCCCGCCCCCGCCCCTCGAGACGAACCCCGGGCAGCCGCTCCCGGTCGCGTCCATGCTTCCCGACGAAGACGCCTCTCTGCTCGAGATCGGGCAGAGCCAGGTGCTGTTGCTCGACCACTCTGCCGTCGGCGCGCCGGAGTCGCGTCTGGTGCGAGACGAGTCCCAGCGCGACGAGCCCCGGAGCGACGCCGAAGGCGCCCCGCGCCGCCGCCTCGAAGGCATCGGCGCGAAGGACCCCGACGACACCGTCGACGAACCGACCCTGCAGATCCGTCCGGCTGACGACATTGACACCAGCCCCGGCGGTCGACCGCTGTCGCGCAAGTTCCCGCGTCCGAGCAACGACGCGGCGCCGCGGGCCGACGAGGTCATCGAGTCGCTCTACGCCGACGACCGCGATGACCCGCTGGTGCCGCCGCCGCTCCCGGCC
>VGSZ01000242.1 GCA_016874845.1 Deltaproteobacteria bacterium
AGCCGCGCGCGGTGGCGTCGCGCACGTCGGTGAACGCGCGAACCTGGTCGACGACGGCGGTGCCGCAGGTGTCCCTCGCCGACGAGGGCTGGGAGGACGTCGTGGCGCCGATCGACGAGCTGCGGCTCGGTCGGTCATCGTCCGTGGCGGCGCCAGCGGCGGGGCCACCGCTGCTCGTCAGCGGTCCACCGACGATCGTCAATACCGCGCCGCCGGTCGCCGCGGACGCGCCCCTCAGCATGCCGCCCGCGGCGTCGTTCCTGCCGGAGCGGGCGCGCGATGACGGGGCGCTGCCGCCGGAGCTCGCCGCGCCATCACACGGGTTCGACGACGTCGACAGCGACGCCGCGCGCGCGACTCCCGCGCAGCGTTGGCGGGTCCCCGCAGAGGCGGAGGAGGACATCTTCGACGAGCCCACCGACACCGGGGCCGGCTCGCCCGCGCTGGCGGCAGCGGTCGCCGCCGTGGCGCCGACAATGATTGCTGCGGCGCCGACAGTGATTGCTGCGACGCCGTCGGTCGTGCCGGTGCCGTCGACGGCCCCCGGCGTCGAGCCGTCGGTCCACGACGCCCGCACTGCGGTCGAGGTCCCGAACGACGCGGTCATCGACCGCTTCGGGCACGGCCGCGGCGCCGCGCTCTTGCTCATCGTCGGCGGCTTCGCCGTGACGCTGCTGGCAACTCGCGCCGAGCGGTCTGCGCGCGACGAGGCTCCGTCCGCGCTGGCTGTCGTCGACGCAGGCCCCGTGGTCGTCGACGCGGGGGCCGTGGTCGTCGACGCGGGGGCCGTGGTCGTCGACGCGGGGGCCGTGGTCGTCGACGCGGGCAGCGTCGAAGTCGACGCGGCCACCGGTGCAGGCGGCGACGAAGGCAAGGTGGACTCCCGCGACGCCCCGCCGTCGCCGTACGACCGGGAGCTCAAGCGCGCCGAGGCGTTCGCGCGGCGTGGCGACTTCGGCAGGGCCGTCCGCGCCTACAAGGCTGCGCTCGCCGAGCGCAGCGACGGGGTCACCGCGCACCTCGGCCTCGGCGCGGCCTACTACGAGCTCGACAATCTGACGGCGGCGATGCTCCACCTCGAGCGCGCGCGGGTGCTCGATCCACAGGACCCGCAGGTCTACGTGCTGCTCGGGGCGGTGTACCAGTCGGCGGGGCGACGGGGCGACGCCATCAAGGCCTACGAGAAGTTCCTGAAGCTCGCCCCCGGCGGCAAGATGGCCACCGACGTGCGCGCCATCCTGCGCGATCTGTAGCGCCGCGCAGCGAGAGACAGCGAGGGTCCTCAAACGCGACGCGGGCGCGCGTCTGCGTTATCGTGGACGGACCGGAGGACACCATGACCGTGCTTGTCTCGATCCTCGCCGCGCTCCTGCACTTCCTTCAGCTCGGGGGCACGCTGCAACCGACGTTCGTGCAGGACGATGATCTGCGCGACAAGCAAAACCAGGCGCTGTTCCACGAGGAGCAGATGGCCGCGCCGGGCCGCTCGGGCCACTGTCCGCACGGCTGACGTCCTCTCGACGCCGCCGACCAGCGCCCCCGCTGTCGCGGGGGCTTTTCTTTCCGCCGGTGGCGAGCCACGACGACGACGTGTTTCCTGCTGCGCTCGTGCTGGGGATGCTCGCCGCCGTCGGCCCCGTCGCCGTCGAGCCCATCGCCCTGGCCGGGGCGAGGGCGCTCGTGCTGCCCGATCCGCGTCCCGAGCACAGCGGTGACGACGAGCGCGTGGCCGCCGCGCTGCAGGCGCGTGGGCTCGTGTCCGTCGCTTCCGCCGAGCGCGCCGGCGTCGATGGCGTCGTCGCCGAACCCGGTCGCGGTGACCGCGAGCGCGTGCGTGCGCTGCTCACCGAGGCCCGCGCCCACACCCGTACCCTCGACCTCGACGCGGCTACCGTCGTGACTGCCGCTGCCCTCGACGAGGGCCTGCGGCTGGAGCGGCCCGAGGATCACCGGGAGCTGCTGGTCGACGTGCTGCTGCACGACGCGACCCTGCGACTCTCCGTCGACAAGCAGGACCCGCAGGCGCTGGCCAGCCTGCGCGTCGCCGCCCGCCTCGAGCCCGCCCGCGACGCCCTCGACCCCGCGCTGCACGCGCCATCGGTGGTCGCCGCCTGGAGCCAGGCCCGCGCCGAGAACGCCGCTGCGCCGACGGTGCTCGTCGCCGCCGCCCCCCGCGTGATCGGCCTGCCGGCCCCCGGTCCGGTCGAACTCATCGTCGACGGCTTTGGCCGCGTCGTCGACGAGGGACTGGTCTCGTTGCCGGCGGGGCCGCACCTGCTGACGTGGCGCGCGACGGGCTGCCGACCGCAGACCCGCCTCGTCAACGTGGCTCGCGAGGCCGCGTCGCTGGCGGCCACGCTGCAGCCGCCGGGCGCCGCGGCTGCGCGCGCCGCCGCCGTCGCCGCGTCGCGCGCCCCCGGCAGCGAGCCGGTCGGGGCGCTCGCCCGGCTGGGGGCGCTCAGCGGCGCTGACGTCGTCGTCGCGCTCGGCGAGACCCCCCGGGTGTGGCGGGCGACGGCAGGCGTGCGGGACATCCCCGCGGCGGTCGACGACGTCGGCGACTTCGCCGACGCTGTCGTGGTCGCGCTGCGCGGCGCGCCCGCGGCGGCGGCCACCCCGGCGTCGGCGTCGGCGAGCACGGCGCGGCCCGGTGCCCCCGGGGGCGATGGCGCGGTGGATGTGGCGACGACCGGCCCGACGCCCGGCCCGACGACAGACACAATCTCCAGCGGCGTCGTCGCGGCGGCGGCCGCCGGCGTCGTCATCGTGCTCGCCGGGGGGCTGGTCGCCGCGGTGGCGCTGTGGCCGGGGACGCCGCCATCCCCGCCGCCCCGGCCCGTGGTGGTCACGGCGGTCGTCCCCTGACGAGCGCGAGCCGGCGGCGCGCGGGCCCCCGCCGCGCGCCCAGCGGACACGGCGGCCCCAGCGGCGGACACACCGGCGGACACATCGGCGGTTGTTCCGGGGCCAGACGTCTGCTAGCTGACTCGCATCTTTCGGTCTGCGAACCGTCCGGCGTCGACGCCGGGCAGGCGCCGACCACGAAGGTCCCGGTCGACGGTCCCGTCGCCCCACCGCGCTGCAGCGCGTCGTCCCCCCGAGGGGAGCGGCGCACGCAGCACCCGGCACGGAGGCGACCCGCGGTCGATGGTGCGCGCCGCGCTGTGTGGTGTGTGCCTCTCGCGCGAACCGGTTCGTCGCCCGCCCTTCGCCGACCGTTCTCGCGCGAGGAGCGCATGACCACGACCACGACCGCGCTGCGTCTCGACCCGTCCCCCCCAGGGGTCGGCGTCGTCGTGGCGTCGTCGTGGACGTCGTGGCCGTCCTCGACGAAGACAAAGACAACGACGGCGACTGCGGCAGCAGCGTCGAGCGGGGTCATGGTGGGCGAAGAAGGCGGGCACCGGGGCGAGACACCCCTTCCCCCCGCCCGCAGCTCGCGCCGTCGCTGACGTCGTCATCGTCGCTGCGGGCCCAAGACAGGTCCGACATGACCAAGCAGATGATCATCAACGCGAGCGCCTCGGAAGAGATTCGCGTCGCCATCCTCGAAAACGTCAACGGCCGCAGCCGGCTCCTCGATCTCGACATCGAGAACCAGGCGCGCACCAAGCACAAGGGCAACATCTACAAGGGCATCGTCGCCAACGTCGAAGACAGCCTCGAGGCCGCCTTCATCGAATTCGGCGACGAGAAGCAGGCGTTCCTCGCGCTCTCCGAGGTGCGCCCGGCGCTGTACCCGCCCGAGCTGAAGGGCCAGCGGCGCCCGAAGATCTCCGACGTGCTGAAGCGCGGGCAGGAGATCGTCGTGCAGGTGACCAAGGACGAGATCGGCAACAAGGGCGCCGCTGTCACGACGTACCTGTCATTGCCTGGCCGCTACCTCGTGCTGATGCACTCTGACGAGGCCGGCGGCGGCGTCAGCCGCAAGGTCGAGGACGAAGGCGCGCGGCGCCGGGCGCGCGAGATCCTGAACCACATCGAGGTGCCCGACGGCATGGCGGTGATCATCCGCACCGCCGGCGTCACGCGGTCACGCGTCGACCTGTATCGCGACCTGCGGGGCCTCGCCAAGCAGTGGGAGACCATCGACCGCGGCGCCCAGCTGGGCCGCGCGCCGACGCTGCTGTACCGCGAGCCCGACCTGACGGTGCGCACCATCCGCGACTATCTGGCGCCGGACATCGAGAAGATCGTCATCGACGTCGAGGACGAGTACGAGGAGCTGAAGAGCTGGTTCGAGGAGCGCAGCCCCGAGGCGCTCGGCCTGCTCGAGCTGCACACGTCGAAGCAGACCATCTTCGAGAAGTACGGCATCGAGGACGAGATCGAGGAGCTGTTCGAGCGGCAGGTCAAGCTCCCGTCGGGCGGATACCTCGTCATCGACCAAGCCGAGGCGCTGGTCGCCATCGACGTCAATTCGGGGCGCTCGACGAAGGAGGCCGACCACGAGGCCACCGTCTACAAGACCAACCTCGAGGCCGCCCGCGAGGTCGCGCGCCAGCTTCGCCTGCGCGACATGGGCGGCATCATCGTCGTCGACTTCATCGACATGACGAACCGCAAGCACGACCGCGAGGTCGAGCGCGCGCTGCGCGACGCGATGAAGGACGACAAGGCCCGCGTGAAGGTCGGCCGCATCAGCGAGAACGGCACCCTTGAGATCACGCGCCAGCGGCTGCGCCAGGCGCATCGTCTCGTCAGCCACTCGCCGTGCCCGCACTGCGAGGGCACCGGTCTGGTGCGCGACCCGCGCGGTCTGGCGGTGCGCGCGCTGCGCGACCTGCACAACCGCGTCGCGCGCAACGCCAACCAGCTGGCCCGGCTCGCGATCCGGCTGCCCGTCGACGTCGCCAACATCTTGCAGAACACCAAGCGCCGCGAGCTTCTCGAGCTGGGCGACGAGCACCAGATACTCATCGACGTCGTCGCCGATGCCCGCCTGGTTGGTAACGAGATCAAGTACGACGAAGAGCGCCGCGGCAAGGCGGGCCTCGACGCCGCCCAGGGCGTGCGCGACCCGCGCCTGTCCGATCGCGGCCGTCGCAACGGTCGTCGTGGCCGTCGCGATGAGATGTCGCTCGGTATGGGTGGTCCGACCGTGCCGCCGCTGTCCATCGGCCCGGTGCCAGTGTTCCTGCACGACGAGGCGACGATCGCCGAAGCCGACGCCCGCGACGCCGCCGCCGAGGCCGAGCGCGAGCGACTGGCCGCCGAGCGCGCTGCCCACGGCGATTTCGACGACGGAGAGGGCGAGCCCGCCGGCCGCGAGCCCAGGCGCGAGCCCCGGCGTGACGACGACCGCCCGCCGCCGCGTGCCCCCGCCGAGCGCCCGGGTGACCACCCGGCGCATTACGACGACCCGCTTAGCGAGGCGCTGTTCGGCAAGGCCCCCGAGGGCAAGACGCTGGCTGACGTCGAGGCCGCCGCTCCCGTGGAAGTCGCCGCGGTCGCCGGCGAGCCGGGCGGCGGCGAGGGCGGACGCAAGCGCCGTCGTCGTCGCCGTCGCAAGAAGAAGGTGCCCGGCCTGCCCGGTGCCGAGGGTGATCTCGCCGCCGCTGGCGCCGACGGCGCCGCCGAGGGCGACGAGGGCGACGAGGCCGAAGACGAGACCGAGGCCGACGGCGGCGACGAGAGGTCGACGCCCCCCACCGCCCTCGAGGCCGAGGAGGACGCGGCGTGGGCCGCGTTCCGCGCTCGTCAGGACGCCGAGGCCGCCGCCGCGCCTCCTGTCGTAGGTCTGACGGCCGCGTCCTCGGCGGCCGCGGCGATGGCAGCGGCCGCCGCGCCGGCGCCCGCGGTCGAGCCGGCCGTCGCGCCGGCGCCCGCCGGGGCTCCGGCGCCATCGACGTCTCCCGGGACCCCCGAGGAGGTCGGCGTCGACGACCCGGCCGACGATGACGGCGCGCCGGCGCGCGGTCGTCGCCGCGGCGGTCGTGGTCGTCGCGGCGGTCGCCGCGGCGCCGCCCAGACCTCCGCCGAGGCTTCCCCCACGGCGTCCACCGAGGGCGTCGCCGAAGGCGGCCCGACGCCCGAGGGCTGACGGACCGGCTCAGCGCGCGTCGTCGACGCGCTGCCACCACGCGCGCCGGGCGCCGCACGGGCCCGGCGCGCGTCTTCGTAGGGGCGGTGGTCGACGGCGCATCACGCGCGCGGAGCGGTGTCCTGTGTCGTGGGCAGCGTCGTGGGCAATGTCGTGGGCAATGTCGTGGGCAATGTCGTGGGCAATGTCGTGGGCAATGTCGTGGGCAGTGCGGCACGCAGCGCCCGCCGCGCCGGGCGCTCGAAGACGACGTGGGCGAGCACGGCGAAGGCGACACAGGCGACGGCGGCGACGGCGGCGTGGCCGGGATCGTCGAGCACCCGGGCGTGGCCGCGGCGCTCGGCGATGCCGGCGATCCAGTACAGCGCCGGCACGTGCAGCAGGTACAGCGCGTAGCTCGCCTCGCCGAGCAGCGGCAGCGGCGCCGCGGACAGCGCCCGCCCGACGGCGCCGCGCGCCGTGGCCAGCGCGAGCACGATCACGGCGAACGCCGGGGCCAAAAGCCCGTTGTGGACGAGCACGACAGGCAGAGCGGCTGCCATCGTCAGCGCGACGACGGCCCCGAGGACGCCGCTCGCAACGACGACGAGGCGCGGCGGCGCGATCACCCCGGCGCGCAGCGCGAGCGCGGCGGCCATCCCAGCGACGAACTCGGGCAGGCGCAACACCGGGTGGTAGCGCCACGCGTCCACGAGGGCGCTGTGCGCCGCCGGGCCGACGTCGAAGTCGGCCCGCGCGACCGCCAGCGCCACGACCCCGGGCACGAGAACGACGACGAGCAGCGCCGCGGCGAGCCCGACGGCGACGCGCCACGGGCGCGCGGCGAGGCGCGGCGCCAACAATGGGAACAGCGCCGAGAACGCAATCTCCACCGACAACGACCAGGCCGGCGGGTTCCACGCCAGCGCCGTCGCCGGGTGCCACGCCTGCAGGTTCAGGGCGACGAGCAGACCGGGCAGGGCGACGTCGAGGGTGAAGTCGCCGCCGCCCGGGTGCGCGCGTCGCCACAGCGCCACAACGACGGGAGCGACGAGCAGCAGGGACAGCGCGTGCACTGGCAGCAGGCGCGCGATTCGCGCGGCCGCGTAGCGCCGCCCCGACGGCACCCGGCCCTCGCTGTCGACGCATGCCCACATGAGCACGAAGCCCGACAGCACGAAGAAGAACGTCACGGCCACCGGCCCGAGCGCGGCCAGCCGGCCGAGGGCCGGCGGCAGGTCCCAGCGGTCAAAGCGCACGAGGTGGTAGGCGACGATGACGAATGCGGCGACGAAGCGCGCCCCGGTGAGCGCGGGCAGCGGGCTGCCCGCGGCCGGGACGTCGGCGTGGTGTGTCGTCGCGGCCGTCGTCGCGGCCGTCATCCGGCGCCCTGCAGCCGGCGCGAGTGGCGCACGACGACGGCATACACGTCGTCGACCAGCGCGCTGTCGAGGCCGTACGCGCGGGCCAGGGACGCGCGGGCGGCGGCGGCGGCGGCCTCGCGGCCGTGGTCGACGACGGGGAGGCCGTGGGCCTGCTTCAGCGCGCCGGCTCGCGCCGACAGCGCCGCGCGCTCGGCCAGCAGCGCGACCAGTCGCGCGTCGAGTTTGTCGAACGAGCGCCGCAGCGCCGCGAGCTGCCCGGGCCCGTCAT
>VGSZ01000243.1 GCA_016874845.1 Deltaproteobacteria bacterium
CTCGGGCTTCGTCGACGTCGAGGCGGGCGCGTGGTTCGCCGCGCCGGTGGCGGCGGCGAAGGCGCTCGAGATCGTGCGCGGCGACCCTGACGGTCGCTTCCGCCCGCGCGACGCCGTCACCCGCGCCGAGCTAGCGGCGGTGCTGGTGCGCACGGGCGCCCTGCCGCGCGCCGACGGCGCCGTGCCCGCCGACGTCGGCGCCGGCCATTGGGCCCGTGACGCGCTGGCGAGCGCGGTGGGCTTCTGCCGCCTGCTCGACGTCGACGGCCGCGCCGCTGTGCGCCCCGACGCGCGGGCGACGCGCGCCGACGCCGCCGTAGCGTTGTCGCGGCTCGCCGGCTGCGCCGCCGACCGCGGGTTGTCGCGCGGCTCGCTGCTGGCGCGGCACGCCGCCGACGCGGCGTGGGCGACGTACAACCGCCACCACGCGCTGGTCGCGTCGACGGGGCTCGGCACGCACTACGGCGACGAGAGCCCGTTCCACCGCCTGAGCCTGACCGACCAGCGCGCCTACGTGGCGGCGCGCCGGAAGCCGGGGAGCTCGCCGCTGGATCCGACGCAGATGACGCGGTCGTCGTGCATTGAGTACGCGATGGAGCTTGCGGGCCGCGGCTACGCCGCCGCCGGGCGCGGGGCCGAGTGGCAGCGCCTCGACGGCGAGGCCCGCAACGACAACCTGGCGGGCACGCGGCTGGCCGCCGATCTCGTCGACGCCGGCTGGCGCGCGGTCTACGTGAACTCGGACACCGCGTGGCGCGGCAAGACCGGCCCGGACAACGAGCATAGCTACAGCCTCGCCGTCGCCCGCTCGGAGCAGACCTATTACGACGTGCCGCTGTCCGGGGCGTTCCTCGACTGGGAGCGCGACGCGGGCAAGCGGGCGGCGATGGATGCGCTGTCGTTCGGCCTGTACGTGATGCGCGGTGGCACGCATGTCGTCGCCATCGCCGACGGCGCGGTGCACGAGCTGGCGCGCAGCGAGGGCCCCGACGGGCACGTGGTGTACGATGACGTGTGGAGCCAGATCATCGACGTGTACGCCCGCGACGTCTACGGCGGCGGCGACGCCGGCGCGCACAAGGCGCGGGCGATGTGGACGTCGGGCGTGCTGCTGGTGCCGCCGGGGGTCGAGCTCGCCGGCGTCGAGGGGCTCTGACGCGACACTCACGCCCGCGCGCCGCAGGGCTGATCGACGGACGTCCGCGCGCTCGCGGGCGTCCGTCGTCGTCTGGGCATGGGGGCCCGGCGGCCTGCTCCTCGCTGCCGTCGGGGTCGGTACGCTTTCGGGCTGACGCCGTCGTGCCGATTGTCGGCGGAGCACCGTGGGGGAGCGCGGCGGCCGGCGTCGGCGCGTTGGTGACCGTCGTGGTCCGGGCGGTGCGGCGTTGCCCACCATCGCAACGACCGCAGTCGCTCATCGTGACGAGCCGGCGGCTCCGCCCGCGACCCAGATGGTGTTCGTCAACCTGCCGATCACCGACATCGCCTGGGCGCGGGCCTTCTACGAGGGCACCGGGTTCTTGAGCAACCCGCTGTTCTCCGACGACAAGGCGCTGTGCGCCGTCGTGTCCGACACGATCTTCCTGAGGGTGCTGAAGCAGGAGATCTTCACGACCTTCATCACCCGGCCGCTGGCCGACCCAAGCCAGACGGCGTCGGCCCTGTTCGCGCTGTCGCGCGAGAGCAAGGCGGCGGTGGACGCCATCACCGCCGCGACCCTCGCCCACGGCGGCAGCGAGCCACGCCCGATCCCGGATCCGGGCTGCACGTGCTCGCGCGCCTTCTGCGACCCCGACGGTAAGTGGTTCGAGACGATGTGGATGGACCCCGCGGCGGCGCAGGGCGGACCGCCGCCCGCCTGACCGCGCCGGTCATGTTCGTCGTCGTCGGCAGCCCGATGAGCTGCGCCACTGCCGGCGCGCGCGCCAAGCGACAAACGAAGCGCCCGGCGCCGCGAGTTGCGGCGCCGGGCGCTTCGTTCAAGTCATCGCTGCCGCGCGCGCGCCCACGGACGCGCGCCGCCGAGCAGCGTCTCAGGGGGCGATGACAGCCATGTCCTTCGCCTTGCCGGCCAGCGCCTCGGTGGTGAGTGTCGCGAGGAGCGCCGCGAACTTCGGGTCGCTGTCGAAGTTCGGCGCGAGCTTCACCTCGGCGCCCTTGTAGCGGCTCCACGCCGGACCGCGCGGGGTCTCGAGGATCTCACGGGCCTCGATGTCGGCGTCGAAGAGCGTCGCGCGGTGGTGGACGGTGAACGACAGGCGGCCGTCGAGCAGCACGTGCTTGGGGGCCTCGCGCTTGCCGAGGGTCACGTCCTCGACGATCTGCTCCGCCCGCACCGTGGCCTTCGGGCTCGTCCAGCGCGCGCCGGGGAAGAAGTCGTCGTTCAGGAAGCCGTGCTCGACCTGGTAGCCGCGGGCGAGGAGGTCGTCCTTGATCACCGCGTAGGCGTCCAGCATCTGCTTCGTCGCCTTGTCGCCCTTGTCGATCAGGTGCTTCGGCAGGCCGTGCGACGTCAGGAAGATCAACACGTCCTTCGGCGCCGCGCCCGGGAACATCTTCTGCGCGTCCTCGGCCAGCCGGTCGGCCATCAGCTTGCGGAAGCGCGGGTCATCGGAGAACGAGTTCACCGCGCTGATGCGCACGTCCCAGTCGGGCAGACGTTCGACGGCGTCCTGCACCTCGTGGACGCTCTCGCCCATCGTCGCCATCGAGTTTTGCGCGCCCTGGTTGAAGATGACGACCTCGGTGACACCGTCCTCCTTCATCTGGCGCACGGCGTCCTCGATGTTGGGGGCCATGAAGTTGTAGCCGACGTAGACGCCCGCCTCGATGCCCTTGTCCTTCAGCGCTTTTTCCAGCGCGTCGGCCTGATTCTGCGAGTTCTCGTCGTAGCTCGTCGGCCCGATCTGGCTGTACTGCGACAGCAGGTTCGGCTTCTGCAACGGCCAGCCGATGGCGTCGACGACCGGCCGCACGTTGGCCGGCAGCGGCAGGCCGGGGTTGCGCAGCACCGCCTCGCGCACGTAGCCGCGCAGCTGCGTGCCCACGTTGTCGATGTCGCCGTGCGACGTCAGCAGCACCCCGATCTTGCGCTCCTGCTTCACCTCGCGGTCACCCACCGCCTGCGCCGCCGGCAGCCGCACCGACAGCGGCGACAGCCGCGCCCCCGAGGTTGTCGTCGCCGGCGTCGCCGGCAGCGGCTGGGCTCGACCGGGCGAGGCGTCGAAGCAGGCGCCCGACGCCGTCGCCGACGCCGTCGCCGTCGCCGTCGCCGCGCGGGGCGGCGAGGCCGCACCCGTCGTGGCCGCCGAGCGCGACGAAACCTGGACAAAGTTCGAAGGAGAGCGCGAGAGGGGTGCGTTGGTCTGGGTCATGACCAGGTTCTCGGTCAGGACCTACATGTGGTGCTTGCGGCTACATCGGGCGATCGACGGATCGAATCGACGGGATCTGTCCAGCTTTGGTCCAATTCTATCGACGCATCCAGCCGTCGCTGGCCTTCCGGCAGCAGTTCACTCGTCGATGCGCTCGAGCCCGACGCAGGGGCCGTCGCAGGGGTTCACGATGACGCCATCGTCGTAGAAGGCGCGCAGCTGGGCGCGCAGCTCGGCGAGGCGGCGCAGGGCCTCGTGGGCCTCGGTGCTGATCTGGGCGGGCTGGGGGTCGTCGTAGAACGACTCGTCGTCACCGACGTCGTAGACGAAGACGCCGGAGCCACTGATCGGGGCGGCGGCGGTCTCGAGCAGCGGAACGTCGCGGGCGCTGGGGGTGACGAGAGGCACGCCGAGGGCGCGACCGTGCAGCCAAGACGCGAAGTTCGGCACCTGAGCGTCGCCGGTCCCTATCTGCAGCAGCACCTGCTTGCGCTCGCGGTTGCTCGGCGGGCCGAAGGGCAGGTCCTCGGCGAGCAGGTAGCGGGCGTACTGCGACGGATCGAAGCGGTCGAAGCCGCGCTGGTAGGTGGCGATGACCTTCTGGTTCGTCAGCCGGTCGTCGAGCGCGATGTCGAGCAGCGCGAGGTACTGCTTGAACGGCGACGCCCGCGCCATCATGTGCGTGAACGCGCAGCCCCCCACCTGCAGCACGATGCGGTGAACATCGGGGTTCAACGCCGCGTGGGTGCCGCCGAGGATGTGGCCTTGGCTGATGCCCAGCCAGTCGACGCCGTCGCCGTCGTCGTAGACCGCCGCGCTGGCGTTGGTGTTGCCGGCGCCGTCGTCCTGGACGTCGACGGCGGTCGGGTCGGTGGACCGGCGGAACGGCACGCGGCCGCGCGGGTCGGCGGCGTCCTTCAGCGGGCCCTTGATGGCGGCGGTCAGGCTCAGCCAGTTGGCCATCGCCTGCGGCACGCGCTCGCCGAACAAGAGGCTCTCGCTGACGCGCTCGCCGACGCCGGTGACGACAACGCCGACGTCCTCGGAGCTCATGCCCCACCAGTCGATGGCGAAGCCGACGCCGTAGGCGGCGTCGAGCACGCGCGCCGTCGTGCCGTTGGTCATCTCGCCCTGGCCGCCGAAGAAGCCGTGGCCGAACAGGATCGGGTGGCCGCCGGCGAAGCCGTCGCGCACCGAGGGCGTCACCACCGCGCGGAACGGGAAGGTCACCGTGCCGTTAAGCCGCACCTTGCCGTCGTCGCTGCGGGCCAGCCGCGTGCCGGCGCCGGCGTCGTCCTGCATCACGCTCGGGCCGGTGATGGTGCCCTGCACCTGCAGCCACTGGCCCGGACCGGCGTCCTCGCGCACCAGCTCGATGGTGACCTGCGGCGGAGTGCGCGCGAGCTCCTCGAGGACCAGCGCGCGCATCTGCAGCATGTCGCCCATCACCGCGACGTCGACGCCGGTGGTGAAGTCCCAGGCCAGCTGCGTCTTCGCCCGGTCGACGCCGGCGGTCTTCAGCACCGCAAACACGTCGTCGTCGTAGCGCTGCGCGAGCGGCGCCAGGGCGCTGTCGCCGCTGACGTCGACGCCGTCGCGCAGCCGGCGGTAGCCCTCGGGCGCGGCGATGGCCTTGCCAGCGGTGTCCTGAAGCTCGCGCAGCACGACCACGTAGCGGTGGCTCTCTTCGAGCAGCACCGCCGGGCGCAGGATCAGGGCCTGCTGCAGCGGGTCGTCGGCGCGGCCGTCGAGGTCGACCCAGTGGGGCACCGCCGCGCCCGTCACGGCGTCGAGGATCAACGTCCGCGACGTCGCCGTGGTCGCGTCGACGGGGTTGTCGCGCACGTGCACCAGGCCTGTGTCGGCGACGGCGGCGCCAAGCACCGCCACGATGGTCGGCGTGCGCGAGTAGCCGTCGGCGGCGATGAAGTCGTTGACGTCGGCGGACAGGTTGCGCGCCGTGATCATCTTCGCCGCGCCGGTCATCTGCACGCGGCGCCCGCTCGGCGAGGCCGCGTCGGCGACGACGAAGACGTCGGACGGGTAGGGCAGCACGCAATCCACGCCGCCGAGCAGCGGGTTGCAGCCATCGGGCAGGTCCAGCGGCGCGAGCGGCGCCTTCATCGTCGGACACGCCGACGACCAGACGCCAAGGAGCGAGAGCAAGAGCGAGAACGACAGCGAGAGCGACGAGCCGGCATGGAGCGACGTAGGACGCATGGCGACGCGGTATCGGCCACCAGTGGGAAGTTCAACCTCTCGTTTTTTTACGCGACGCGCCACGGACCGTCGGACCGCGGCCTCCCGATCCAGACCGCACATATGCAACTTTGTCCTACCTGTTGCCGATAACCACGCCGCCGGCGCTCGATAGGGCAGACTCGCGGGCCCCGGCCACCCTTCGGAGAGCCCATGCCGCGCATCGACGGACAACGCCCGACCCTGCCTCTCAACCAGCTGCGCGGCCGCGCGATCCCGCAGGATGCGACCAAGGTAGTGTCGACACCGTCGCACGAGGTCGCGCTCGGCCAGCAGGTGGGGGGCCAGCTGCTGCCCGACTTGAAGCTGACCCGCCGCACGATCACCGACCCCGAGGCGAAGGCGACCATCGTCGATGTGCCGGTGGCCACGCTGGCCAGCGTCAAGACCGCCGCTGACTTCAAAGCGCTGCTGTCGTCGCTGCAGCAGACCCACGCCGCCTTCCTGAAGCCCGACCGCGCGGCGCTGCTCGGCAAGCTGCCGGACGGCGACAAGAGCGGCTACGCGTTCCTGAACATCACCGGCCGCCGCAACGAGCAGTTCGTCGACGAGCTGACGCGGCTCGTCGGCCGCACCGGCCTGACCGGCGCCGAGGCCACGGCGGCGCGCCAGGCGGTGAACCTCGCCGCTCTCGACGCCTTCCGCGGCGCCCGCGCCGACTTCGACCGCGCTGACACCGGCACCTACTGGAGCTACGGCCACGACGCCTCCTTCGTGCACGTCTTCGAGAAGCTGCTCGCCGCGCTGCCCGAGGGCGACGCCCGCAAGAAGCCTTTGCAGGCGCAGATCGACTTCATCTTCGCGAACAAGCACACCCCCCACGGTCACGTCGAGGAAGAGAACTGCGAGAAGAGCCTCGAGCTCGTCGCCATCGACAAGGGCAGCCGCCGCGTCGCCTCGATGACCAAAGACAGCGACGGCGCCAACTTCGTCGCGTACGAGACGCTGCAGCTGCCCGCATCCTTCGGCGGGCCGAACGCCGGCAAGGCGGCGTTCCGCGACGGCAACGACTACTTCGTCGAGGGCACGCGCACCGCGCTGTCCGCTGCCGAGGTCAAGGCGCTGGTGCGCACCGCCGCCAATGAGCTGACCTTTCGCCGCGCCCAGCCTGGCGAGCAGCTGCGCGCGGGCTTCCGCTACGACTGGAACGGCAACAACATGCTGAACACCAGCCGCATCGACACGAGCTGGTGGGGCCACTGCGACACCAAGGCGCTGATGGAGACGATCCTCACCGACATGAAGGGCAGCGCCGGCGTCACCGAGTACCGCGCCGACACCGGCCAGACGACCGAGTTCCCCCGCGCGCTGCAGCTCGAGGCGCTGGCCGCGCTCTTGAACTTCGACGACGTCTACGCCGCCACCACCGGCGCCGGCCGCGTGTCGTTCGGCCAGACCCACTTCGCCGGCGGCCGCTACGACAACCGCCCGACGACGATGGAGCTGAAGATCGAGCGCGCCGGCAGCCTGAAGCTGCCCATCCGCATCCAACAGCTGTCCGAGAAGAACGCGTCGGGCACCCCCGTCGACCTCGACCGGGCGTTCTCGGCCAAGGTCGCCGACGACAAGCGCGAGTCGTTCCGCGACAACCCCGACGTGCGAGTCGACTCGCAGACCCGCGACACCAACTACCTCGACGCTACCGCCCGCCGCATCGGAGGCACCACCGACGGCTACTCGTTCGACGGCCAGGGGCGCCCCGTCGAGAGCAAGACGTCGTTCACCATCGATCCGGCGGTGACGTCGGGCGCGAAGGTGCTGGTCGGCACGCAGCTCACCGACGTGGGCCGGCGCAGCGTCGACCGCTACTACTTCGACCCGGCGACGCGCGAGCTGTCAAAGGTGCCGACGCGCTTCGTGCAGCAAGGCGGCAGCTACGTCGCCGAGGAGTCCACGCCGCAGCGCCTCGGCAAGCTCGCCGGGATCGAGCTCGGCCGCGAGATGATCG
>VGSZ01000244.1 GCA_016874845.1 Deltaproteobacteria bacterium
AGATGCGCGCCACGTTCACCGACATCGGCGCCCTCGCTGACGCCGGCGTGCCCGCCGAGGCGTGGCAGTACCTGCTGCCGAACGCCGTTCCCGTGCGCTTCACCGAGACCGGATCGCTGCTCGACCAGCACCACAAGTGGTCGACCCGCCTGTGCTTCAACGCGCAGGAGGAGATCTGGCGCGCCACGATGGACGAGGTGCAGGACCTCGCCAGCGCCGCGCCGTCGTTGGCGACGTGGATCCTGCCGCCCTGCGCCATGCGCCGCCGCGCCGACGTCACGCCGTTCTGCCCCGAGGGCGACCGCTTCTGCGGCCAGCCCGTCTGGCAGAAGGAGCGCAGCCAGTACCTGCGGGTGCTGTGATGGCGACGAAGAAGACGACGAAGAAGAAGCAGGCGCCGGTCGCTCCCGCCGCGCCAGCGTCGCGCAAGGACATCGTCGTTGCCGCCCTGCGCGCCTCGCTCGCCGCCGATCTGGCCGCCGTGCTCGCCGCCGCCCACGCCGCCCACGCCGCCGCCACCCACCCCGAGGCGAAGCCCGAGAACGACAAGGACACCCGCGCGCTGGAGGCCGGCTACCTCGCCGGCGCGCAGTCCGCCCGCGCCGCCGAGCTGCAGCGCACCGTCGCCGATCTCGAGCGCGCGCCCACGTCGGCGTTCACGCTCCTTTCCGTGCGCGAGACCATCGCCAGCCGCGTCGTCGACAGCCAGCTGCTCCTGGCGCCGGCGGGCGGCGGACAGAAGCTGGTCATCGAGGGCGAGACCGTCGCCGTGGTCACGCCAAAGAGCCCGCTGGGCGCCGCGCTCGCCGGCCAGCACGCCGGCGCCGTCGTCGACGTCGAGATGGGTGCGCGCGTGCGCACGTTCGAGATCCGCGACGCGAGCTGACACGGCGCGGCCGCATCCCTGGTTGTCGTCGAGGCGCGCGCTGCTAAGGCGCTGCCATGTCGACGGAGAGCGCATTCTCGACGCTGCTATCGCGGGTGAAGGCACGGCAGCCAAGGACCGAGGTCACCGGGCTGTTCGGGCTCGGCACCGCCCACACGGTGGTCGCGCTCAGCGACGCGCGGCCGGTCGTCTTCGTCTGTCGCTCGGGCCAGCTCGACGACACGCTGCGCGACCTGCGCTTCGTCGCCGGGCCGGGCCGCATCGACGGCGTGATCGCGCTGCCCGCCGACGAGCGTACGCCGTACCACGCGACGTCGCCCGATCCGCTCGTCGTCATGGAGCGCGCCGCGACGCTGCACCGCCTCGGCACCGGCCAAGGCTTTCGCATCCTCGTCGTGACCCCCGAGGCCCTGTGCCGCAAGGGCGTGCCCTTCGCCGAGGTGCAGCGGATGGCCGAGGTGGTCGAGAAGGGCGAAGACCTCGACCGCGCGGCGATCACGAAGAAGCTGATCGTCGGCGGCTACAGCCAGGTCGCCACCTGCGAGGACCCGGGTACCTTCGCGCTGCGCGGCTCGATCCTCGACGTGTTCTTCGCCGGCTACGACAAGCCCATCCGCATCGACCTGTTCGGCGACACCGTCGACAGCATCAAGAGCTACGACCCCGCCACGCAGCGCACGCTGGCCGAGCACAAGAGCGTCAGCCTCGGCCCGGCGCGCGAGGTCCACCTCGACGACGTGACCGTGCCGCGGGCGATCAAGCGCCTGCGCGATCTGGCCGACGAGGTCGAGTTCCCCACCAAGAAGCTGCGCGAGTTGGTCGCCGACCTCGACCACCGCATCCCGTTCTTCGGCGTCGAGGGCCTGTTGCCAGCGTTCTACGAGGCGCTGCAGAGCCCCATAGACCTGCTGCAGCGCGCGCTCGGGCCTGACGGCTTCACCGTGGTCCTCGACGAGCCCGACGCCCTCGTGGGCGCCGTCGACGTCGTCGTCGCCGACCTCGCGGAGCACCGGCGGCAGGCGCTGGTGCGCGGCGACCTGTGCTTCCCCGTCGACGCCTTCGTCGACGACGGCGAGGCCACGCTGGCCCGCGCCCGCGCGCTGCCTCACGTGGCGCTGCTGTCGCTCGTCGTCGACGGCCGCGCCGTCGCAGCGGGCACCGCGCTCGAGATCCGCACGACGCCCACCGCCGACCTGCGCGCCGAGATCCTGCGCGAGAGCACGCGCACCGACGGACCCGGGGCACGCGGCGGCGCCGAGGGCGGCGGCGGCCACGATGCCCACAGCGTGCTCGCCCCGCTGGTGAAGCGCATCCAGCAGGCGCGCAGCAAGGGCCGCGTCGTGCTGTTGCCGGTGCACACGCTCGGCGGCGTCGAACGCCTGCGTGAGCTGCTGCGCCCGCACCGCCTCGAGATCCGCGCTCTCGACAGGGGGCCCGACGTCTTCGCCGGCCACGACGAAGCGCTGGCCGCCGTGGCCCGCCTGAAGGACCCGAGCGTCCACGCCTGGACGTGGGTGGCGCGGCCGCAGGACCCGGCGCGCGGCGCCGACCTGCCCCACGTCGCCGGCGGCGTCACCGTGATCGGCGAAGAAGAGATCTTCGGCCGACGTTCACGGCGCGCCACCCCGGCGCGCAAGGGCGGCTTCAAGACGACGCTGGCCGACCTGCAGAAGGGCGACTTCGTCGTCCACGTCGAGCACGGCGTCGCCGTCTTCCACGGCCTGACCCGGCTGAACGTACGCGGCGTCGAGCAGGACTATCTGCTGCTCGTCTACGACGGCGACGACAAGCTGTACCTGCCCGTGCACCGCATCAACCTGGTGCAGAAGTACGCCGGCCCAGGCGGCGCCGCGCCGCGCGTCGACAAGCTCGGCGGCACGGCGTGGGAGACGACGCGCAAGAAGGTCAAGGCCGCCGTCGTCGCCATGGCGCAGGATCTGCTCGCGCTGTACGCCAAGCGCGAGCTGCAGCAGCGCCCGCTGCACCCCGAGCCCGACGAGGCCTACTGGGAATTCGAGGCCGCCTTCGCCTTCGAGACGACCCCCGACCAGCAGAAGGCCATCGACGACGTGCTCGCCGACATGCGTCGGCCGCGGCCGATGGACCGCCTGATCTGCGGCGACGTCGGCTACGGTAAGACCGAGGTCGGCATGCGCGCGGCGATGCTCGCGGTGTGCGGCAATCGGCAGGTCGCTGTGCTCGCGCCCACGACGGTGCTGGCGCAGCAGCACTTCCTGACCTTTCAAGAGCGGTTCAAGAGCACCGGCGCCGTCGTCGAGGTCATCTCACGCTTCAAGACCAACGCCGAGGTCAAGGACATCCTGGCCCGCGCGAAGGAGGGCAAGGTCGACGTGCTGATCGGCACGCACCGGCTGCTGTCCCCCGACGTCGGCTGGCACGACCTCGGCCTGATCCTCGTCGATGAGGAGCAGCGCTTCGGCGTGAAGGCCAAGGAGGCCATCAAGCGCTGGAAGGGCGACGTCGACGTGCTGACACTGACGGCGACGCCCATCCCGCGCACGTTGCAGATGGGCTTCTTCGGCATCCGCGACATGAGCGTCATCGAGACGCCGCCCGTCGACCGCCGCGCCATCCGAACCAGCGTGCTGCGCTTCGACGATGACGTCATCCGCGAGGCGATGCTGCGCGAGCTGTCGCGCGGCGGTCAGGTGTACTTCGTCCACAACCGGGTGCGCTCGATCCAGGCGACGGCCGACTATCTGAAGAAGCTCGTGCCCGAGGCGCGCTGCGGCATCGCCCACGGCCAGATGACCGAGGACGAGCTCGAAGAGGTGATGCTGCGCTTCATGAAGCACGAGCTGAACGTCCTCGTGTGCACGGCGATCATCGAGACCGGCATCGACGTGCCAAGCGCCAACACGATGTTCATCGACCACGCCGAGGACTTCGGCCTCAGCCAGCTGTACCAGCTGCGCGGCCGCGTCGGCCGCAGCAAGGAGCGCGCGTTCGCCTACCTGCTCATCCCCGGCGGCACCGAGCACCTGCACCCCGACGCGCGCGCCCGCCTCGAGATCCTGCAGCGCTTCAGCGACCTTGGCGCCGGCTTCCAGGTCGCGCAGCATGACCTCGAGCTGCGCGGCGCTGGCGACCTGCTTGGCCGATCGCAGCACGGCCACGTCGCCGCCGTCGGCTACGACCTGTACGCCGAGCTGCTGCGCGAGGCCGTCGAGGACCTGCGCGGCCGCGGCGAGCACGCCCTCGACGTGCCCGACCCCGAGATCACGCTGCCCATCGCGGCGTTCCTGCCCGACAAGTACATCCCCGACATGCACGAGCGGCTGCAGGTCTACCAGCGCATGGCCAGCGCCGAGGACGGCGCCGCGCTCTACGACGTGCTCGGCTCGCTGGGTGACCTGTATGGCGACGTGCCGCCCGAGGTGACGACGCTCGCCGACGTCATGATCCTGAAGCTGAAGCTAAAGGAGATGCGCGCCCGTGGCCTCGATCTGGTGCTGCCCTCGGGCGGCGCCGAGAAGGCGAAGCCAACGGGGATGTCGACGTTGACGCCGAGCCAGGAGAAGCAAGCGCTGGTGAACGCCCGCCGCGCCGGCATGAAGGTGCGCGGCACCGCCGAGGAGGAGCGCAAGCTGAAGGTCGTGGGCGACGGCGTGCCGAAGGTCGTGATCACGCTGGGCGACAAGGCCCGCCTCGACGGCGAGCGGCTGCTCGCCTGGGTCGGCAAGAACGCCGATCAGGTGAAGCTGACGGCGCAGATGAAGCTGGTGCTCACGCCCACCGACAAGGAGTGGCGCACGCTGGGTGAAGACCCGGTCGCCCTGTGCCGCGATGCCCTGCGCCGCGTCGCTGACGCCGCGCTGGGCCCCGACAAGTCCACGGCCGCCCACAAGCCCGGCGCCGGCAAGCCCGTCGCTCCCGCCACACGCCGATGACCGACGCGGCTGCGCGCGAACCCACCACGGGCGACCCGACGCCGGGCGACGGGACGCCGGGCGCCTCGGCGGCGGTCACCGCCAAGGACGAGAACGGCGCGGCGCCGCCCACAGCGTCGCCCACAGCGTCGCCCACAGCGTCGCCCACAGCGTCGCCCACAGCGTCGCCCACAGCGCCGCCCACAGCGTCGCCCACAGCGTCGCCCACAGCGTCGCCCACAGCGTCGCCCACAGCGTCGCCCACGCCGGCGCTACCCGCTGCGACGGTGCCCCTGCGCCGCACGCCCGCCCAGCGCCGGCCGCTCGGCGCGCTGGTGTTCCTGCTGATGGGCGTGGCGCCGACGGTGGCGTTGCCGCTGGCGTGGTTCGTCGCGACGCGCGCGCTGGCGGTCACCACGGCGCTCTCGCTGCTCGGCCTCGGCGCCTTCGCCGCGGTCGGCTGGCTGCTCTGGCACTTCCGGCTGCCGCGCCCCGCGCCGCTGGTCGTCGACAACCACGGTGTGCGGTTTCCGTACTTTCGCGGGCCGCAGCCGTGGCTTGCCCTCGACGAGATCGTGGTGGCGCGCGCCACGGACGGCGGGCTCACCCTCGTTGCCGCGGTGCCCCCCGGGCACGCCGCGCGCGGCGCCACCGGCTCGTGGATCCTGCCGCGCCGCGTGTTCGTCTCCGCCACCGACGCCGCCGTGGTCGTCGACAGCGTGCGCGCCCGGCTGGCGCGCCGCCCAGACGGCGCGCGCCTGCTCGCCCGCCTCGACGACAACGCCGAGCGCCAGCGCCGGTTCCAGGCCACCCGCCCCGTGGTCGTCTGGGGCACGGTGGGCGCCTGCGTAGCGGTGTTCGCTGGCGAGTGGCTGACCGGCGCCACCGGCGACGTCGATGCGCTCGTGCGCATGGGCGCCAATGCCGGCGCGGCGGTGCGGCAGGGCGAGCTCTGGCGCGTGGTCACCGCGTGCCTGCTGCACGGCAGCGTGCTGCACCTCGTGATGAACGCGACTTCGCTGTGGTCGACGGGCGCCCTCGTCGAGCGTTGGCTCGGCCGGCCGGCGATGATCCTCGTGCTCTTTTGCAGCGGCGCCGGCGGCCACCTCGCCTCGGCCCTCGCGCAGCGCGCGCCGGTGTCGGTGGGGATCTCGGGCGCGGTCTTCGGCCTGCTCGGCGTGCTGCTGGTGTCGTCGTGGCGCTACCGCGCGCAGGGCACCGGCGGCCTGCGGGTGCCGGCGTCGTCGTGGCTGTTCCTGCTGGTGGCCAACGCGCTGCTGTCGACGCTGCCGTTCCTCGACGTCGTCGCCCACGGCGCCGGCTTCGCGCTTGGCGTGGTGCTGGGCGCCGTCGTCTCGCCGCGGCCGGGGCGCGGTTCGGTGCTCGGCCCTCGCGCGCTGCGCGGGGCCGCCGCGCTGTGCGTCGTGCTGACCGTCGTCGCCGTCGTCTTCGCCGTCGTCGGCGCCAGCGCCGACGTGTCCAAGGCGGCCACCGCTGCAGCCGCGGCGGTCAGTCCGGCAGCGCCGTGATCTTCAGGTGGTCGAACGTCACCTCGCTCTCCCAGCCCGAGAACGCGAAGCGGTCGTGGCCCGGGCCGCAAAGCGGCTCCTTGTCGTGGTAGCTGGCGACCTTGTCGCCATCGACGAAGAGCTCGATGGTGGCGCCGTCCGTGCGCTGCACGACGAGGTGGTAGGTGCGCCCCTGCTCGAAGCGCGAGCGGTTCATCACCTTCGCCTTCTCGTGCTCGTCCAGACGCGCGATCCCCGACAGCGTGTTGTTCCAGCCGCCGAGGATCGCGACGTAGCCCGACTCGTGCCGCACGCCGTCGCCGAACAGCTCGACCTTGGCGTCCACCGCCGACGACAGCGAGGTCACGTCGAGCTCGACGCGGACGTTCTTCGGCAGCGCGACGTCGAGCCACAAGGGCAGGTTGCGGTCGCCAAGCGTCGACAACGCGCCATCGACGACGCGCCAGCTGCCGCCTTGCACGAAGTAGCGGTCGCGCAGGGCGGGGTCGTCGAAGTCGTCGACGAAGGGCGCCGTCGCCGTCACCGCCCTGCGCGCCGGTCGCTCGCCGGGCAGGCAGCCGACCGCCGTCGAGGCAATGAGCACCGCCGCAAGAACTGGCGACGGCAAGACAACCAGGGCGGCGAAGCGAGCGCGCATTGACACGTCGACGACGCTAGACGACGTCGAAAGCCAAGGAAACCGCGCGCATGAACACGGCTGCCGAACCCCGCACCATCCGCGCGCTGCTCGCCGCCTCGACGCCGTGGCTGCAGAAGAAGGGCTCGTCGAGCGCGCGGCTTGACGCCGAGCTGCTGCTCGGCCACGCTCTGTCGCTGCGCCGCCTCGACCTGTACCTCGACCTCGACCGGCCGCTGGCCGACGCCGAGATCGAGCGCTGCCGCGCGCTGGTGAAGCGCCGCGGCGCCGGCGAGCCGGTGGCCTACATTGTCCAGCGCCGCGAGTTCTGGCGGCGGTCGTTTCGCGTGACACCCGCGGTGCTCGTGCCCCGCGAAGACACCGAGCGGCTCGTCGAGCTGGCCCTGGCGCTGCTGCCGAAGGACGCCACCGGCACCATCGTCGACGTCGGCACCGGCTCGGGCTGCATCGCGCTGACGCTCGTCGCCGAGCGACCCGGGCTGCGCGCCGTCGCCGTCGACCTTTCGCCCGACGCCCTGGGCGTCGCGGCCGAAAACGCCCGCACCCTGGGCGTCGCCGATCGCGTCGAGCTTCGCCATGGCGACCTGCTC
>VGSZ01000245.1 GCA_016874845.1 Deltaproteobacteria bacterium
ATAGGGTGAAGGAGAAGGAGAAGGAGAAGGAGAGGGAGAAGGAGAAGGAGAAGGAGAAGGAGAAGGAGAGCCGCTGCCGCCGTGCCCCGAGCCGGTGGTGATCCAGCCGGCGACGGCGCAGGTGCTGCCGCTTGGCTTGCTGCAGCTGCGCGCCCAGGGCGGTGCTGGCGCGCTGCGGTTCGCGGTGGTGGAGAACGTCTCGGGCGCGCTGCTGAATCCGCTGTCGGGCGCGTACCTGGCCGGCGACGCTGGCGGCGTCATCGACGTCGTCGTCGTGCGCGATCAGACCTGCGCCGGGGAGGCGCACGCGATCATCGAGGTGGTCGACCACCTCGCGTTGACGCCGGCGAACGTCGAGGTGCCGCCCGGCCCGGGATCCGTCGTGCAGTTCGACGTCACCGGCGGCAGCGGCGACGTCGTGTTCACCCTGCTGTCCAACCGCAGCGGCGCCACGCTCGACGAGATCGGCCTGTACGCCGCCGGCCCGGGCAACGGTGACGACGTCGTGGAGGTCGAGGACCTGCGCACCGGTGAGAGCGTGGTCGCGCTGGTGCGCGTGCGCGCCGGCGCGGCGATGGCCGCCGACCCGCCGCAGGTGGTGGTGCCGGTGGGCGCGACGTTCGTGCTGCGGACACGCGGCGGCAGCGGCATCGTCGACGCCGTCATCGAGGGCGGGGGCGTGCGCTTCGAAAACGGCGTGCTCGTGGGCGACGCTCCCGGGCAGGCGGTGCTGCACCTCGTCGACCGTTACACCGGGCAGCAGGCGGACATGGTGGCCGTCGTGGTGGCGTCGCTGGCGGCGCCGCTGCTGCGCGCCGGCGACAGCACGCTGAACGCCGTCAGCCTGATGGCCGGCGACATCGACGGCGACGGCTTCGTCGACGCCGTGCTCGGCAACCGCGAGGTCAACTGGGTGCGGGCCGGACCGATGGGGCCCGGCGGCGTCAACAGCGGCGCTGTCTTTCTTTACCGGGGCGGCCCGGACGGGTTCGCGCGGAGGCCGGTCCGCGTGATCGGCGGCGCCGATCGCCGCGACGAATTCGGGCGCGCGGTGGCCGTCGCCGACGTCGTCTCGTATCAGGGTCCCGACGCGTCGGTGCTCGGCGGCGTCGATGGCCACGTCGACCTGATCGTCGGCGCGCCAGCGCAGGACGCCGGGCAGGTCGACAACGGCGCGGTCACGATCTTCGCCGGCGTGCCCGGCGGCTTCTTCAGCGACGACCCCGTGCGCGTGTTGACCGGGCCCTTCGCCGGCATCCGCTTCGGCTCGGCGCTCGCCACCTGCGACTTCAACGGCGACGGCCAGCTCGATCTCGCCGTCTCGGCTACCGCCGACCGCAACCGCGACCTGGCGCCGGCGGTGAACGGCTCGGGCGTCGTGCACGTGTTCCTCGGCTACCCCGATGGCTTCCTCGACCGCGCCGACTCGTTGGCCCACGGTGCGATCCCCGCTGCCGACGGCACGGGCCCTGTGGCGGTGACCAACCTCGCGCTCGGCACGTGGCTGGCCGCCGGCGACGTCGACGGCGACGGCCTGTGCGATCTCGTGGCCACCACCACCGCGTTCTCGGGCAGCGCCGCGCCGCTGACGCGCACGACCAGCGGCCCGCTGCCCGGGCTGGTCGCCGGCCGCACCAACGATGGCGCGGTGCTCGTGTTCCGCGGCACCCGCGGCGCCGAACTGGTCCCCGCCGGCGTCGAGCGCACGCCGGCGTTGGCGGTGGCCTCGATCGCCGCCGACGACGCCGGCGCGACGCTGGGCCGGCGCGTGGCCGTGGACGACCTCGACGGCGACGGTCAGTTTGACATCGCCGTAGGCATGCACGGGCATGACGAGCCGCCGGTCACCGGCACGACGCTGCAGAACAACGTCGGCCAGATCGTCGTGTTCCGCGGGCGCGCGCTGTCGGCGCCGGCGACGAGCCTCGTGCCCACGACGGCGGCCGACGCCCGCTATGTCGGCACCACCGCCAACGACAACTTCGGCTACGACGTTGCCCTCGGTGACGCGACGGGCGACGGCCGCCTCGACGTCGTCGGCGGCTCGCTCACCGAGGAGGCCGCCTACGCCCACGTCGCACAGCTCGACGACAACGGCCCGGGCGGCACCGTGATCGTCGAGACGACGATGCCGGCAACGTTTGCCATCGGCGACCAGTTCCGCGTCGACAACGCCGACATCACGATGCCCCACCCCGACACCGGCGTCACCGTTGCCGTCACCTACAACACCACGTACACCGTGGCCGAGGTGCTGGGGCCCAATCGCTTCCGCACGCTGACCCCCGACCCCGGCACCAACGACGACGATCCGCCGCTGCGCGGGCGCGGCACGCTGCACCCGAACCTCCTGATCGCCCGCGCCAACGACGAAGGCCCGACCGGGGGCCTGCGGATCACGACGAGGAACCCGCACCGCCTGACCGTCGGCGAGGTGCTCGTCGTCGCCGGCGTCGACGTCAGCGGGATCACCTACAACGGCACGTACACCGTGGCCGAGGTGCTCTACGGCCAGCCGTCGCCGGCGGCGTGCACGCTCGACGAGCACTGCCCCGACGACTGTCTCGGGGCGACGGCGACGACCATCGGCACCTGCCGGATCAGCGTTCCCGGGCGCGCGCCGATCGGCATCCGCACCGTCGAGCTCGACCCGTCGACCATCGGCGCCGAGGACGAGGCGCCGGTGGACAACCGCGGCACGCTCTCGTTCCCCGGGGACGTCGGCGGCGCGGTCGTCTTTGCCGGCGGCGAGCCCGGCCGGCTCCCGTCGACGCTGCCGTCGTTCACCCTCGCCGGCGCCCACACCAACGACCGCTTCGCCGAGTCGGTGGCGGTGGCCGGCGACGTCACGGGCGACGGCATCGTCGACATCTGGGTGCACGCCGGCCTCGACGACGACTACGGCTTCAACGTCGGCGTGCCGTCGCTGGCGTCCTTCGTCGACGGTGACGGCGACGGCGTCCGCGAACGCACGCTGCGCGTGACCGTCGACGAGCCCGGTGACGGCGGCGGCGCCGAGTTCGGCCGCGGCGGCGCGTTCGTCGGCGACGTCACCGGCGACGGTCTCGAGGATCTCGTCGTGGGCGCCCCCGAAGACACCCTCGACCCGCAGGGCGTCTCGACAGGCTCGGTGCACCTGTATCACGGCCGCGGCGACGGCCGCTTCGCGACTTCGCCGTCGGCGACGTACGTGCGCTTCAACGGTCACACCGGCCAGGACCGCCTCGGCTTCGCCGCCGCCGGCGCCGGCGACTTCGACGGCGACGGCCGCAGCGACTTCGCGGTGCTCGGCCGGTCCGACGACCGCCCGGCGACCTTCGACAACAACACCGCGCCGTGCGCGGCCACCAACATCGCCCGCATCGACGATGACGGCACGGGCGGCACGGTGATTATCACGCTGACCGGCGACAGCGGCGTGGTGCTCGGCGACAGCGGGTTCCGCGTCGGCGATCAAGTGGGCGTCAGCTTCGTGAACGCCGCCAGCTGCGCCAGCGGCAGCGGCAACCGCACCTACGACGGCACCTACAGCATCGCCGAGATCCTCTCGTCGACGTCGTTTCGCACGACGGGCGCTGACCCCGGGAGCGACGCCGACTGCGAGATCGTGAACGCTGGCTGGGTGCAGAGCCCGCGCAGCGACACCGGCAGCGTCTGGCTGTTCGCCGGTGTCGCCAACGGAAACCCGGGGCCAAACCCGGCGTTCGTCTACTGGCCGGCGACGCAGGTCAACCAGAACCTGTTTTCGCTGGCCGGCGGCTTCGACTGGAACGGCGACGGCCGCGGCGACGTCGCCGTGGGCACGCAGGACTGGGACCGCGTGATCGGCGCGACGACGGTGAACAACGTCGGCGGCGTCGAGCTGCTGCTCGGCCGGGCCCCGTCCCTTGGTGTCGGCACGCGCACGCAGGCGATCTGCGCCCCCAACCTGCGGCTGCTCGGCAACCTCACCAACGACAACTTCGGCCGCGCGCTGGCGCCGCTGGGCGACATCGACAGGGACGGCTGCGACGAGCTCGGCGTCGGCGCCCCCGGCGAGGACCTCGCCCACCTCGGCGTCGTGCGCAACGATCAGGGCAGCGTGCGCGTGCTGTTTGGCACCGGCCCGGCCTGCGCGTCCAACGTGCCGCGCGTGCTGACCTTCCGCTCCGACCTCGCCGGCGCCCTGGCCGGCGTCGCCTTGGCTGGCAGCGGTGACGTCGATGGCGACGGCATCCCCGACATCGTCGTGGGCGGCACCGGGCACCGCCGCGGCGTCGACACCGTGGGCATCGTCTGGCTGCTGCGCGGCGCGCGCGTCGCCGCGCTGGCCTCCAGGGCCGAGCCCCTCGTCGACGGCGCGCTACCGCTGGCGGTGTTCCCCTTCGTCGACGGCACCGACACGGCGCAGCTGTTCCTCGAGGGCGGTAGCAGCCTCGACCGCATCGGCAACGCCGTGGCGCTGGTCGGGCGGCCCGGGGCGCCCCGCCGCTTCGACGTCGTCGTCGGCGCCAGCGGCGGCGGGCCGGCGGGCGTGCTGCTGTCGGGCGGCGCGCGTGTGCATGCCTTCGCTGCCGGCGGCCTGCTGGCCGCGCCGGTGGCCGTGATCGGCGGCGAGACGCGGCGCGCGGGCTCGCTGCTCGGCGACTTCGTCGCCGGCGGCACGCTGGCCGGGGTGCCGATGGTGCTCGTGGGCGGCGCGCAGGCGTCGGGCGCCGCACCCGACGACGGCGGCGCCTACGCCGCGCCGCTCATCGCTCCCTGACCGCCGCCTGCCCCGGCTCCGGCAGCGACGTCAGCGACCGGGATGGCGCCGACGACGCCGCCACAGCAGGGCCAGCCCCGCCGCCGCGGCGACCTCGCCGGCCGCGCCGCCTTGCGCGCAGCCTGAGCGCACGCTGGGCGCGAACCGCTGCGCTCCGGCGCGCCCGTCGCTCGCGTCGTCGTCGCCCGCGTCGTCGTCCTCGGCAGAGCACATCGCCGCGCCGACATCGCCGGTGCAGGCGCCGCCGCCGTCGGCGCACGACGTCGTCGTCGGCAGGCCGCGGGCGCAGGTGATGAGCGTCGTGGCGTCGGCGCAGAACGCGCCGTCTTCGCCGCCGTCGAGGTTCGTCCAGCACTGCGGGTGCACACAGTGGCCCTGCCCGCCGACCTCGGAGCAGCGGGCGCCGAACGCCGCGCAGTCGCCTTCGGTGTACTGGCCGAGGGTGCAGGTCGCGAGACGGTCGGTGCCGTCGACGCAGAACGTGCCGTCCTCGGCGCCGCCAAGGTTCATCAGGCAGTACGGGTGCACGCAGTGGCCCTGACCGCCGGCCTCGGAGCACGTCGCGCCGAACACGGCGCAGTCGCCCTCGGTCAGCTGGCCCCACGTGCAAGTATGCAAGACGTGCGTGCCGTCGCGGCACCACGTACCGTTCTCGGCGCCGTCGAGGTGCTGCGGGCAGAGCGGGTGGACGCAATGGGGGCGGCCGCCGTCGGTGGAGCAGGTGGCGCCGAACGCGCCGCAGTCGCCGGTGCTGACGACGTCGCCGTCGCAGTGGGTGAGCACCGTGCCGTCGCAGCCGCCGAAGTCGGGGTCCTGCAGGCAGCGCGGGTCGGCGCCGCAGGGGCCCGGGTAGTCGCTCGGGTTGCCCCACCATTCCCAATGCCAGTCCTCGGACGGCACCGTGCGCTCCCAGCCGAACGACGGGCCGTGGGCGTTCAGCCACGCGTAGACGCCGCCGTCGCTGGTGTTCAGGTCGAGGGCGTGGCCGCTCTGGTGGTTCGAGTACCCGGGCCGCGCCGCGAGGTTGCAGTTGTTGCAGCTGCAGTTCACGTAGCAGCCGTAGAAGTACTCCTGCTCCGCCATCGTGCGGAAGCCGCTGACGATGCGCAGGCGCACGCCGTCGGCCGCGGCGGCGGCCTGCAGGGCCAGGTAGGCGTTGGCGGTGGCGCGCTCCACCGGTCGCCCGTCGACGGTGACGACGGTGATCGAGAAGCCGTCGCCCTGCGTGTAGCCGGTATCCTGCCGCTCGCTGCAGTCGTAGGCGCCCTGCAGGTCGACGTTGTCGCGGGTGTCCACCGGCGGCGCGCCGTCGCCGTCGCTGTCGACAGGCAGCTCGTGGCCGCACGCCGTCACGGCGAGCCCCTGGGCGACGACGACGAAGACGAAGAAGCCGACGCGGAGCGCGTGGCAGGCGGCTCGACCAGACACCGACGGGGCGACGCGCATGGCAGACCTCGGGTCGAACAAGGACCATCCGTAGCATCGATGCGCCGGGGTGGTCTTGCATCCGATCATGGGGGGATGCCCGCGCCGGACAGCGACCGGGCGGCGCCCGGTGTCTCTGGATCGTCGCCGTGGGCCATCCAGCGTCACGCATTCGACGCTCGCCACGCTTCCAGCGGCGGCTCCTCGTCGCTGCGGGCGTGTCCTCGAGGTTCCTGCGCGTCGAAAGCCGGCGCGGCCCCTGCACCCTGTCCGAGGTTCCGGTCCGTGCCGGAGCGGGGCGCCGCAAGGGGCCTCTGGTCACCGTGTGTCGCCTCGCTGCTCCTTTGTTGCCTGGTCTCTCCCGCCGCCCTTCCTCATCCCGTGGTCAACATCCGCTCGAACCCGACGTCGTCCGCGATCGCTCGATCGCTGGCTTCGTCGCAGGTAAATGCCAGCCGGGCCGCCGCGCAGCTCGCGTCGGGGGTCAGGGTGCAGAGGGCCGCCGACGACGCGGCCGGCCTTGCCGTGGGCGAGAAGCTGCGGGCGCAGATCGCCGGCAACGGGCAGGCGATCCGCAACGCGAAGGACGCGGTGTCCATGGTGCAGACCGCCGACGGCGCCCTCGCGTCGGTGCAGCAGATCCTGCAGCGCATCCGGACCCTCGCCCTGCAGGCCATCAGCGACACGCAGGGCAGGAGCGAGCGCGCCGCCCTGCAGCGCGAGGTCGGTCAGCTGCAGCAGGAGCTCGATCGCACGGCGCAGACGACCGCGTTTGGCGGACAGAAGCTGCTTGACGGCTCGCTGGTGGGGCGGCGGTTCCAGATTGGCGCCCAGCAGGGGCAGGAGGTGTCGCTGTCGATCCCCGACACCCGGCTCGCCGCGCTCGGCGTCGACCGGGTCACGAGCGCGCGCGGCGACAACAGCTTGACGGCGGTGCGCGGCGGCCTGCCGCCCAATCCGCGCGTGACCGGCACCCTCGACACCGACGTCCCCGTCGGCAGCTCCATCGAGGCGACCGGCACGATCCTCGACGCCCTCGGCAACGACGTCGCCGTGCGGGCGACGTACACGCGCCTCGCGCCGACGAGCGTCACCAGCTCGTCGTGGACGGTGACGCTGCGGCTCGAGGAGGCCTACACCCGCGCGTCGTCAAGCTTCGGCGCCGGCACGCTGCTCGCTCAGGGCACCGTGACGTTCAACGGCGCCCGCGGCGACACCGGCCAGACGCGCGGCAACGTGCTGACGCCGGCGCCGCCGGGAGGAATCGTCGGCACGGCGGCGGCGA
>VGSZ01000246.1 GCA_016874845.1 Deltaproteobacteria bacterium
TCGTGCACGGCAGCGATCCACCTGGGTCTGCGCCTGCTCGGCGTGCAGCCGGGCGACGACGTTTTCTGTTCGTCGCTGACGTTCTCGGCGAGCGCCAACCCGATCGCCTACGAGCGCGCCCGCCCGGTCTTCATCGACGCCGAGCCCGGCACCTGGAACATGGACCCGGCGCTGCTGGCACAGGCGCTCGACGACGCGGCGAAGCGGGGCAAGCTGCCGAAGGCCGTCGTCGTCGTGGACCTGTACGGCCAGAGCGCCGACTGGGCGCCCATCGAGGCGGCGTGCGCGCGCCACGGGGTGCCGATCCTCGAGGACGCCGCCGAGGCGCTGGGCGCCGATTACCGGGGGCGCAAGTGTGGCACCTTCGGCACGCTCGCGGCCTTCAGCTTCAACGGCAACAAGATCATCACGACGTCGGGCGGCGGAATGCTGGTGTCCGACGACAAGGCGCTCGTCGACAAGGCGCGGTTCCTGGCGACGCAGGCGCGGGACCCGGCGCCGCACTACCAGCACAGCGAGCTCGGCTTCAATTACCGGCTGAGCAACGTCTGCGCGGCCATCGGGCGCGGGCAGCTGCGGGTGCTCGAGGACCGCGTGGCCGCGCGTCGCCGCGTGCACGGCCGCTACCGCGAGGCGCTGGCGGCGCAGCCGGGGATCACGTTCATGCCCGAGGCCCACGGCCGCGCCACGCGCTGGCTGACCTGCCTGCTCGTCGATGAGCGCGCGTTCGGCGCCACGCGCGACGACGTCCGCCTGGCGCTCCAGGCCAGGGACATCGAGGCGCGCCCGGTGTGGAAGCCGATGCACCTGCAGCCGGTGTTCCAACAGCTGGGCGCCGGTGTCGTCGGGGGCGCGGTGTCCGAGGACCTGTTCGCGCGCGGGCTCTGCCTGCCGTCGGGCAGCAACCTGTCCGACGCTGACGTCGACGAGGTCATCGCGATCGTATCTGGCTGCGGCGGCCCTCGAGGCCGCGCGGCATGAGCCGTGACCCCGTGCGCGTGCTGCACGTCTGCACCGTCGACATGTCGCTGCGCTACCTGCTCGCGAACCAGCTGCGCTTCCTGCAGCGGCGCGGCTACGACGTCGTCGGCGTGAGCAACCCGGGGCCCGACGTGCCGTGGCTGCGGTCGCAGGGCCTGCGGCACGTGCCGGTGGCGATGACTCGCTCGTTCTCGCCCGTCGCCGACGCCGTTGCGCTGCTCGATCTGGTCCGCGTGTTCCGTCGCGAGCGGCCGACCATCGTGCACACGCACAACCCCAAGCCCGGGCTGCTCGGCCAGATCGCGGCGCGGATGGCCGGCGTCCCTGTCGTCGTCAACACGCTGCATGGGTTCTACTTCCACGAGCACATGCGGCCGCTGCCAAGACGGTTCTACGTGCTGATGGAGCAGCTCGCCGCCGCACAGAGCGACCACATCCTGAGCCAGAACCCCGAGGACCTGCGCACCGCGATCGACGAGCACATCGCGCCGGCCGAGCGCATCGAGCTGCTCGGCAACGGCATCGATCTGCAACGCTTCCGGCCCGACGCCGTGGGCGCCGACGTCGTGCGCGCCACGCGCGCGGCGTGCGGTTTTTCCAACGACGACATCGTGGTCGGCTTTGTCGGGCGGCTGGTACAGGAGAAGGGCGTCGTCGAGCTCTTCGAAGCTGTCGCACAGCTGCGCGCGCGACACCCGCGCCTGCGCCTGCTCGTCGTGGGGCCTGTCGACACCGACAAGGCCGACGCGCTGTCGCCGGAGCGCGCCGTCGACCTCGGCGTCGCTGACATCACCCACTTCGCCGGGCTGCGGCAGGACATGCCCGCGCTGTACGCGGCGATGGACGTGTTCGTGCTGCCGAGCTGGCGCGAGGGGTTCCCCCGCTCGCCGATGGAGGCGGCGGCGATGGCCCGCCCGGTCGTCGCCACCGACATCCGCGGGTGTCGCGAGGTGGTGCAGCACGGCGTCACCGGCCTGCTCACCCCGCTGCGTGACGCCGAGGGGCTGGCGCACGCGCTCGGGCAGCTGGTCGATGATCCGGCCCGGCGCGCCGCGATGGGCCGCGCCGGCCGCAGCACGGCCGAGCAGCGCTTCGACGAGCAGCTTGTCTTTGCGAAGGTCGCGGCGACCTACGAGCATCTGCTGCGCCGACGCACCTGACCGAGCGACGGGTCTCTGCTCGTCGTCGCGGGTGTCGTCGTCGTCAGCGTGCTCCTCGAGAGTCGAGGCGGCGCTCCAACTCGACGATGCGTTTGCTCCCCGGGGCAGCGGTCCGCAGCCGGTCGAGGGTCGCGCGCGCGGCGTCGTCGCTGCCGAGCTCGATCTCGACGAGCGCCTTCTGCGCCAGCAGCCCCGGGGCCCGCGGCGCGCGCGCCAGCATCTGGTCGAGCTGCTGCAGCGACTGCGCCCACTCGCCACGCCGCATCAGCAGCTCGATGACCAGCTGCTCCAGCCCCTGCCGCTGCCGCGGCGTGCGCGCCAGCGGCAGCATCCGCGCGACGGTGGCCGAGGCCTCATCGAGGCGCTCGGCCGCACGCAGGGCCGCGAGCCGCCACTCGAGCAGCGGCAGCGGCTCGCGCGCCGCCGCCAGCCACGCCGTCGATGCGGTCAACGCCGCGTCATCGCCGTCGACGGCGGCGCGCAGCCGGGCGCCGAGGCGGGCGTCCTCGCCGTCGGGCAGCGCGCCGTCGGGGACGAGCAGCGCGAACAACGTCCGGGCCCGCGCGACGTCGCCGGCGTCGAACGCGAGGACCAGCGCCCGGCGCCGATGGGCGGCGACGGCGTCGGGCAGCGCGTTGACGTCATCGAAGCAGCCGCGCGCCTCGGCGACGCGGCGTTCGCGCGCGAGCTGCTCGCACAGCGCGGCGAGCGTCGCCGCGGTCTCGGGCGGCGGCAGCGCCCGCCTTCGCAGGGTGACATCGGGAGTGCGCTGCGCGACCTCCTTCACCCACGCGCTGTCGAGCTGCGCGCGCGCCGCCTCGCGATACTCGAGCATCGCCTGCGGCAGGCGTCCGCCGACAGCGAGGGCGCGGGCGGCCTCGAGGTGCGCCTCGCGGAACGCCGGCCACACCACCAGCGCACGGTTGGCCCAGCGCAGGGCCTCAGCGGGTTGCCGTCGCCGCCGCGCCTCGACGGCGAGCAGTGTCGCGTACGTCGCGTCCGAGGGGTGCAGCGCGACGGCGCGCTGCAGCGCCGCCGGACGATCGGCGGGCGGAGTGAGCCGCAGGTCGTCGTCGAGAGCGGGGCGCCAGCCCGCGACGCCCGCCGTCGCTGCGGCGCCGCCCGCGGCGCCGAGCACGACGAGCGCCACGACCGCTGCCACAGGTGGCAGCGACACCAGCGGCGCGCGGTGCGCGGCGAGCCGGCCCGACAACAGGCCCAGGGCGAGGGCGGCGATCCCGAGGCCCACCGGCACCTCGAGCACGAAGTCGAAGACATCGCCGACGACGAGGAACACGAGGGCCGGGGCGGCGGCGCGCTCGGCTGGGGTCCTCAGGTGCCGAAGGAGGACGGTGACGACGACGAGCACGGCGAACAGCACGACGAAGCCGCCGACGAGGCCGTGGTCGGCCAGCGTCTGCAGCACGACGTTCTCGGCGTGGGTGTAGGTCAGCGTCGCGTCGAGCTCGCCGGGACCGAGCAGCCCCGGAAAGGCGACGCCGAAGCCATTGTTGCCGGCGCCGGTCAGCGGGTGGGCGACAGCGACGCGCAGCGAGGGCTCCCACAAGAACGTCTTGAGCCGCTCGGGGTGGGCGAGCGTCTCTTCGGCCATGCCGACGACCAGATCCTCGCCGGCGAACGCGAGCGCCCCGCCGATGACGACGACGACGGTGACCAGGGCGGCGACGAAGCCGCCGCGCGCCGCGCGGGACGGTGACGTCGCGTCGTCGCTGCGCCGCAGGGCCAGGCCGAGGGCGACGGCGCCGGCGACCAGGGCGACGACGCCGCCGCGGCTGCCGGTGACGGGGACGAGCAGCGTGCAAAGCGCGCCGCCGAGGGCGAACCACGCCGCCTCGACCCGCGGCCGGAGCGTCAGCGCCCTACCAAGGCACAAGAGCCCCAGCGCGCCGAGCAGGCGGGCGCGATGGTTCGGATTCACCGGCAGGCCCACGACGTCATTGAGGCGGCCCGTGCCGACGGCGGCGGCGAACACCGAGACGAAGCCAATGACCAGTGCCACCGCGAGCACCCCACGCCACAGGAGCGCACGCCCGTCGCGATGGCGAGCGCGGTCGGCGACGACGACGACGACGATCAAGGCGAGCAACAGTCGCGCGAGCGCGAGGGCGGCCTCGGGCGGGTCGAAGGCGGTGACCGGTCGCACGAGCGCTGCAGCGTCGCTGGCCAGCAAGGGCAGGAGGCGGTCGAGGCGCTCGACGGACTCGGGGGACACGAGCGCGCGCAGCGCGTGGGGCAGGGGCACGAGGGACAGTGCGGTGAGCGCGACGCCGATGATGATCGGCAGCGCCAGCAGCGGCACGCCCAGCGAGCGCCGGCGACGGACCCGGGCGACGACCTCGCACAGCGCGGCGCCAAGGACGAGCGCGAAGACCAGCGCGTGGGACGACGCGTGGATGCCCCCGAGCAGCAGCGCCGACAGACCGACGGCGAGCACGACCAGCACGGCCGCGCCGCGCTCGAGCAGGTCGACGACGGAGAGGCGCACCACCACGTCAGCGGTCGAGGAAGACCATGACCCAGACGTCGTACAGCGCGTGGGTCCAGGCGGCGATGGCGAAGCCGCGCACGTGGAAGATCGCGGCGAAGACGGCGCCGGCGAAGAACCGGAAGACGAACGCGCCGAGCGTGAAGGGCTCGCCCATGTTGCCGACGTGGTGCACCGCCGAGAAGATCAGGCTGGAGACGACGAGGGCGACGGACGCCGCGACGACGCGCGACTGTCCGCCCACGCGGTGCAGGGCGACGAACATCCCGCCCATCAGCACGAGGCGGAACGCGAATTCTTCGTAGAGCCCAGCCCCCGTCGACATCACGATCTTCGTGACCAGGCCGGGTGACGCCTCGGCGGCGGCGAGCTGGATCTGCAGCAGCCGCGACAGGCCGGTGGCGTGGATCAGGCCGTTGACGACGATGCCCACCAGCAGCGCGTACACGGCGCTCTCGACCAGCATGAGCGGCAGGAGCCGCGGGTGGACCTCGCCGGTGCGGCGCAGCCACAAGACGGCGCCGACGAAGCCGACCAGCACGACGGCGTTGAAGCCGAGGTACGTCGTCATGCTGTTGCCGAACGCGGCGAACAGCAGGTCGGTGACGAAGTCGACGCCGTTGCGCACCCCGCCGGTGAACAGGATGCCCAGCTGGTAGACGACGAACAGCGGCAACACGGCGACGGCGGCGGTCAGCGGCTCGCGGCTCTGCTGCAGGTACGCGCGCGCGCCCAGGCGCTTGCTAGCCATGGTGATCCTTTCGCCGGACGAGGCCGGTGGCTTGTTCTACGGAGAAGACGTCGCCGTGGCGAGGCATGTTCCCGGCGGATCGGGGCTGGCGGTGGACCACGGACAGAGAGCGCCGGCGGTGGCCCGCTCGTCACCGTGGCCGTTCCCCTTGCGCGACGACGACGTTGCGCCACGCTGCCTGCGTGCAGATCGGACGACACACGCTCTCGCCGCCGTTGTGGCTGGCGCCCATGGCCGGCGTCAGCGAGATGCCCTTTCGCGTGATCGCTCTCGAGATGGGCGCGGGCCTCGCCACCACCGAGCTCATCTCGGCGTCGGGCATCAAGTACAAGAACCGCCGCACGCGACAGTACATGACCTTCGACCGGCAGAAGGAGCGGCCGTACTCGATCCAGCTGTTCGGCGGCGCCCCCGACGTCATGGCCGAGGCGGCGCGGGCGGCGTGGGAGCACGGCGCCGACATCATCGACATCAACATGGGGTGCCCGGTGCGCAAGGTCACCGGCACCGGCGCCGGATCGGCCCTGTCGTGCGACCCGCCCCGCGCGGCGGCCATCGTGCAGGCCATGCGCGCTGCTGTGGACGATCAGGTGCCCATCACCGCCAAGATCCGCGCCGGCTGGGACGACAAGTCGATCAACTGCGTCGAGATGGCGAAGGTGCTCGAGGGCGCCGGGTGCGCCGCCGTGGCGCTGCATGCGCGCACACGCGCCGCCGGGTACTCAGGGCGCGCGAATTGGGACCTGATCGGCGCGATGAAGCAGGCGGTGAAGATCCCGGTGATCGGCAACGGCGACGTGCAGTCGTGGGCCGACGCGCGGCAGATGATGGAGCAGACCGGCTGCGACGCCGTGCTGATCGGCCGCGGCGCGCTGGGCAACCCGTGGGTCTTCGCGAGCGCCAGGGCCGGCCGTGACCTGCCGCCGCCCTCGCCGGCGGAGCGGCTCGCGCTCATCCACCGCCACTACGACGACCACCTCGCCTTCCACGAGACCATCGACGACGAGGAAGAGCGCAAGCTGCTGCGTACGCCGCCGTCGTTGATGGCGACGAAGACGTTCCGCCAGCACCTCGTGTGGTACTCGCGCGGGCTCGTTGGGGGCAAGGAATTCCGCAAGAGCGTGCTGACCCTCGAAGACCCCACCGTCGTGCTCGACCGCATCGACTCGTTCTTCGGCAGCGCCAGCCTCGACATCGACGACGTTGGCGACGACGGCGCGCTCGACGCCGACGGCAACCCTGGCGACGACGGCGTCGATTACAAGCAGGCGTTCGGCTGACGACCGGCCGCCGGTTCAGGGCGCGCCGACGAGGGATCGAAGCTTCTCGATCGACACGACGCGGTAGCGGCCCGACGAGAACACCACCGCCTGCTTCGGCGGCGGGTTCATCGCGCAGGGGCCCTGCTCACACGCCGTAAACAGCGGCTGCACCATCGAGCGCAGCGGTTCGAACAGCTGCCCGTCGCCGCGCTCGAGCTTCTGGAACCGCGTCTCGTCGACAATCAGGTAGTCGACCCCGGTGGCGTCGGCGAAGCGCACGACGTCCGCCGCGTCCTTCGCGTACAGCGCGGCGTACATCGCGCGCGTCCGCTCGGTGACGAGGTCGAAGTAGCCGAGGCGGTACGGGTGGGCCAGCTTCCAGTTCACGTACGCGCGCCGACGCCCGAACAGCGGCACCTCGTCCATGATCTGGAAGTTGCCGGCGAAGAGCGCGTCTTTCGGCGTCTTCTTCTCAATCCACTCGTAGAGCTTCGCGTCGCGCGAATAGTCGCGCCACACATTAGGGGTGACGAGCGCGTCGCCGCCGATGACGAGCAGCGGCAGCGCGGTCACGGCGACAACGGCGACGCTGGCGGCGCGGCGCCCCAGGCGCGCCAGCACCCCCGCGACGGCGACCGGCACGAGCACGGCCAGGACGACCGGCCACCCGTGGGCGATCGCGCGATGAGGGATGTGCAGGGAAAACGCCATGTGGCGCGCGAGGCCGTGGGCACACAACGTCGTCGCCAACAGCAGCGCCTCGGGCGCGAACACCCCCGCGCGGCGCCGC
>VGSZ01000247.1 GCA_016874845.1 Deltaproteobacteria bacterium
GTGGCCTGGTCGCCCTTGGGGAACAGCGCCGTCTGTCGCGCGCGCACGCTGCCGTCGGCGACGTCGACGGCGGTGGCCTCGATCAACAGGGTCGACGACGCACTTGTCGTCGGTGCACCCGAGCAGCTGCTGCTGCGACGACGCGTCGATGCGCGCCGCCACCTCGCGCTGCGACACGACGACGCCCTTGTGGGCCTTGCCGACGCCGACCGCGAGCGCGTCGGACAGCAGCTGCGCCAGCGCGCCGTCGGCCGGCGACGCCGGCCGCAGCTCGAGCACCGCGATGGATGGCTCGCCCACGTCGGCGGCGTGCGCCCGCTGCAGGCCCGCCACCACCATCCACAGCACGACCGCGATCCGCACGACGATCGACATGAGGCCTCCCGCTGGCGGCCCATCCTATGCGATTCCCGGCGACCGGGGGGACGGCGAGACCCCGAGCGTCGCCGCGCAAGGCGTCGCTCGACGACGCGGCGAGCGACGCCCTGCGCGGCGGCGGCGGCGACGCCGCCGCCGCCCGCGGCCCGCCCCCGCGCGCCGCCGGCGTCGAGCGGGCGCCGCGCCTCGAACGCAGCGACGCGGGCGCGCACGGCGAGCACGCTGTCGGGGTTCAGCGAGCTCGAGTCGATGCCTGCCTGCACGAGCAGCTCGGCGAAGTCGGCGTGGTCCGACGACGCCTGGCCGCAGATGCCCACGGGCTTGCCCACGGCGTGGGCGGGGCGGATGACGTCGCGGATGGCGCGCACGACGGCCTCGTTCTTCTGCGAGGACAGCGTCGCCAGATGCGCGGCGTCGCGATCGACGTTGAGGCTCAGCTGCGTCAGATCGTCGCTGCCGATGGAGAAGCCGTCGAAGCGGGCGGCGAAGTCCTCGGCTTGGGTCACGTTCCGGCACCTCGCACATGACCCAGACCTGCAGGCCGTGCTGGCCGCGCTCGAGGCCTTCCTCCTTCATCGCGGCGAGCACGCGATCGGCCTCGTCGGCGGTGCGACAGAACGGCACCATGGCGAGGATGTTCTCGAGGCCGAGCTCCTCGCGCGCCTTCTTCAGCGCGCGACACTCGAGGGCGGAGCCTTTGCGGTAGCGCTCGTCGGTGTACCGGCACGCGCCGCGAAACCCGAGCATCAGGCCCTCCTTGCGCGGCTCGAAGGCGGCGCCGCCGACGAGCGAGGCGTCCTCGTTGGTCTAGAAGTCGCTCAACCGCACCAGCGCCGAGCGAGGTCACACGGCGGCGGCGAGCAGGCCGATGCCGCGGGCCAGGCGGTCGACGAAGCACTCCTCGCGGCTCGGGTAGCCGGCGGTGAGCGCGTCGATGGTGGCGCGGGCGACGGGGTCGATGACGCGGTCGAAGCGGATCAGCGCCCTCGGGTGCACGTGGAGGTCGTGGGTGATGATGAGCTCCATGCGGGCCAGGCCGATGCCGTCGGCGGGCAGGCGACCGTGGCGCAGCGCCGACGACGGGTCGGCGCGGTTCATCAGCAGCTTCGTCTCCACCGGGGGCAGCGCGCCGACGTCTTTCTCTTCGCGCGTGTGCGGGATGACGCCCAGGTACACGCGGCCGCGATCGCCCTCGGCGCACGACAGCGTCACCAGCTCGCCGTCGGCGAGCCGGCCGAGCGCGTCGCCAGCGCCTCGTCGATGCGCCACTCGAGGCCGCTGTCGCCGACGAAGCGACGACAGGCGTCGCAGTCGACGGCGAAGCCCGGCAGCGCGCGCACGCCGCGCGGCGCCAGCGCCCGCGTCAGCTCGCCGAGCCCGGCGTTCTTGCCGCCCACCCGCGCCACATCCGCCAGCTGTACGTCCTCGCACCAGACGACGAGGCCCATGGTCTCCCCCGCACGCCGAGGCGGTCGCCAGCGGCGGGCCGTCGGGAACCGGCCCTCTGCGGAAGGGGGCTGGTGCGCGCTGCGGGATCGTCAGGCTGTAGGCGGCAGCGGCTTTTGCGCGTCGGGCAGGGCGGCGGCGAACACGCTCTCGACGGCGCGGATGTGCTCGTCGAGGTGGTCCTTCTCCCACGCTGCCGTCTCGATCGGCGGCAGGAAGGTCACGGTGATCGTGCGGCGGCGCAGGCGCAGCGAGCGCGACTCCCACGCCTCGTGGGCGCCAGCGATCACCATCGGCACCACCGGCAGCTTCGTCGCCAGCGCCATGTGGAACGCGCCCTTCTTGAACGCGCGCAGACGGCCGTCCTTGCTGCGCGTGCCCTCGGGCCACACGAAGATCGACAGGCCGTGCCTGCCGACGAACGACGACATGTCGCGCATCGCCTCGACGGCGGAGGCGCGGTTGTTGCGGTCGATGGTCAGGTGTCCCGCCAGCCAGAAGAACTGACCGAAGAACGGGTACCAGATGACCTCCTTCTTGCCGACGCCGCAGGTGCCCGTCGGCGACAGCCAGATGCCAAGGAAGATGTCGATGATCGAGGTGTGGTTCGCCAGGTAGATCGCGGGGCGCGCGCCGTCGGCGTGCTCCTCGCCGCGGATGACGCACCGCGAGCCCGTCAGCCACGCCATGCCCCGGCCCGCCCACGTGCCGTACACGTTGCCGACGCGGATGCGCGCCGCCCGCGACGGCAGGAAGAGAAACAGCACGAACAGGAACACCGTCGAGCACAGCCCAACCCACAGCAGGCCTGCCGACAGCCGCAGCCACGTCTCGATGAAGCTCAGGTCTTCGTCGACGCCGTCGGCGGGGCCGACGACGCGCTCCTGCGTCGGCGCGGCGGTGTGGGCGGTCGCCGTCGTCGACGACGTCGTCAGGGCGAGCTCGGGAGCGGCGGTGAGCGGTGCGTCGGCCAACGGAACCTCCAGACACGGCGATGGTGGACACCGTGCATCACCGCGCGGTCATGAAAACGGGACTTCGTCGACGACGGCCGCGTTGTTGCCTACGCAGCGGACGCCCGCGGCTGCGTCATCGGCGTGGCACCGCGGGCGGCGTCAGGCGCAATGCGCCGCGTCGCCGACGACGACGAAGGTCGGCTCGCTGGCCAGCAGCTCGCGGGCGCAGGCGACGTCGACGCCGGCGGCGCGGGCGACGTCGGCGAGCGGCACCGAGGCGCTGCCGAGCAGGCGCAGGGCAGCGGTGCGCTGCACCTGGGCGCGCTGCAGCTCGACGGCGAGGGCGGCGCTGCGGTGCACGAGCTCGGTGGAGCGCGCGCCAAGCGAGCGGATGAACTCGCCGAGCCACGTGTCGAGCCCCAATTCGCTCTCGAGGATGCGGCCGGCGACGACGTACAGCTCGACGTCGATGGCGGCCTCGACGCTGGCGTTGCGTGGTTGTCCGGTGAACACCGCGGTCTCGCCGCACACGGCGCCGGACCCGATCTGCTGCAGGCTCACGCGCTGGCCGTCGACGGTGCGGTACACGACGCACTCGCCGCTGCGGATGATGTACGCCTCGGCGCCGACGCTGCCCTCGGTCAGGATGGTGGCGCCGGCGCGAAAGCGGATTTGCGGGAAGCGCTGGCCGCCGCGTAGCACGCCCTCGATGGCCTTGCGCATCGCCGCCACCGACGAGAACCGCTCGTTCGCGTCCTTGCGCATCGCCTGCAGCGCCACCTCGAGCAGCGCCTGCCGCAGCTGGCCGACGACGGCGCCCTGCACGTCAGTGAGCTGGCACGTCGCCGCCCGCGCCAGCGCGTCCAGCGAGCTCGTGCCCTCGATGGGCGCGCGCCCCGACACCACGCGAAACAGCACCGCGCCCAGGCCGAACACGTCGGTGCGGGGCGACATCTCGTTGATGGCGCCGCGCGCCTGCTCCGGCGACATGTACGCATAGGTGCCAAGCACCGTGCCCATGCGCTCGGGCCCAAACGACGTCAGCGACGTCGTGCGCTTGTCGCCGGGCGCGAGGGCTGGTCGCGCCGCCGGCTCGGGCACCCGCGCGATGCCCCAGTCCATCAGCGTCACCTCGCCGTGGTCGCCCACCATCACGTTCGATGGCTTGAGGTCGCGGTGGATGACGCCCCTGCTGTGGGCGAACGACAGCGCGTCGGCCACCTTCAAGATCACATCGACCGCGTCGCGCAGCGCGGCGTCGTCGACGGCGGGGCGGCGATCCTCGATGGCCTTCTCGAGCGTGCGGCCCTCGAGCAGCTTCATCGTGAAGAAGGTCTGGCCGTCGTCGTCGACGCCGAGCTCGTAGACCGGGACGATGTAGGGGTGCTCGAGCTGGCCGGTGATCTGCGCCTCGGCGATGAACCGTTTCCGCGCGCCCGGCGACGTCGCCTTGTCGGGCTTCAGCACCTTCAGCGCGACGACGCGGTTCAGGCTGCGTTCGAGCACGCGGTGCACGACGCCCATGCCGCCGCGCGCGATCTCGCCGTGGTCGACAAAGCGCTTCTCGAGCCCATCGGACGCCGCCGCCGCCGGCGCTCCCTCGCCCGAGGTCAGATCACGGGTGACGTCCTCAACGGTGGCGACGTGCCCGTGCGGCGGCGCGTCCTGCTCGAGCAGCTTCAGCCGTCCACGGCGCGTGAGGTCTTCGTCCACCACCACGCTCACGACGGACGTGTCGCGGCGCGCGTGCCGGGGCCGTCACGTCTCTGGACTCAACGGGCGCTGCGTCCAAGGCCCAACTCGACCGTTAGCACGGCGGCGAAGGAGGCCCGCCTGTACGACGACAACGCGAGCAGCTTGTCGGGGTCGGGGCCCTCGCGCAGCTCCTCGGCGTGGTGGAACTCGGCGATCACCCGCTCGGGCACCTTGCCCAAAAATGCCTTCATTTTCGCCAGCGCCGCCAGCGCCGCCTCGCGCGCCGCCGTGATCTGCGCCGACAACGCCGCCCGCCGCGGGTAGGCGCCGTCCTTGAACCCGAGCGCCTCGTACTTGTTCAGCAGCGCCGCCGCCGCCAGAACTGCGTGCGCGCCGCTGGCCACCGCGAACAGCTGCGCGACCGGCGTCGTCTTGCCCGCCCACGTCGCCGCCAGCGCCGCCCCCGCCGACGCCGTCGCCCACTGCGGCTCGACGAACGCGAACGACGCCGCGCTGTCGTCGGTCAGCCCCACGAGCCCCTGGAAGTACGCGCGGCTCGCCGACGCTGCCGACGCGTACCCGCGCGCCAGCTCGGACAGACGCGCACCCTCGAAGGCGGCGCCACCGCCGTCGACCGTGCCCTCGAACGCCAGCTCCAGGCGCGCGGCGGCGAGCATCGTCTCGGCGCGCGCCAGCACCGGCGCGGTGCGCAGCAGCAGCACGACGAACTGCTGGACCTTTTGCTGCGACGCCTCGATGCGGCCCGCCGCGGCGTCCGCCTCGAGCTGCGTCACCATGGCGACGGCAGCGTCGAGGCCGGCCTTGCCGGTGGCCACCAGCGCGAGGCTGTCGACGATGGTCTCGGCGGCGAGCACCGCATTCACTGCGCTCACCGTGCCATTCGCGGTGGCGAAGCTCATCTCGAGCTCGTCGAGCAGCTGACCGGCTTGTGCCTCGAGCTCGAGGTAGGGGGCGAGCACCTGAAACGCCTCTTCCAACCGGCCCTCGCCGGCGGCGGCAAGGATCCTCAGCTCGTCCTCGGCGGCGCCGGTGGCGATGGTGACCTCGGACCACTTGTGCTCGGCAGCGACGAGCTGCCCGCCGCGCTCGTAGACCTGGGCGGCGTTCACCTCGGCGAAGATCGGCGTGTACAGCCACGACAGCGACGCGCGGGCCTCGTCGGACAGCGACGACAGCGTCGGCTGGATACGGCCGTAGCCGGCCTCGGCGCTGGCGCGCCACATGTCGACGCGCACCTGCGCCGCCTCCATCTGCTCGGGGCTGATGCGCACGTCGTCGTCGCTGGCCAGCGTCGGCGCGCCCGGGTCCTTGCCGGTGAGCAGGCGGGACGCGTCGCGGAGCGTGCGCAGCTCGACGGCCTCCATGCCCAGCGCGCGCGCCAGCTTCTCAACGTCGACGAGCTTGCCGGTCTTTGCGTCCTCGGCCTGCCGCGCGCCCACCGGGTAGCCGAAGCGCTTCTTGCCGGCGGCAGCGGCGGCCTCGATCTTTTGCGGGATGCCGCTCACCGGGCCGACGGTGCCGTCGGGGTTGATGGCCCCCGTGATCGTCACGTCGGGCAGCACCTGGTCGCCCCTCAGCAGCGCGAGAAACGACGCTGCCGTCAACAGACCGGCCGACGGCCCGTCGACGACGCCCCCGGCACGCACGGTCCACTCGTGCTGCAGGAGCGGCGTCGACGACTCGTGCACCGCCGTCAGCGCCGCGAGCCACGCCGTCGCCCGCCACTGCGGGCCCGCGCTGCCGGCGAACTCGTCGAGCACGTTCACCGAGGCTCCGGGAGCGTCGTTCTTGTCGATGCGCACCAGGACCGGCGACGTGCCGCCCTTGATCGCGCCGGTGCCGGGCTCGCCCGTGAACCAGACGTAGTCGACGGTGATCTCGCGCCGCGTCGGCGCGGCGGGCGCGGTCGACGGGGCGAGCTGCGCCGGCAGTCTCGCCGCTCCAACATCGGTGGGCAGCCTCGAGGGCAGCCTCGAGGGCAGCGTCGACGGCAGCGTCGAGGGCAGCGTCGAGGGCAGCGTCGAGGGCAGCGTCGAGGGCAGCTTGCCCGGCACGGCCGGGGGCGCCTTCGGCGGCGGCTTGCCACCGGCGGGCGCCGGCTGGGCGGTGGCGCCGCTGGTAACGAGGCAGAGCGACAGCGAGAGCAGGGCAGGGCGAATCACGACGAGTGTGTCCACGCGCAAGAGGAGGCGGAGTGATCGAAGGCTCAGCGAGCGCGTCACTTGCAGGTGACGGTGGCGTCTCGCTGGACGTCGAGGTCCAGGGTGCAGCCGACCTTGCCGTCGCCGTCGACGAGCACCGTCAGCTGGGCCTTGCCGCGCGGCACGTCGGCGAACACCAGCGTGGCGGTGCCGTCCTTGCTCGCGGCGGCGAAGCCGGCGCGCGACGACTGGTCGGCGAGCAGCAGCGAGCCCATGACGCTGCCGTGCGGCGCTCGCAGGCTGCGCACGTAGGCGACCAGGCTCTGGACTGCGTCGGGCTTCTTCTTGAGGTCGCGGTTGGCGGGCATCATCGGGCTGCGCGACACGGCGGCGCCGCCCTCGAGGATGGCCTTCGTGATCTCTTCGTCGGTGACGCTCGCCTGCCAGATGACCGCGTCGAGGTGCTGCGGCTCGGGGTTGATCCGGCGCGCACCGACGCCGTCGGCGGCGCCGGTGTCGCCGTGGCACAGCGTGCAGCGCTGCTGGTAGAGCTTGCGCCCCGCCTCGAGCGCGGACGGCGGCACCGGCGGCCGCGGTGGGGGCACGGGCACGCCGGGCACGACGACGGTGAGCGTGGCGCCGAACGTCGCCGGCCGCGCGGCCTTGCTGAAGCCGCGGGGCAGCGCGATGGACGGCCCTGCTCCCGGCGTGGTCGCGGCCGCCGCGCTCTGCGCCGGCGTCGACGTCGATGGGGGCGGTACAGGGGGCTGCACAG
>VGSZ01000248.1 GCA_016874845.1 Deltaproteobacteria bacterium
CGCTTCGTGAACATCAAGGTCGACGCCACCGACGAGACGCCGGCGCTCGCCGAGCTGCAGAGGCGCTTCGGCGTCGTCGGCCTGCCGACCATCGCCTTCATCGACAAGACTGGTCGCTACCTCGATGACGCCAACGCCGTGCCCCGACACCCGAGCATCACCGGGTTCGTGCCAGCGCGCGAGTACCTCGCGCTCATGAAGCAGGTGCCCTGAGCCGTGGCCGGCGCGCCGCGTTCCCGCGTGATCCCGCCGCCGGCGCGCCTGCCGGTCCTCGGACCGCTCGTCGTCGTCGATGGCGAGTGCGCCTACTTTCCCGAGGAGCAGCGGGCGTCGCGCACGGTGTACGCGCTGCCCGGGCGCCTGCGTCCGCGCGACTACCGCGAGGCGATGTTGCTGGGCATGCGTCGGTCGGGCACCCTCGTCTACCGCCCGGTGTGCACCGGCTGTCGACGCTGTCAGCCCTTTCGGATCGCCATCGACCGCTTCGCGCCGTCACGCTCGCAGCGGCGCGTGCAGAAGCGCTGCGACGGGCTCTTCGAGGTCGAGCTCGGCCCTCCGCTCGTCGACGACGAGCACCTGCAGCTCTACCGCCGCTATCAGGAGGACCAGCACGACAAGGACGGCCAGGAGACCGACGAGGATTCGTACGCGCGCTTCCTGCTCGACACCGTCGCCGACACCTGGGAGCTGTCGTGGCGCGACCGGCAGGGTGCGCTCGTCGCCGTCGGCATCGTCGATGTCGTCGACGATGGCGTGTCCACGGTCTACTTCTACTGGGATCCTGCGCTGCGCGACCTGTCCCTCGGCGTCTATTCGGCGCTGTGGGAGATCGACCTGACCCGACGCTGGGGAAAGCAGTATTACTATCTTGGATATCTGGTAAGTGGCTCCCGTACCATGAGCTACAAGTCACAGTACTCCGGCGGCGAATTGTGGGATGGATCCCGCTGGCTGCCGGTGCCGTCGCGCGAGCTCGATGACCCGGCGACGCAGGCCGTCCTGAAGGCCGCCGAAGATGGCGCCGCACGAGCCGATGACGAGAACTTCGTCGGGGCCGACCCTGCGCGGCGCTGATCGGCGGCTCAGTACGACAGCACGCCGCGGGCGACGAAGCCATCGACGATGCGGACAAGCTCGGTGCGCGAGATGGGGCTGACGGCGACGATCTGCCCCAGCGTCCGCGCGCCGTCGACGCGCGACAGGACGTAGCGCTCCTTCGACGACAAATGCGCCTGCGCGATCTGCTCGCGCGGCATCGCCAGCCGCGGGGCGCGCAGCAGCTCGTGCTCGCTCGTCTCCTCGCGACCACGGCGCAGCTGTCCGTCGGCGGCCCGCAGCGCGGCGACCGCCTCGCTGTTGTGCGGCTCGTGCTCGAGGATGCGCTGGGCCAGCGTGACCACCTCGGACCAGTGTCGGCCCGCGAGCGCCGCGCGCAGCGCGTTCAGGGGGTCGGTCGCTTCCGCCGGCACCGCCACGCCCGGTTTCTCGACGACCTGCTCCAGCCGCAGGCGCGTCACGCTGCCGGTGGGGCCGTTCGAGCGGGTGGCCGCCGGCGGCGTCGCCGTCGACGCGTCCGGCGTGGCCGGCGCCGACGACGTCGGGGACGCGGGCGGCGTCGGGCGCGCCGGCGGCGGCGCCAGCACCGCCAGCGAGCCAGGAACGACAGGTGTCGCGTCGGCGGTGACAGGCGGCGCCAGCTCGAACGCCCGCGGCCCCTCGACCCCGCCCGCCGAAACGGCCTCGGGTCCGGCGGCGACGACAAAGCCCTGCAGGATGTCGAGCTGGGCGAGGTCGTCGATGGAGATCTCCATCGTCGTCACCCGCGCCCGCAGCAGCTTGCGGTTGGCAAGGTCGTACAGGCGCGCGTAGGTCTGGAAGTCCATCGCGCGCAGCTCGAGCGCTGCCTCGCCCACCGTACTGCCGGTGGCCATCAATGCCAGCAGGCGCCGGTCGAACGCGCTCAACACCGCCGTGCCGTCGTCGAGCATGTCGCAGCGGGTGGCGTCCGACGGAAAGACGCGGCGGATCTCGCCCCACATCTGGCGGCGCGCCATCGCCTCGGCGTACGCCTCGCGCAGATCGACCGCACGCTCACAGTCGAGGTCGGGGTCGCCGTCGACACCGGGGGTCACGCGCCAGCTGCCGTCGTTCCAGCACAGCGCCTCGAGCAGGCCCTCGCGGGTCTTGAACGTCAGCACGCGCTGCAGCTGCGCCTGCGTCAGCGCCTCGACCATCACCAGCACGCGCCCCAGCGGGACCCGGGTCTCTTTTTGCGTGTCGAAGGCGCGCTGCAGGTCGTCTTCGTTGATGAAGCCGAAGTTGATCAGGTGCTGGCCGAGGTACTCGCGCGGGTCGGTGGACCACGACTGCGTGCACGCGCCTTCGCGGATCAAGAAGCGGCTCTCGACGTCGCGTCGCCGCACGGACAACGTCGCCGTCGGGCGCCGCTTCGCCAGCCACGCCACGATGTCGGTGACCGGCATCAGCTCGTTGTCGCCTGCGACGCTCGGCATGCACGGGCTCCTTGGTCTTTGAAGCGCGCCGTCGACGACGACGGAGCCGCATGCTTGTTAGTGCGCGGTCGTCCGTCCGGTCAACCCGCCGTCGTGGGTGCATCGTCGCCACCGGGGTGCTGCACCGCGGGCGTCGCAGCGCGGTACAACGCCGGCCATGAGCACGCACCGCACCGCCACCGTCGTCCTCGCCGCCGGCAAGGGCACCCGCATGAAGAGCCGCACGCCCAAGGTTCTGCACACCGTGGTCGGCAAGCCCATGGTGGCCTGGGTCGTGGACGCCGTCGTCGCCGCCGGCGTCGGCGACGACGTCACCGCCGTCGTCGGCCACGGCGCCGAGGCGGTCGGGACGGTGCTGTCGGCGCGCTACGGCACGCGCGTGCGCACCGTGCTGCAGGCCGAGCAGCGGGGCACTGGTCACGCTGTGCAGGTGGCGTTGGCGGCGCTGCCGCCCGAGGTCGACAGCGTGCTGGTGGTCTGCGGCGACACCCCGCGCCTCGAGTCGTCGGCGCTGGCGCAGCTCGTGGCGTTGCGGGCCGAGCAGCGGGCGGCGGTGGCCTTGTGGACGACGCACATCGTGCCGCCGCGGGGGTACGGCCGGATCGTGCGCGACGGGGGCGATCGCGTGCGGGCGATTGTCGAGGAGAAGGATGCCACCGACGCCCAGCGGGCGCTGACCGAGGTAAACCCGGGCGTCTATTGCTTCGACGCGGCGTTCTTGCGGGCGGCGTTGCCGCGGCTCTCCACCGACAACGCCGCTGGCGAGCTGTACCTGACCGACGTCATCGGGCTCGCCGTCGCCGACGGCGCCACGGTGGCGTCGATGGCCGTCGACGGGGCGATCACCCACGGCGTCAACGACCGGCTGCAGCTCGCCGAGGCCGAGGCCTTCGTCGGCCGTCGGATCGTCGACGAGGCCATGCGGGCCGGGGTGACGGTTCACGACCCGGGCAGCGTCGTGATCGGCCCCGACGTCGTCTTTGGTACCGATGTCGACCTCGGGCCCCGCTGCATCGTCACCGGCCGCACCCGGGTGGGCGAGGGCGTCGCCGTGGGGCCCGGCTGCGTCATCGTCGACAGCATCATCGACGACGGCGCCGTGATCCACGCCTACTCGTTGGTCCAGCAGGCGCAGGTCGGAAGGAACGCGTCGGTGGGGCCGTTCGCGCGGCTGCGCCCCGACGCCGACGTCGGCGACGACGCCCACGTCGGCAACTTCGTCGAGCTGAAGAAAACGAAGCTCGGCCGCGGCAGCAAGGCCAACCACCTTGCCTACCTTGGCGACGCCGTGATCGGTGCCGGCGTCAACGTCGGGGCGGGCACGATTACCTGCAACTATGACGGAGTCGGCAAGCACGTCACGACCATCGACGACGGCGTCTTCGTCGGCAGCAACAGCACGCTGGTGGCCCCCGTCGTGCTCGGCCGCGACAGCTACGTAGCCGCCGGCTCCGTCGTCACCGAGGCGGTCCCCGGCGACGCCGTCGCCTTCGGCCGCGCGCGCCAGACGAACAAGGACGGCCGCGCCGCCGTCGTGCGGGCGAACAACGCCCGCCGCGCCGGCCGGTGACGTCGACGGCTCGCGGTCGCGCGCCGACGGACGTTTTGGTAACGAGCCGCGATTCTTTTCCGAACGTTCCCAGCGCCGTCGTGGGCGGCGCTGCCCGAGGTTGCATGGCGAAGTCCATCCACGAGCTGTTCACCCACGTCGTCGCCACCCGGCGCGACAAGGTCGCCGCGCAGTTCAAGTCGGGCGGTGTCTGGCGCGACGTCACCTGGGAAGAGATGGACGCGACCGCGACGAAGATCGCCGCCGGTCTCTTGACCCTCGGCGTGCAGCCGCGCCAGATGGTCTCGGTCATCGCGAACACCCGGCTCGAGTGGATCCTCGCCGATCTGGGCATCCTCGGCGCCGGCGCGACGACGGTACCGGTGTACCAGTCGTCGACGCCCGCCGACACGCAGTTCATCCTGCAGGACGCCGGCGCCGTCGTCGTCTTCGCCGAGAACGCCACGCAGCTGCAGAAGCTGCGCGGCATCAGGGGCGCCTTGCCCGGCGTGAAGAAGGTCGTCGCGATGACCGGGGACGTCGACGCCGCCGGCGGCTGGGAGATGACCTGGGAGCAGCTTCTCGCTGACGGCGCGGCCTTCCTGAAGGAACACGCGGCGCTCGTGAAGGCGCGCTCCGCAGGGCTTGGGCCCGACGACCTGCTGACGCTCATCTACACGTCGGGGACGACGGGGCGGCCCAAGGGGGCGATGCTCACCCACGACAATATGCTCTACGAGGCCGAGGCCATCCACAAGACGCGGCTCATCACGCCCGATGACCTGCAGTATTTGTTCCTGCCGATGGCCCACGTCTTCGCCAAGGTCATCGAGACCATCTGGTTCCAGGAGGCGCACGTGATGGCCTTCTGGACCGGCGACATGAAGAAGATCGTCGACGAGCTCGGCGAGGTGCGGCCGACGATGATGTGCTCGGTGCCGCGCATCTTCGAGAAGGTCTATGCGTCGGCGACGGCGGGCGCGCTGGCGCAGCCGGGCGTCAAGGGCCGGCTGGCGGCGTGGGGCCTGTCGCAGGGCGAGAAAGCGGCGAAGCTCGCGCAAGCTGGCGGTAGGCCCGGCGGCGCCGCCTGGAGCCTCGCCCAGAAGACCGTGTTCAAGGGCCTGCACCGGAAGCTCGGCGAGCGCTTCGGCGGCCGCATGCGCTTCTTCGTGTCGGGCGGCGCGCCGCTCAGCAAGGACGTCGCCTACTTCTTCAAGCACGCCGGCTTCACGATCTGCGAGGGCTTCGGGCTGACCGAGACGTCGGCGGCGTCGGCGGTGAACCTGCCCGCGGACGCGCGCATCGGCACCGTCGGGCGCGCCCTGCCGGGCACCGAGTTCAAGGTGGCCGCCGACGGCGAGCTGCTCATCCGCGGGCGCGGCGTCATGAAGGGCTACTGGAACCGTGAGGACGCCACGAAGGAGGCCATCGACGCCGACGGCTGGTTCCACACTGGCGATATCGGCGTCGTCGACGCCGACGGCTTCATCCGGATCACCGATCGCAAGAAAGACATCATCGTCACCGCCGGCGGCAAGAACGTGGCGCCCCAGAACCTCGAGAACCTGCTGAAGAACCGCTCCTCGCTCGTCAGCCAGGTCGTGGTGCACGGCGACAAGCGCAAGTTCCTGTCGGCGGTGGTGACTCTGGACGAAGAGAACCTGAAGAAGTGGGCGGCGACGCACGGCTTGTCGGGTGAACACGCGACCTTGTCGCAGCAGCCCGCGGTACAAGCCGCCATCGCGCAGGTCTTCCACGATGTGAACGCGACGCTGGCCTCCTACGAGATGGTCAAGAGGTTCAAGGTCCTCGACCACGACTTCACCGTAGGCGACAAGCCCGACGAGCAGGGCCGCGCCGGCGCTGACCTGTTGACGCCCTCGCTGAAGGTCAAGCGCAAGGCGGTGAACGAGCGCTACAAGGACGTCTTCGACGCGTTCTACGCCGGGGACGCGACGGGCGACTGAGCCCCCGCGACTCCCAGCCGCGGTGCGCGCGGAGCCGCGGCCCGTCGTGCGGGAGTCGCCTCGGCGGCCGCGCAGAACGACGACGAAGGTGCTAGGACTCCGCCACATGCTCGCCCGGTCTGCCTTCGCGTTGCTGCTGCTCTGGTCGACGGCGTCGTCGGCCGCCAATGTCTTCGATCTGCTGACGCCCCAGCCGAAGGAGAAGCCGAAGGTGCGCCCCGATGAGGCGGCAAAAAAGCGCGGGCTCGACCTGAAGAAGTCTGTCGAAGCCGACCTAGACGGCGACGGCAAGAAGGACGTCGTCGGCGTCGCTCTCGGCCAGGAAGGCCTGCAGCTGGTCGTCTTCGGCGAAGACGCCGCCGGCGCTGTCGTCGCGCAGGTGCTGCCGCCCGTCGGCGGCCGCGAGCTCGCCACCCTCGAGGCCCGGGCGCTGGCGCCGCCGGCGGCCTCGACCGAGGTCGTGCTCGAGGCCTACGACGAGACCCCCGACGAGAAGTTCAAGCGCATCCGCGTATACGGCCACCACGGCGATCGCGTCGTCGAGCTGTTCACGAATGTCATCCACCGCGCCAAGAACGCCGACGCGCGCGACGAGGTCGACCGTGACAAGTCGATCATCGCCTACGGCGAGGCCCGAGCCGGCTGGTCGTTCGCCGACGTCGACGACGACGGCAGCATCGAGGTGCTGGTCCGGCGCAAGCCGCAGATCCTGCGCCTGAAGAAGGACGACGGCGCCGAGGTAAAGCTGCTCACCGGCGTGCGCGAGGAGGTCTGGCGCTTCGATGCCGACCGAACCGCCTTCACCAGCGCTGGCGAGCGGCTGAACGACTTCCTGCCCGCTCACGATGTCGTTGCGGTCAAAGGCTCATCGGCGTGGATCGAGCCCGCCGAGCTGAAGGAGCTGAAAGCGGCGGCGCTGCATAACGCGCTGCTCGGTGGCGACAAGGGCGCCGAGCAGGCCCGTGGCGGCGAGCTAGGGCTTGGTCTCGAGGACCTCGAGGCGCCTGGCGCCGGCGAGGGCAAGGCCGACAAGAAGGTCAAGAAGAAGAGTGACAAGAAGGCCGAGCGTCCGAGCGAGCCTCGCGCGAAGACGAAGCCGAAGGCCGAGGCCGAGCCGCCGCCCCCCGAGCTCGAGATCGACCGCGGCCCTTATTTCCTACGCGCTACCGATCGTAACCTGTCCACCGGTTGGGTCGAGGACGACGCGAAGGGCGACGGTGACGGCGAGTGGATCGAGCTGGAGCTGGACGAGGCGGCGCCCATCCACATGGTGCGCGTCGTCGGCGGCTGCGTCGACACGCAGGCCACCTTCCGTGACTTCAACGTGCCCGAGACGTTCAAGCTGAGCCTCGACGGCGGCGAGACCGCG
>VGSZ01000249.1 GCA_016874845.1 Deltaproteobacteria bacterium
GTACCAGTTGTTGAAGCGCCCGCAGCTGACGCTGGCGGTGGTGCGCGCGATGGTCGATGCCCACGGCGGCGCGCTCGACGTCGACGACGCGGTGGCGGCCCGGGTGACGGTGGAGGCCCGCTACGACGGCGTGCTTGAGCGCGCCCGCGCCGATGTCGAGCGCGAGCGCGCCCTCGTCGACGAAGACCTGCCCGACGCGATCTTCGCGCGGCTGGCGGCGCCCGAGCGGATGCCGGGGATCAGCAACGAGGTCAAAGAGAAGCTGCTGCGCCTGCGGCCGCGCACGCTGGCGCAGGCGAGCCGCATCAGCGGCGTCACGCCGGCGGCGGTGGGCTTGCTCGCCCTCGAGGCGCGCCGCGTCCGCAGCGTCAGCGCCGGGTGAGCCTCGCTCCTCAGGGGCCCCCCAGGGAGGCGCCCCAGGGAGGCCCCAGGGAGGCCCCAGAGCGGCCCAGAACAAAAACGGGCGCGACACTGTCGTCGCGCCCGCTTCGTGCCTGACCGGCCGGTTCAGCCGCCGGCGGGCGCCGCCGGCGCGCTGCTGCCATCGGTGTAGATGGTGATCGGCTTGCCGCTGACGCTGACCGTGGCCGTCTCTTCGTCGGTGGTGAGGAAGAACAGGCTCGACGAGCCCTTGGTCGAGACCTCGACGCGGGGCTCGAGCAGGAAGTCGGCGCCGGGCGCCTTCTGCAGCGCGCGGTAGTACGCCGCCGCCGTCGCCTGCGCGATGGCCGACGAGCCCGCCGAGCCGAGGCTGATGCCGGCCTGGCTGAGCACGCCCAAGACGAGGTCGGCGATCTGGCCCGACGACACCGCCGACGCCGACGCGCCGCGGATGCCGGCGGTGGTGTCCTCGGTGATCGTCAACAGGCCCGGCGTGACCTTCTGGTCGCCCGAGATGGTCTCGCGGCCGAACAGGAAGGGCAGCAGCTTCTGGAGCATGTTGCGCTCGGCCTTCACGGTGGCCTTGCCCTCGACGCGCTCGCCGACGCGGTACTCGTTGCGCTTCAGCTCGGCCAGGCGGACGTAGCCCGCCGGGACCTGATCCGACTTGCGCTCGAACGTCGCGCAGCCACCGAGACCGAGCGCCGCCACGAGGACGAGCGCGCTGCCAAACTTGAACTTCTGCATGGGAAACTCCTTTGTGTCGCCGCACACGCGGCGGAGAGCGTTGTCCCCCACCCTGCTGTGCAGAGTCAAACAACCGACGCCCCCGTGCACCGTCCCGGCGGATGGAGCGGCCACCGACGTCGGCGCCGTCAGCCCGGATCGCCGCCGGCGGTGGTGCGCGCGTCGGTGCGCAGCAGCAGCACGTGAGTGGTCAGCTTGATGTCGAACGGGACGTCGACCGCGAAGCCTTTCGGCGTGACGTCGAACGCCGCGCCCGACAACAGCGCTGTCGGCGGCACCATCGTCCACGTCGCGCGCAGCCGCCACCACGACGAGAACGATCGCCCGTGGCTGACGCGGGCGGGGGGCACCTCGGGCATCGCCACCAGCGCCTGCGCGATGGCCTCGCGGACGCCGTCGTCGACGCCGGGGTGCCCCGAGGGCAGCGTCAGCTCGAGCAGCTGGAGGCGGCCGCCGGCGTCCTGCGTCAGCTTCGCCTCGGCGATCGCGTGCACGCGAAACGCCCCGCGTCGACTGCGCATCAGCTCGCGCAGGCGCTCGCGCCGCGCCGGCTCCAGCTGCGGCGGCTGTCCGTTCGCGTACTGCTTCGCGAGGTCAAGGTAGGCAACCCAGAGCTCGCCCCACGCGCCGCTGTCGTCGACGAGCGAGCGCAGCATGCCCGCCTGCGTCGTGCTCGCCCCGCCGTCGTTCAGCTGCTTCATCGCCGGCCGCCACGCCACCTCGATGCGCTGGCGCAGCGTGCGGAAGTAGTCGTCGGCCAGCCCCACGCTGACGGCGTCGTCGGCGAGGTCGGCTTGCAGCGCCCGCGTCGCCGCCCGCGCCGCCGCTGCCCTGTCGGACACCGGGCCGTCGACGCGCACGTCAAGGGCGGCCGTCAGCGCGTCCCGCGACGGGCCGGGACCGCCGGCCCCGATCCCCAACGCCCCGTCGAGCAGCGACGCCGACGGCAGGCGCAGCAGCGACGGGGCCTCCGTCGTCGTCGACGATGGCGGCAGCGTCGGCGTCGCGGGCGCCGTCATCGGCGCAGGGACCGCCGCAGCGGGCACGGGTGTGATCGTCGGCGCGCGCGGCGCCGCCCGGGGCAGCGCGCGCTCGACCTCGTGCGGGGGCGTCGCCGACAGCGCCGGGGGCGGTATCGGTGCAGCCGCCGGCGCCGCCTCGGCAAGGGTGACGGCGACGGGCTCCGACGGACGACGCGGAAACAGCGTGCGCAGGTCGCTGCCGACGACGACCCACAGCGCCGCAAGGTGCAGCGCCACGGCGAGGCCGAGCGCCGTCGTCGCGCGCAGCAGGGGCCGAGAGGCGCTCACCGCGACAGGATAGGTTCGCCGCCGCCTACCGGCAGGGCCGCGCTCCACCGCGCGAGGGCGGTCGATGTCGACGTCGTCCTCACTCGGCGGACAGCACCTGCACCGCCACCCCGCTCTTCAGCAGGCGGGCCGCCGCCAGGCTCAAGCCCAACTGCTCGTCAGGCAGGGTGCTGCCCTCGGCGAGCTTCAGCCGCTCGGGGCCCGCGGGCCACGCGTTGAAGGTCGGGTCGACAGGCACGAAGCCGCGGCCCAGATCGACCTCGACCCACTCGTGGTAGCCGGCGCGGTCGTGGTCGACGATCACGCCGTCGACGATCCGCGTCGGCAACCCCACCGACCGCAGCAGCGCCGACAGCAACACGCTGTGCTCGGTGCAGTCGCCGGCGCGGCTCTGCAGCGTCTCGACCGCCGGCGCGTAGCCCCGATCGAGCCCCTTCTTGGCGACGTGGCGGAAGACGAACGACGACAGGCGCGCCACCTTGTCGGCGTCGTCGACGGCGCCCTGCACCGCCTCCTTCGCCGCCCGCTTGATGCGCGCGTCGTCCACCGCCTCGTAGGGCGTCGCCGACAGCGCCCGCGTCCGCTTGTCGCCCGCCAGCGTCGTCATCGTCGTCGGGCCTTCGCGCACCTCGATGTCCACGGCGGTGGCCGTGCGCTGCAGCACCTTCTGGCGCGCGTCCTCGGGCACCGCGAAGGTCGCCGCGTCGGGCGTCGTCACCCGGTAGACGACGCGCTTCGCCGGCAGGCGCACCGGGGCCACCTTCCACGTCGACACCGCCAGCAGGTCGGCCTTCTTGTTCTGCCGCAGCAGCTGCTCGACGTCGGGGGGCGCCTTGCCCCACGGGTAGGCGACGAGCCCGATGGCCGGCGTGCGTGCCACCAGCGTGCGGCCCTGCGCGTCCATCTCCTCCTCGGTGGTCATGCCCGAAAAGGTCACCGCCACGGCGAAGCGACCGTCGCCGCGCTTCGTCACCGTCGTCGTCAGGTCGACGACGGCGCCGAGCTCCTCGAGCACCGTCGGCTGCGTCGTCGTGCCCTCCTTTGGGGCGCTGCGCACGGCGTGCTCCGACGCGACGGCGAGGGTGGCCCCCGGCGGCAGCGCCACCGAGTTCTTCACGACGGCGCCGTTCTGCCGGCTCGTCAACGCCAGCCGCCGGCCGCCGTCGACGAGGGCGGCGTCGACGACGAGGGTGCCGCCGGGGTCGGTCTTCTCGAAGTGGTAGCCCCGCGGCGCGCCCTTCGCGTCGAGCTGCACCGTCGTCTTCGTCACGAGGCGCGTCGTGGTGGCGCCGCGGTGCACGGTCAGGTCGGTGACGCGCTCGAGGCGCTTGCCGCCGTCGGGCTCGGCGGTGTCGCGAAACGTCATCGTGCCGACGTCCTCGCCCTGCAGGTTCACCACGAGGTCCTGCGCGAACAGCACTCGCGCGGCCGGTGCAGGTCCGCCAGGACGCGCGGCGGCGGCCGGGGCGATGAACACGGCGAAGGCGAGCGCGCCGGCGGCGAGACCGGCGGCGAAGCCCGCGCGGGCGGCGGGACGACCCGCCGGGCGGGGGCAGAGGGGGCGGGCTGGGCGCATCACGGCTCCGACGAACGAGGACGAGGGAACATTCCTTCCGGGTCGGGGAGCGTCAACGCGCCGTAGACGTCGAGGGCGCACAGCCCCGCTTGAGTTCCCGTCTCGTCAGGGTGATCACGCAAGGATGCGCGACGAGCACATCCACATCCGCTGTCCGATCCACGGCACGTTGCCGGTGACCCAGCGGGAGATCAAGCTGATCGACCACCCGGCGTTCCAGCGCCTGCGCACCATCAAGCAGCTCGGCTTCGCCGACCTGTCGTTCCCCGGCGCGACGCACACGCGCTACGCGCACTCGATGGGGGCGATGCAACTCGCCACGCGGCTGTTCGACCGCCTGTTCCCCGTGCGCGGCGACGGCGCCACGCCCGACCTGCCCGAGCGCGTGCGGGCGCGGTTTCGCCAGACCGTGCGCCTGGCAATGCTCTTTCACGACCTCGGCCACGCGCCGCTGTCGCACACCACCGAGCTGTTGATGCCCGCCGTCGGCGAGCTCGGACTCGGTGTCTTCGCCGGCGACGACGTGCAGCGCCGCGCCACCCATGAAGACTATACGCTGAAGATCGTGCTCGATAGCTCGCTAGGCCAGCTCGTCGAGGAGCAGTTCGGCGACAGCGACGGTATCGCCGCCCGCGACGTGGCCGAGCTGATCGTCGGCGCCACCTGGCCGGGCGCCTCCAGCCGCTTCCGTCACGGCGGCGTCGACTACGCGCCGGCGCTGCGGCAAATCGTGTCGTCGGAGTGCGACGCCGATCGCATGGACTACCTGCAGCGGGACTCGTTCTACTCGGGGGTCAACTACGGCAAGTTCGACGCGGACTGGCTCATCGACAACGTCACCGCCGTCGAGCGCGACGGGCAGGTCTTCCTGGGCATCCGCAGCCGCGCGATCTTCTCGTTTGAAGACTTCCTGTTGTCACGTTATCATATGTTTGCTTCGGTGTATTTGCACTATACACCGGTCATCTTCGAGAAGATGCTCGCCCGCTACTTCGACGAGGCGCGGCAGGAGTTCCGCCTGCCCGCCGACATCGAGCGCTATACGCAGCTCGACGACATGGACCTGATCCTCGCCCTGCGCAAGTCGAAGAACCCGTGGGCCCGCCGCATCGTCGAGCGCCGCCCCTTCGTGCTGCTCGACGAGCACAACGAGGGCCACCAGCAGGCCCGCGTGTCGGTGTCCCACGACGAGCTGGTGCGCCGCCTGAAGGACGCCCGTATCGACCACATCGCCACCCGCTCGCGCAGCGTGCTGTCGAAGTACTTCGACGTCAAGAAGAAGGCCCCGATCTTCGTCGTCACCAGCAGCCACGACCCGGTGCCTCTCGAGGAGTACACGCCGCTGTACGCCCGCTACAACAAGCCCGCGCTGCTGCTGCGCGTCTTCGTCGACCCCGAGCGCCGCGTCGAGGCGCGCGCCGTGCTGCAGCAGCTCGTCGACGAGCACCGCGACCGCCCGCGCGCCACCGTGACCCTGCCGCCGCAGGACGCGTAGCCGGGCGCCGACGTCAGCGCGGGCGCGGGTCCCGGCCGGTGGACGCACGCCCGCGGCCTGCTGGTCCCTTCGTGGGCGCGTTCGTTGGACCTCTCGATGCCAGTCGACCGCGCGCGTCGCCGTGGGGCGCTGGGCGCCCCTGCGACGGCCGTCCCTTCGCTGCTGGTCCCTTCGCTGCTGGTCCCTTCGCTGCTGGTCCCTTCGCTGCTGGTCCCTTCGGCGGCGGCTCCGGAGTCTTGTCGAACCGGGCGCGCAGCTCGTCGACGGCGGTGAGCGACAGGTTCTTCTCGGCGGCGAACGTCCACCACCCCGCCGGCACGCGCGCGGTGACGAAGGCGCGGCCGCCCTCGGGGCGCGGCACGCTCAGCGCGTAGGCGTGCAGCGCGACGTCCTGCCCATCGACGAAGGTGCGCAGCGGGGCCTCGTACAGCACGTCGCCCACCAGCGGGTGGCCGACGTGGGCGAGGTGGCAGCGGATCTGGTGCATGCGCCCGGTCTCGGGGCGCGCCTCGACGAGGGCCACGCCGTCGCCGCGGGCGAGCACCCGCAGCCGCGTCAGCGCGCGCACGCCATGTTCTTCGTCGATGGTCTGCACGGCCATGACGCCCTTCTTGCCGGCGCGGTCCTTCGGCAGGTCGGGGTCGTCGACGCGAGCGAGGCGGGCGTCGACGTCGAGCTTGTCCCACGAAGGCAGCCCGCAGACGACAGAGACGTAGCGCTTGTCGACGAAATGCCGGCGAAACGCCTCGGACAACGCCTGCTGCCCGAACGCGGTCTTGGCCACCGCGCAACACCCCGTCGTCGGCTTGTCGAGCCGGTGCACCGGCCGCGCGTCGGGCCAGCGCTCGACGGCCAGATCGAGCAGCGTCGGCCGTGGCACGCCGCGGCCCGCGACGACCGTCATGCCCGCGGGCTTGTCGAGCACCGCCCAGTGGGGCCCCTCGCCGAGCACGACGGCGCGCGTCGGTCTGGCCGTGGTCACGCGGGCTCCTTCGTGCGCGCCGGGTCGGCGCCGCCCGCGGTCGTCGTCGCCGCGGTCGTCGTCGCCGCGGTCGTCGTCGCGGTCGCCGTCGCTGCCATCGCGGCTGCGGCCGCGCCCGCCGAGGGCCGTAAGGCGGCGAGGGCGAGGCGGGCCGTATCGCGGGCGATGGCGCGCTCTTCGTCGGTGGGGATCACGAGGATGCGCGCGCGGCTGTCCATCGTCGACAGGTCACGCTCGGCGCTCGAGCGCGCCTCGTTCTTCTTCTCATGAAGCAGCGCGCCGAGCACGCGCAGGCCATCGCAGACCAGCGCTCGCACCCGCGTCGAGTGCTCGCCGATTCCGCCGGTGAACACGACAGCGTCGAGCCCGCCCAGCGCGCACGCCATCGCGCCCACCGCCTTCTTCACACGCCGCGCGAACATGCGCACCGCGAGGTCGGCGTCAGCGTCGCCGGCGGCGGCCGCGTCGACGAGGTCGCGCATGTCGTGGCTCTTGCCCGACACGCCGAGCAGGCCGCTTTGCCTGTTCAAGAGCTGCTCGGCGTCATCGACGCCGAGCTTCTTTGCCAGCCGCAGCACCACCGCCGGATCGACGTCGCCCGATCGCGTGCCCATCATCAGGCCCTCGAGCGGCGTCATGCCCATCGTCGTGTCGACGCTCTTGCCGCCATCGACGGCGCAGGCCGAACAGCCGTTGCCCAGATGCAGCGTCACGAGCTTCAACGACGACAGCGGCCGGGCAAAGAGCACGGCGGCGCGCTCGGCGACGTAGCGGTGCGAGGTGCCGTGAAAGCCGTAGCGGCGGACGCCGTCGTCAGCGTGGAAGCGGCGCGGCAGCGCGTAGAGGTACGCCTCGGGGAACAGGGTTGCGTGAAAGCCGGTGTCGAAGAC
>VGSZ01000250.1 GCA_016874845.1 Deltaproteobacteria bacterium
AAGCAACCACGCGCCGGCACCGGCTTGCTGCGACCCGAGCCGCCCGCGCAGCATCAGCGCCGTCGGCCACGGCGACAGCGCCGTGCGCAGCTCGATGTGATCGGTCACCGAGAGGCGGATGTCGTTGACGAACCGCGTGGGCCCGTTGCCGACGAGCCCGTAGCGGACGCCGGCCATCAGCGACAGCGCGCGCAACGTCGGCTCGCGCAGCGTCAACGGCACCGGGTCGCCGACACGCCGCCCGGTCGACGCCGCCTCGAGCCCGTCCGTGACCGCAGACGGCGATTGCGTCGAGGACGGACGAGCAGTGCCGGGGGCGACGTCGGCGGCGGTCGCAGGCGCGGCCGGCGCCGCAGGCGCGGCCGGCACAGGCTCAGCGGCCGGCGCCGCAGACGCGGCCGGCGCCGCAGACGCGGCCGGCACAGGCTCAGCGGCCGGATCGACGGGGCCCGTGCCCGCGGTCGTCGCCTCGGCAACCAGCGGAGTCGCGCCGTCGTCGACGCTCGCCTCGGCGACGCAAGGGATGAGCACGAGGAGCAGAACGCCGAGACGCGACAGCATGGCGGGTGCTGTACCATGCTCGTTACGCCGGGTTCAGCCTCGCCGGCGACGCTTTCTGCCTCTCGCGAGCCGCATGCGCGCCCACCGCCCCCACGCCGGGAGGAGCCCGATGACGACGGCCACGATGACACCCGCCCCGTTTGCCGCCGAGGTGGTCGCCGCCACCGCCGTGCACCCCCTGCCCGACGGCGAGGTGCGCCTGCTCGGGGCGGTCGAGTCGGTGACGGGTGCCATGACCCGCGTCGAGATGGGCGGTCGGAAGCTGCTCGTCGACTGCGGCATCGGCCAGGGTGCCGAGGCGCGACGCTGGCGGTTCCCCGACGCTGCGCGTGACGTCGACGCTGTCGTGCTGACCCACGGCCACCTCGACCACATCGGCTCGCTGCCGATGTTGCTCGACGGCGGCTACGACCGGCCCATCCTCGCGACGAAGGCGACGCTCGATATCGCGCGCATCAGCCTCGAGGACAGTCTGTCGATGCAGCGCGCGAGCTTTCGCGAGATCCAGTGGTTCCTGTCGACGTTCGACCGCCTCGCGCGCCCAGTACCCTACGACCAGAGCGGCGCGCCCATCGGCAGCCTTGGCCTCGGCCTGACGTTCCGCGAGGCTGGCCACATCCTCGGCAGCGCGTCCGTCGACCTCACGAGCGACAAGAGCCGCGTGGTCCTGTCGGGCGATCTCGGCCGCCCCGACTCGCCCATCCTGCGCGATCCCTTCGACGCGTGGCCCGACGCCCGCCCCGTCGACGTCGTGATCATGGAGTCGACCTACGGCTCGCGCGACCACGAGCACACGCACTCCGACATCGAAGAGAAGCTGCTGTCGGTGGTGCGGGAGACCGTGGCGAAGAAGGGCAAGGTCTTCATCCCGGCGTTCGCCATCGGGCGCACGCAGGTGCTCTTGTGGTTCCTGAACGAGCTCGTCGAGAGTCGGCGCCTGCCGAAGATCCCGGTGGCGCTTGACACGCCGATGGGCCTGCTCGTCACCGAGACCTACGGGCGCTTCAAGAAGCTCTACGACAAGGAGTCCGTGCAGAAGCTGTCGCGCGGCGACGACCCCCTCGACTTCGACGATCTCTTCGTCGTCAAGCGCGGCAAGGACTCGCTGCGGCTGCGCGAGGCGCCGGGCCCGATGATCGTGATCGCCGGCGCCGGCATGGTGACGGGCGGGCGGATCATCGGCCACCTCGTCGATGGCCTGCCCGACCCGCGCAACACGCTGCTCTTCGTCGGCCACCAGAGCGTCGGCACCCCCGGCCGCCGCATCCAGGACGCCGCCAAGGCTGGCCAGACCGTGTGGCTCGACGGCGAAGCGGTCATGGTGCGCGCGCGGATCGAGACGCTCCGCGGGCTGTCGGCCCACGCCGACCGCGGCGAGCTGCGCACGTGGCTGTCACACATCCCGAACGTGCGCCGCGTCGGCCTCCACCACGGCGAGCTCAGCGCCCAGCGCGATCTCGCGGCCTGGCTGTCGGGCAAGCCGACGGCGTCTCCGACGGCGCCGCCCCACCCCGGGCACTCGCACGGCTGACGACCGACGCCGCTGCGGCCCGCAGGCTCAGGCGAACGACGCGTGGATCGCGCGGGCCGCCTGCTTGCCGTCCTCGGCGGCGTTCACGATCTCCTTGCCGCCATTGACGCAGTCGCCGCCGGCCCACACCTTCGCGCGCGACGTCTTGCGCTGCGCGTCGACGACGGCGCGGCCCTTGTCATCGACGGCCACGCCAAAGCCGCGCAGCGCCGTGCCCTGCTTCTCCTGGCCGATGGCCTTGATCACCATGCCGGCGGCGAGCACCTGCTCGCCGTCGGGGGTCTTCACCTTCAAGCCGTCGACGTGAGCGCCGCCCACGACCTCGAGCGGCGTCGCCCAGAAGTGGAACAGGCAGCCGTCGTTGCGCGCGAGCTCCATCTCGTAGGCGTACGCCGACGCCTCGTCGGGGCCGCGGCGGTAGACAAACGCCACCTCGCGCGCGCCCAGTCGACGGGCCTGCGTCGCAGCGTCGACGGCGGTGTTGCCGGCGCCGATCACGAGCACGCGATCGGGCACGCGGTAGGCGCCGTAGGGCTTGTCCTTCAGGTGCTCGATGAACGACAGCGCGTCGATGACGCCGGCCTTGTCCTCGCCGGGGATCCCGAGCTGGTTCGTCGCGCCAAGGCCGAAGCCGATGAACAAGGCGTCATGATCGCGGACAAGATCGTCGAACGCGACGTCGCGGCCGACCACCGTGTTGCCGCGGAAGGTGACGCCGAGCTTCAGGATGGTGTCGGCCTCGGCGAGGGCAGCCTCGGGCGTCAGCTTGTACTGCGCGATGCCGTAGGTGTTCAGGCCGCCGGGCTTCGCATGGGCATCGTAGATGACGACGTCATGTCCGTGGCGACGCAGTTCCTGCGCGCACGCGAGCCCGGCCGGGCCGCCGCCCACGACGGCGACCTTCTTGCCCGAGGGCGGCGCCGGCGTGAAAAGCGCGAAGCCGCGCTCGAGGAGCGCGTCGGTGGCGTGACGCTGCAGGCGCGCGATCTGGATGGGCCGGTGCTCGGCCTCGTTCATGACGCAGGCGCCCTCGCACAGCACCTCGACGGGGCAGGCGCGGGCGCACGAGTGCCCCATGGGGTTTGCGTCGAGGATCACGCGCGCGGCGCCACGCAGGTTGCCGCTGTGGATCTTCTTGATGAACGCGGGGACGTCGATGTGCGTCGGGCAGACGTTCGTGCAGGGCGCGTCGTAGCAGTACAGGCAGCGCGCGCTCTCGGCGAAGGCCTCGCCCGCCGACAACGGCGGGGCGATGTCGGCGAAGTTGGCGGCAACGTCAGCAGAACCTACCTGCTGGCCCGGCAGAGCGACGCGCACGCCGCTCTTGGTGGCCGTCGTGGCGGTGGTGCTCGTCGAGGGCGTCGTGCGGCTCATGGGGCCTCGCTGCCGTGGGGGGTGAGAGTCGGCGACGCCGGGTTGCCGGCGCGGCAAGAAAACGGGTGGGGAGATGGTCGATGAACCGGGTGGTCACGGTCAAATCGCTCCGCACCCTCGGCAGCGTTGGCGCGCACTCCGAGGCTTGTGCTTGAATCCGGCCGTGGTCAGCCAGTCCCCCACGTCAGCCGCCGCAGCGGTGCCGGCCTACCTGCTCGTCCACCACGCCGGTCGGGGGACCTTCGCGCCGCACCGGCTGACGTCGCCCATCGTCACCATCGGCCGCGTGGCGGGCAACGACGTCGTCATCGACAGCCCGAACATCTCGCGCCGGCACGCCAAGCTGCTGATCACCGATATGGGCGTGACCGCTCACGACCTCGACAGCCACAACGGCGTCTTCCTGAACGGCAAGAAGATCCGCAGCGCCCCCGTGGGCCCGGGCGATCTTCTGTACGTTGGCGACGTCTGCCTCCGCGTCGAGCGCGACACGAGCGCGCTCGGCATGGCGCCGCTCATCCTCGTCGACGTCGCCGACGAGGATGAGCCCGCGGTGCGCGCCCTCGCCGCGCTGCGACGGGCGGTGAGAGCCGCAGCGGAAGGCAAGGACGACGCCTGGCTCGTCGAAGCGCTGCAGGTCACGCGGGAGTTCGTCGACGCGATGGTCGCCGTGCTCGTCGAGGTGCGCAGCGACGGCGATCTTTGGCCCCTCGCGTCGGCGCCCGACCTCGCCGGCCGGCCGGCGCCGGTGCTCTGGCCCGTCGTCCAGCAGGCGGTGGCGACGAGCGAGCCCGTGTTTGCCGCCAACCTGCGCGACACCCCGCTCGGCGAGGAGCTCGCCGCCGACGCACCAGGCGCCGTCATGGCGGTGCCGCTGTTGCACCGACGCGGCGACGAACGGGCCGTGCGGGGCGTGCTGTACCTCTCGCGCGCGGTCGCGGGGCCGACCTTTGGCGAAGAGCAGTTCGACGTCGTGCAATGCATCGCCGGCGCCGTCGGGCTGCGCATCGACAACGACGACCAGAGAGCCGAGGCGACCACCACGGTCGTGGCCGGCAACGGCATGATCGAGGCGCAGCAGCGGATCACGTCCCTCGAAGAGCAGCTGGTCGCGGCGCAGTCGACGGACCGGACAAGCAGCGAGCGCGTCTGCGCGCTCGAGGGTGACCTGCAGCGCGAGCGGCGCGAGGTGGCATCGCTGCGCGAGGCCAGCACGCGTCACGACTCGAGCACGGCGGAGGAGCGCCGTCAGGCGCAGGCCGCCCTCGACGCGGTCCGCGCCGAGCAGACGGCGGCGGTTCAGCGCGCGCAGGCCGTCGAGACCGCGTTGGCGCAGGCCCGGGCCGAAGGCGCGCAGCTGACCGACGCCGCGCAGGCCGAGCGGGAGGCGGCGACCGCACGACAGGCGTCACTCGCGCAGGAGCTCGCGCAGCTGCGCGCCCGGCTGGACGAGTCCAGCGCCCCCGCACGCTCGACGGAGGCCGACGCGCTGCGCAGCGCGCTGCGCGCCTCGGTGCCGCCCGTGCTGGCCGAGCGTGTCGAGGAGATGGCGACGGGGACGACGCCGCCGACGTCGATGCAGACGCGGACGCTGACGGCGCTGCACGTCGCCCTCGCCTCCTTCGACGCCTTCTGCGAGAGCGCCGCCCCCGAGGTCGTTCGCGCGACGCTCGATCGCTTCTGCGCCGCGGTGGTTGCCCGCGCGGCTGCGCGCGGCGGGCGCGTGCGCCAGGTGGTGGGGCACGGGCATCTCGTGGTCTTCGACGCCGACGGCGCCGGCGTATGCGGGGCCGTCGAATGCGCCCTCGATCTGGACACGGCCTTCCCCGGCGACGACGGCGCGCCCGGTGTCGTCGCCGGCGTCCACCACGGCAACGCGGTCATGGGCTTCTTCGGCGACGCTGAGGCGACGTCGTACGTCGAGGCCGGCGCGCCGGTGGTCGTGGCGCGGGCGGCGAGCGACCACGCGGCATCCGGTGCGCTGGGTGGCGCGCCCCGAGGTGTCGTCGTCAGCGACGCCATCCGCGCGCTGGTCGCCGACGCGCCCGGGCTGTCGGTGACGCGTCTGGGGCCGGTGTGGATCCCTGGCGTCAGGGCCGCGATGCCGCTGTCGGTGATCGAGCGAAACAGTGAGGGGAACGGCGGGAAGCACGCGTGACCGAGAAACAGGACGTCCCCCGCTCGTTCGGCCCCTACAGCCTGCTGAAGCTGCTGGCCCGCGGCGGCATGGGCGAGGTCTACCTCGCCCGCACGCAGGGCATGAGCGGCTTCGAGAAGTACTACGCGGTCAAGAAGCTCCTGAAGAAGTTCACGCACGACGCTGACGTCGGCACGCGCTTCATCGACGAGGCGAAGCTGGGCGCGCGGCTGCAGCACGCCAACATCGTGCAGGTCTTCGACCTCGGCAAGGTCAACGACGAAGTCTACATGGCCACGGAGTTCGTCGACGGGTTCGACCTTCGACGGGTGCTCCGCTTCTGCCACGAGAAGCGCAAATACATCCCGTTGGACATCGCGCTCTTTGTCGTCCGCGAGATCCTGTCGGGGCTTGCCTACGCGCACCGCCAGCTCGACGCCGACGGCAAGCTCATCAAGCTCATCCATCGCGACATCTCGCCCCAGAACGTGCTCGTGAGCTTCGAGGGCGAGGTGAAGATCATCGACTTCGGCCTGGCGAAGTCGACGCAGCGTTCGCAGGAGACGCAGGCCAACGTCCTGCTCGGCAACTTTGGCTACATGAGCCCCGAGCAGGCGTGTGGCCAGCCCCTCGACGTGCGCACCGACGTCTACTCGTGCGGCATCGTGATGTTCGAGCTCGTCACCGGCATGAAGCGCTTCGTCGACGAGAACCCGCTGAAGCTGCTCGAGATGGTGGCGCGGCCGTCGAACGTGCTGCCCTCGGACCGCGTGCCCGCGATCCCCCGCACCATCGATCGCCTGTATGCGCGGTCGACTTCGCCTGAGAAGGACGATCGCTATGCAAGCGCCGAGACCTTCCGTGACGAGGTAGCCGCGGCGCTGTACCGCCTGAATCCCCGCGCGAGCCGCGAGCACCTGGCGCAGTTCCTGAATCACCTCTTTCTCGGTGGCGGCGCGCTCCCCACCGTCGACAACGACGTGCTGAATCGGTCCGTCGTCCTCATGGCCCGCGACCTTCACGGCAGGTCTGACGCGCTGTCTACATCGGCGGTTGACGACCTGAAGAACCGCGCCCTCGCCAACGACTTCGCCGACAGCGCGCCGCAGACCGGCTCCCTCGTGGTGCTCCGCGAGGCGCGCCTCGGCGATTTCCTGCCCCACGAGACCCTCGTGGGCGGCGGGGCCCCGACGGGTGCCGCGGGGGCGGGGTTCGCGAAGCCGGAGCAGACCACGCGGACCGTGGCGCCGGCGCCGCTGCCGTCGTCGGCCGAGGGGGCCGTGGTCGTGTCCGATGACATCGTCGTGCTCGGTCCGGCGACGATGAGCGATGCACCCCGGCCCGGCGCTGCGGTGGCACCGAGCGCTCCGTACGCGGTGACAACCTCGACGACGAAGGGCGTCATCACGGAATCGGAGGTGCAGCGCCACGTCGACGCGCAGAACCTCGCCCAGATTCAGCAGTTCCTGACGACGGTCCCGCCCTCATCACCCGGCAGGGCCGCGTCGACACACACGCCGGCTCAGCCTCTGGGGCAACCGCAGAGCCCGCCCCAGCCCGCGCAGGCCCTGCAGGGGCAGATGCAGTCTCAGGTGCCGGTCCAGATGCAGGTGCAGATGCAGGCCCAGATGCAGGCCCAGATGCAGGCCCAGATGCAGGCCCAGATGCAGGCCCAGATGCAGGCCCAGATGCAGGCCCAGATGCAGGCCCAGATGCAGGCCCAGATGCAGGCC
>VGSZ01000251.1 GCA_016874845.1 Deltaproteobacteria bacterium
AACGTGCCGGTGGTCCCGAAGGCCATCGATCTCTACGCGCCGGCGCCGTCGTCGAAGCCGGCCGCGCCCGCCGCGCACTGATTCTCCCTGTTCGCAGCCACGAGGACGCACCATGTCCCAGACCGCGACCCACCACGATCACGGCACCGCCACCCAGGGGCACGACGCTCACGGGCATGACTCTCACGGGCACGGGCACCATGAGGAGCCCGGCTTCATCAAGAAGTACCTGTGGTCCACCGACCACAAGATGATCGCACAGCAGTACATGTGGACCGGCGTCGCGATGGCCCTGATCGGGGGATACCTCGCCTATGCGTTCCGCATGCAGCTCGCCTTCCCCGGCAAGTTCATCCCGGCGTACGGCTACATGTCGTCACTTCAGTACAACACCGCCGTCACGAACCACGGCACGATCATGATCTTCTGGTTCGCGATGCCGGTGCTCATCGCGGCCTTCGGGAACTTCTTGATCCCGCTGATGATCGGCTGCGATGACATGGTGTTTCCGCGCATCAACCGCCTCAGCTACCAGGTGTTCCTGCTGTCGGCGATCATCCTGATTGCTTCGTTCTTGGTGCCCGGCGGCGGCTTCAACGGCGCGTGGACGGCCTACCCGCCGCTGTCGGGGAACAGCGAGTACAACATGGCGCACTGGGGCTCGACGCTCTGGGTGCTCGCGGTGGCCTTGGAGTTCGTCGCGTTCCTGCTCGGCGGCATCAACTTCATCACGACGGCCATGAACTCGCGCGCGCCGGGCATGCGGCTGTGGGACATGCCGCTCGTCGTGTGGATGATCGTCATCGCCAGCATCCTGTTTATGGCTTCGGTCGGACCGCTGATCGCCGGCGCCGTCATGCTGCTGTTCGACCAGAACTTCGGCACGTTCTTCTTTGCCCCTGAGCGGGGTGGCGACCCGGTGCTCTGGCAGCACCTGTTCTGGTTCTTCGGTCACCCCGAGGTGTACGTCGTGCTGCTGCCGGCGATGGGCATGTCGGGCGACATCATCGCGACCTTCTCGCGCAAGAAGCTCTTCGCCTACAAGACGCTCCTGTATACGGTCTTTGGCACCGGCATCATCAGCTTCTTCGTCTGGGCGCACCACCAGTTCATCGCCGGCATCGACCCGCGAATGGCCAACATCTTCACGGTGACGACGCTGATCATCTCGGTCCCGATCGCCGAAATGTGCTTCCTGTTCATAGCTACGTTGTACGGTGGTTCGATCACCTTGACCGTGCCGATGCTGTGGGGCCTCGCGTTCGTCGGTGAGTTCCTCCTGGGCGGCGTGACTGGCATCTTCCTCGGCGCCTCGGGCGCGGACATCTTCTTCCACGATAGCTACTTCGTGGTCGCCCACTTCCACTACACGTTCGTTCCGATCGCCATCATCGGCTTCTTCATGGGCTTCACCTATTGGTCGCCCAAGATGTTCGGCCTGATGCTCGACGAGACGCTGGGCAAGATCCACTTCTGGATCACCATCGTCGGCTTCAACATGATCTTCATTCCGCTGTTCTTCACGGGCCTGTGGGGCGACCACCGCCGCATTTACAACTACAACAACTTCAGTGAGCTGGCCCGGCCTGAGCTTCAAGACCTGCGCATCATCGCGACGGTGGGTCTGCTCATCATGATCAGCGCCCAGGTCTTCTTCGTGATCAACCTCGTGAAGTCCTACTTCGTCACGAAGAAGAAGGCCGGTGACAACCCGTGGAAGGCCAACACCCTTGAGTGGCAGTGTCCGTCGCCGCCGCCCCACGGCAACTTCGCGACGATGCCGAATGTTTACCGCGGTCCGTACGAGTACAGCCTGCCCGAGCGCGAGAGCGACTTCTGGCCGCAGAACGAGCCGCCGGCGGCCTGAGCCGTCCCCGTCTTCTTCTCCCGCAAGGAACCTCCATGTCCACCGCAGCGAAACCAATCGCCACCCTCCGCAGCGTCACCGGCGTGCCCACCGGCCGCCTGGCGATGTGGTGGCTGCTTGCCTCGGAGATCGTGATCTTCGGCGGTCTGCTGATGACCTACGTGATGCACCGCATCGGGCACCCCGAGTGGGCCACCGAGGCTGCTCACACGAACACGGTGGCGGGCGCGGTGAACACCGTCGTCCTGTTGTCGTCGTCGTTGTCGGCGGTGCTTGCCCACCAGGCGGCGCAGACGGGTAACGGAAAGAAGGCGGCCAACTACCTCTGGTTGACCATCCTCGGCGCGTGCATGTTCCTGGTCATCAAGTCGTTCGAATGGACGCACGAGATCAAGGAAGGCTTCGTGCTGACGAGGTCGACGTTCTGGTCCTTCTACTATTGCGCGGCGGGCCTGCACGCCCTGCACGTCATCGCGGGCTCCATCGCGATGGCCATCGTCGCCATCGATGCCGCCAAGGGCAAGGAGCTGCAGCGCGTCGAGTACGCCGGCATCTACTGGCACTTCGTCGACGTAGTGTGGGTGTTCCTGTTCCCGCTCCTCTACATCGCGAAGTGATCGACGCCGTCGGGCACCTCCTCCCTTCTGCTGATCGCTCTTTCTGGAGTCTTCGATGACCGCAGCCACCGACACCCACGCCACGGGCGGCCACGACGCCCACGGCCCCGCCAGCGACCACGGCGGCGAGCACATCCATCCGCCGTCCTACTACGTGAAGATCTGGGTAGTCCTGCTCGGGCTCATGGTGCTGTCGCTCATCGGGTCCGAGGTGCCGAACAAGCTCGTCGTCCTGATGGCTGCCTTCGGCATCGCCGTCGTCAAGGCGTACCTGGTGTGTGCCAAGTTCATGCACCTGAACATCGAGAAGAAGTTCGTTGTCTATTTCCTTGCGACGTCGCTTGCGTTCATGGCGCTCTTCTACTTCGGCGTCGCCCCCGACGTGATGCAGCACCACGGGCACCGCTGGAAGAACGTGTCCGCCAAGGCGGCTGTCACCCGGGGCCTCGAAGCAGCGAAGGTCGATGGCCACGGCGGCCACGAAGCGCCGGCGCACTGACGCACCTTGAAGTGGTCCGTCGCTGAGCGCAGCCGCCGCGGCCTCGTCGGGGAGATCGACGGCGCCGCGGCGGTTCGTTGAAGACCTTGCGCGACGGGCGCGGGATGCAACGATGAAGTTCTGGGAGGTGGTTATGCCCGACGGTAATTCCGACCCGCCCTCGCCGCCGCCCTCGCCGCCGACGCAGACACCGCAGCGACGGCGTCCCCTCGTCGACTCGGCGGTGCTCGGCACGCTGGCCTTCATTGGCACCGAGCTGATGTTCTTCACCGGTCTCTTGTCGGCCTACAACATCGCTCGCGCCCGGGTGCCGGCGTCGATCTGGCCGCCACCCGACCAACCGCGGCTGCCCGTCGAGGCAACAGCCTTCAATTCAGTGCTGCTGGTCCTGTCGGGGGTGCTCGTGCTCGCCGCCGTCGAGGCGCTGAAGCGCGACAAGAAGTTCGCGCTGCCCACCGCTGTTGTCGGCTGGTTGCTCGGCGCCGCCTTCGTTGCACTGCAGGGGCGCGAGTGGGCCGACCTGCTCTCGCAGGGAATGCGCATGCAGAGCTCGACGCACGCGTCGTTCTTCTACTTGATCGTCGGCACCCACGCGCTGCACGCCATCGGTGCGCTTGCCCCCATGGCATGGGTGATCGGTCGGATGGCGACGAAGACGGCGACGGTGGGCCAGCTGCGCGCGGCGCAGGTTTTCTGGGCGTTCGTCGTGCTCGTGTGGCCGGTGGTCTACGTCATGGTGTACCTGTGACGCCCACGTCGCGGGATCTCCCGCCGCTCGTCGTTTTCGTGGCAGCCCTCGCCGCCGATGCCGCGCAGGCCTGCCCGAGCTGCGTCGACCCGCGCGACACCACCCGCGCCGCGATGCTCGCTGGCACGGTAGCGCTGTCGCTGCTCCCCCTCGGTTTCATCGGCGGCGTCGCCGCCTGGCTGTGGCGTGCGCACAAGCAGGGCGAGCAGCACGAGGACGTCCCGCCGTCCGGCTGACGCCGCGCCGGTGGCGCGTGGTAGCGTGGCGGCGAGGTTGCGATGGCGCGCGTCATCAAGGGTGGAGCAGCAGGCGGGGCGCGACCCGCGCGCCCCGCGGCGCGCGTGCTGGCGCAGGGCGACCAGAAGAAGGTCATCGACAAGGCCCTGTATGTCGCCCGCCAGGAGGCCGAAGAGCTGCTGCGCGCCGCCGACGACGAGCGCAAGGCCATCCTCAACGAAGGCCGACGGCTCGCGGCCCAGGCCCGCGAAGAAGCGATGGTCCGAGGTGCCTCGGCGTCGTTCGCCCGGGCCGCCGAAGAGGCGCTGGAGGCGTTTCGCAAGCGGAGCGACCGCTTCACCGAGGCCGCGGATGACATCCGCACCCTCGCGCTCGAGATCGTGCGCAAGGTGCTGGGCGCCTCACCCGACCTCGCTGGCAAGGACGTCGAGAAGATCCTCGAGCGCGGTCTCGCGCAGCTGCGGGGGCGTCGACGCATCCGCGTCCAGCTCCCCACCGGCCGCCCTGATGATCTCCGCCACGAGCGACCAAACCTGATGAAGGCGGTTGCAACGCAGCCCGACCTCGTCGTCGAGGAGTCCGACGACGTCCGCCGCGGCTTCGCCCGCGTCGTCACCGAGGTCGGCGGCGCGCTGTGCGCCGAGGAGAGCGCGCTGGACGCCGTCGCGCGCGCGGTGAACGTTCGCGAGACGCCGCGGCCCCGCGACCACCGCAGCCTCGTCGACGATCGCGCCGCGCGTGCGACGCCGCGAATGCCCGCCCGGGCGCTGCCCACCGGCGAGTTCTCCGGCGCCGACCAAGCCGACGAGGCCCCCTCCGCGCCGGTGCGCACCGACCGCGAGCGCACGGCGAAGCTCCACGCCGGCAAGGCGGCCGCCGGCGTCGCCGCGCACTCGACCGTGCGCACGGCCCCCCACGACCTGCCTGACGCCGACGTCGAGGTCCACGACCGCTCGTCGCTGCTGCGCGAGTCGAGCACCGCCAACCACGACGACGACGATGACGACGCCACCCGGGCGCTGCCAGCGCCGCCACGGTCACCGCCGGAGGCGCGCCCCGGCGCGCGCGCGCTGCCGGCGCCCCCGCCCCGCGTCGCCGCGCGGCCCGCCGCTGCGGCCTCGCCGGCGCGGCCGGTCGTCGTAGCCAGCGATCGCGAGCGCGACGCCGCCCGCAGCGCCCGCGTCCCCACGGGGCGCGTCCAAGCCGGCGGCAACGCCGCGTCGCGCGTCGTCCACGTCGACGACGCCCTCGCCGACCCGCTGGGCGACGACGACGATCTCGACCTGTACACCGACGAGCCGCCCCGGCGTCGCTGACCACGACGAGGGCGCGTCGCCGCCGAGTCGTACGGAGAGCCGTTGGCCACCCACGCCGGCGCGGCCAGCGGACGACAAGCGCGAGAGACGCCCGCGCAGCCCCGACCGCAAGAAAGGCGCGTGCCGATCTTCCGTCCGCCAGGTCGTGCCCGCGCCGTACCCGCGCCATGCCCAGTCAGTGTGCGCGTTCGGCGCGCACCTGCTCGAGCAGCCGCAAGAGCGCCGGCGACGGCTTGACCTCGTAGAAGCGCTCGTGCCGGTCGGTGCGACCGCCAATGGCACGAACCTCGTCGGGGAGCGCGGCCAGACCCTCGCGGCAGCGGGCGCGCATCACCGCGAGGGTCTCGGTGCCACCGTGCTCATAGGCGCCGATGGCGCGGCCGCCCTTCATCGTCTCCACGAGCAGCGGCGTCGTGTCGACGAAGTCATACGACGGCTCGCGGGTGAGACCGAGCCAGTCGAGGGCGAAGCGCCCGTCGCGGAACACGCGGTAGACCTGATGAGCACCCGGGTAGGTGACCTTGCCTTCGGCGAGCTTGGCGACGGGGCGCTCGTCGATGGCGGTCAGCTTATAGACGCCGCCGAGGCTGGGCGCGTCATCCGACGTGGCCAGCCGGGTGCCGACGCCGGCGGCGTCGAAGTCGCCGTCGGCGATCAGCCGCTCGATCTCGTACTCGTCGAGGTCCGACGACACCACGATCTGCACGTCCTGCCGGCCGCGCTCCTTGAGCAGCGCGCGCGTCTGCTTCGTCAACGTCGCCAGATCGCCGGAGTCGAGCCGGACGGCGGTGACGTCGTCGCCCACGGTGTCGAGGGCGGTCTGTACGCCGCGCAGCGTGTCGTAGGTGTCGACGAGGTACGAGCTGCGCGGGAAGACCTTTGCGTACTTGGTGAACGCGCTGCGCTCGTCGTCGGCGGCCATGATGTACATGTGGGCCATCGTGCCGCGCGCCGGTACTCCGAAGGCGTCGAAGGCCTCGACGTTGCTCGTCGCCTCGAAGCCGGCGATCCACGCCGCGCGGGCGACGTCGACGGCCGCCAGCGGGTGCGTGCGCCGGGTGCCAAACTCAAGCGCGGTGCGTCCCTTGAGCGCCAGCACGACGCGCGCCGCCTTGGACGCGATCATCGTCTGGTGGTTGATCGTCGACAGCAGGAACGTCTCGACCATCTGCGCCTCGCCGAGGTCGGCGTCGACGCGCAGCAGCGGCTCGTTCTCGAAGGCGATGGAGCCCTCGGGCATCGCCCAGACGTCGCCGCGAAAGCGGAAGCCACGTAGGTACTCGACGAATGACGGTGTCATCGCCTTCTTCAAGCCGGGGATCTGACGCAGCGCCTCGATCTGGGCGTCGCTGAAGCGCAGCTCTTCCAGGTAGCGCAGCACCTGCTGCAGGCCGGCTACGACGAGGAACCGCCGGTTCTTCGGCAGCCGGCGCACGAACAGCTCGCAGGTCGCACGCCGGTGCGCCTCGCTGTGGTGAAAGTACGCGGCGAGCATCGTCAGCTGGTAGAGGTCGGTGTGCAGGGCGTGGGACGACGTCATGCTCGAAACGCTACTGCGAACCCGTCGCCGCCGTCGCGCCGGCCCGGAGCGTGACAGGTGACGTCGTAGAGCGACTGGGGCATGGTCGTCGCATGCTCGCGCGCCTCTTGCACCCGCTGGACCGTCGCCAGCAGATCCTGCTGCTGACGACGATGGCGTTCTCGGGGTCGCAGGCGGCCGAGCTGTGGGCGCTGTTGCCCAACGACACCGCCGGCGCGCTGCAGGAGAAGGCGCACAAGCTCGACGAGATCCCGCGCGATAAGCGTGTCCCCGTCGTCGTGCGCGAGCTGAAGGGCCTGATGGCGTTTCGCGGGGTCAAGGGCCTCGATGGCGTCGAGCCATCGTGGCTGGCCGCGGGGTTCAAGGGCGAGAGCCCGCGCGTGATCGCCGTGGCCCTAATGTACCTGCCGTCGTCTTTGGCGAAGCAGATCGTGCAGCGCTTGCCCGAGCACGTGCAGCGGGCGCTGCCGACACGCGAAGAGCTGCG
>VGSZ01000252.1 GCA_016874845.1 Deltaproteobacteria bacterium
GTGGTCGACGCGGGCGTGGTGGACGCGGGCGTGTTGGACGCGGGCGTGGTCGACGCGGGCTTCGTCGAGGGACAGGACAGCGGCGGCGACGGCTTCAGCGACGGTCGCGACGACGAGTCGCTCAACCCCTGTGGTCCCGATCCATCGACGGGCGCCTGCATCGAGTTCGGCGACGGCGGCAACCCCGACGCCGGAATCTAGGACCCGGGCTTCGAGGGCGAGGACGCGGGCTCCGAGAGCGAGGGCGAGGGCGAGGGCGAGGGCGAGGGGCGGCATGTCAGGACGTCCCCGGTCGCGCGACGCACGCCACCATCGTTGTGCGCCGTCAGAGCTCCGTCACGTTCCTGCTGTTCACGGCTGGTGGCACGAACATCCTGGTCGACAAGACGACCGATGAAGGTCTTGTGCTGACGACCCACGGCGGCGGCACTCCGACGTCGACGACGGCGAACGCGTCCAACGTCGTCGGAGCATTCCACAGAGCGATCGTCGGAGACGTGCATGGCTCGGCCTCCGGCGAGTGCGTCAGCGTCTTCGTCGTCGAGACCGGCACCTCGGCGGTGAACGTCTTCACCGGCGCGGTCAGCACATCGTGGGACGACGCCGGGAACTGGTCGAAGAACCAGCTGCCCTCGCCTTCCGACTCGGTGTTCATCGGTTCGGACAAGGCCGCGGTGGTGCCCGGCGGGTCGGGGACTCCTTTCCGAACCAACACGAGAAGTCGGTCGAAAACCTGTGGATCGAAAATAACGGCACGTTGACCCTCAACGCCAACAGCCGCGTCGTGGTCAGCGGCGACACCCTCGTCGGCAGTCAGCTCCTGTCGGGCCCACAAGCGGGCGTTCGGGTCTCCACCAGCGGCGGACAGACGGCCGGGCGGATCGACACGCTGGTCTGCTCCAGCGACCTCGTCGTCGAGGGCGACTCGCCTTCCGTGCTGCTCGGCGGACCGGTGCAGATTTTGCGGGTCCTGACGAGCGCGGGCGGCGGGGCGATCTCCGAGGGCCAGTGTGTGCTCAACTTCGCGTCGCACCGGCTGTCGACGGTGGTCTTCCCTGGGAGCTCGGGCGCGAGCGCCAGCTCGACCTTGACGATGAACCACCGGCGCGCGCTGCTGGCCGTCAAAGGCAACCTCGCGCTGACGGGCGCATTCACGTGGCGCGACGGCACCGTCGAGCTCGTGGGCGACAACCGCGCGCTCGTCGTCCGCCAGAGCACGGCGCCCGCCCCCAACACCCAGACGAACCACCGCCTGCTGGTGCACGGCGGCGCCAGCGTCGACATTGGCGACTACCAGGGCGCGCTCGTCGCCACCGGCGGCACGGGAGCCGTCACGCTCACGCCACGGACGGACTCGGCTGCGTGTCAGGCGGTGGGCAGCATCGCCATGTCGCTCGCCGTCCAGCGCACGAACTTGCCGATGGTCTGCGTGCAAAACCTGCTGACCCGCGCGGGCGTCACTGTGCCAGAGCGCATCCATCCGGCGACCGCACCGGTGAACTGCGACGTCGGCGGAGACGCCCGCTGCGTCGTCTTCGACCGATAACGAGCCACTGAAAGAGCCCTCGAGTGATCTGTTTGCGCAGCCTGCTGGATCCAGATCGCGCTCGTGCTCGGCGAGAGCGGACGACACGCGGCAGCCGGCGCGCTCAGCGCGCCGGCTGCCGCGGACAATGCATCTGCAATTGATGCAGCGCGATGGTGCGCAGCGCACCATCGTCGCCGTCCTTGCGCAGCATCTCCCGCACCGGCTCAGGGCTCCCCGGGCACGCCAGCGCCGCGCGAACGACGTCCGGCGTCGGCAGGTCTGCCCAGGCAGACGCCGCCGTTGGGGCGACCGCGGTGGGCGGCGGGCTCTCTGGCGCCTGAGCGGGGGGCGCGACCGGTGGCAGCACCGGCGGCGCGACCATCACCGCAGCGGCCCCCGCGTCGACCACGGCGGGCGCTGGGGCTTGATGCGCTGGCCTGTGCACGATCGCTTGCGGCGTGCCTCCCGCCGCCGCCACGACGAGCGCCTGGCCGGCGTCGAGTGCGAGCGCCTCGCCGACGTCAACGGCGCCGGCTGCGTCGACCAGCCCCGCGTCGCCCGGTGAAGCAGCGCCAGCGTCGGGCGCGCCGGCGTGCGGTGTCACGACCACGACCGCGTCCGCGGCGGCGGTGTCGCGCCCCGCGACGACGACCCCCCCCGCCACCGCGAGCACCCCGGCCGCCGCCAGCGCCGCCAGCGCCGCCAGCGCCCGGCGCGACGGCGGGGCTGCGACGACAACGGCGCGGCTGCTCATCGTCGGCTCGAATGGCGACGACTCCGAGATCGCGCGACCGGAGTCGCCGGACGCCGACAGCGATGTCATGGCGCTGGTCGAGCGCAGCGGCGTCGACGACAGGGCCGACGACAGCGGCGGGGCCGGCGTCGGGGCCGGCCCCGGAGCCGGCGGCGCCGGCGAGAGCGTCGTGAACGCGTCGGGCCCGAGGCCCGGTGCGCGCCCGGGCTGGGCAGGCAGGCCCGCCGGCTGGGATGGCGAGACGAGGAACGGCTCGGTCGCCGGCCCGGCGGCTGGGCGCGGCCACAAGCGCGACGGCGAGGACGTCGGCGCCTTTACGGTGCCGTCGGCGGGCGGCAGCACATCGGCGAAGCGGGCGATCAGCTGCACCTCGGCCTCGATGCGGGCCGCATACAGGCGCCGCAACGTCTCGCGCAGCATCGTCTTGTGGGCGCGGGGCGCCAGGCGCGCGCGCAGCTCGTCGAGCTCGTCGCGGAAGGCGTCACAGTCGGGGTAGCGCCGCGCCGGATCGGCCTCGAGGGCGCGCCCGAGGATCGGCCGCAGCGGCTCGGGGACGAGCGCCCAGTGTCGCGGCACGTGTCCGCCGTGGCCGACCTTCTGCCAGATCTGGTGGGTGTTCCAGTCGCCGTAGAAGCGATCGCCGACGAGGGCCTCGTACAGCATCGCTGCGGCGGCGAACTGATCGCAGCGGCCGTCGACGTCCTCGCCGCGCGCCTGCTCGGGCGACATGTAGCCGACCTTCCCCATCACCGCGCGCGTCTCGGTCTGCTCCTGCTTCAGCGCGCTCTCGGCGAGGCCGAAGTCGATGAGCTTCACGTCGCCCTCGAAGCCGACCATCACGTTGGCGGGGCTGACGTCGCGGTGCACGACCCGCAGTTGCTCGCCGGTGGTGGGCGAGCGCAGGCGATGGGCATAGCCAAGGGCGTCCAGCGTCGTCGACACGACGAACATCGCGAGGCCGGCGTCGAGCGGCCCGCCCGACTCCAGCTGGTCCTGCAACAGCTCGCGCAGGTTCACGCCGTGGATGAACTCCATGACGAGGAAGTGGGCGGCGCCGATGACGCCATACTCGTAGACCTGCGAGATGTGCGCGTGGTTCAGCTGGACGACGACGTGGGCCTCGTCCTTGAAGCGCCCGATGTACTCGCGGCTGTCGACCAGGTCGCCGCGCAGCGTCTTGACGACGCACAGGCGCGCGGTGTCGCCGACGCGCTGCTTGGCGAGGAACACCTCGCCCATGCCGCCCCGTCCGAACGACGTCAGCAACGCATAGCGGCCCAACAGACGCGGGAAGCCTTCGACGATCGACAGCACCGGCACACCTCGCCCGGCGGGCTTGGGACGCCGGCGGACGGTAGGCTAGCGTGTTGCCATGGTTGTCGCGCTGTCCGTGCTCGCGCTGTGCGCGCTTGCCGCCTCGCCGGCCGCGACGGGGGCGCCGCCCGCGCAGCCGGCGACGCCCGTCGTCCCCGTCATGACCGTGGTGAGCCCCGGAGGGGCGCCGCTGGCGGTGCTCCCGCTGCGCTCGGAGGGGCTCCAGCTCAATGAGGCGCAGCGGCTCGACGGCTTCTCGCGCGCCCGCGCCGCCGCGCTGGGCGGGTACGCGGTGCAGACGGCGGTGGAGACGACGGCGTTGCTCGAGGCCGCGCAGGCGCTCGGCATCAAGTGCGACCTCGGCGAAGCAGCCTGTGGCGCGCAAATCGGACAGGTCGCCGCCGTCGACCTCGCCGTCGTCGGGCGCGCCGCGCGCGTCGCCGCCGAGGGCGCCCACCCGGGCGGTGTCGGCCTCGAGCTCGTGCTCGTCGACGTCGGGACGCAGGCCGTGCTGCGTCGGGCGCTGGCCCTGCTGCCCGACGACCCTGCGGCGCAGGCCGAAGCGTTCGAGGCCGTGGCCCGCCTGCTCTTCGCCGGCGATGGCGCAGCGTCGTGGCTCGTGCTCGGTGGCGGCGCCCCCGACGCGCGCGTCCGCATCGACGGTGTCGACGTTGGCGCCCTGCCGTTGCCGCGGCCGCTCGCCGGCGTGATCGCCGGCGCCCACATCCTCGAGGTCCACGCGGCGGGGTTCCTGCCGTGGCGGTCCGTCGTCACCACCGCGGACCGGGAGCCGACGCTGGTGGACGTGCGCCTGGTGGTCGACCCGGCGTCCCTGCGCGAGGTCGCCTCACCGCAGCAGATCGCCGTGACCTGGTCCGTCGGCGGCGCCGGCGCCCTGATCGCCATCGCCGGCGGCATCGCGAGCGCCGTGTTCTCGCAGTCATGGTTCGCCCATGACGCCGCGACGCGCGCCCTGGCCGACGTGCCCGAGACCTCGACCACCTACGTCGGCGAAGTTGCCGCGCGGCACCAGGCCGCCGCCGCCGTTCGCGCAGAGTGGGAGGCGACCGGCGCGCCGGGGACCGCCGTCGGCATCACGGCCCTCGCGGTGGGCGTGGTCGGCGCCATCGGCGGCACGATCTGGGGCACGATGCTGATCCTCGGCAACGAGCCCGCCACAATACCGCCGTAGCCCTGACGAGGCCGCTCGCGGCGGCCCGCCCCCGCTCCGTCCGGATGGGGGGAATGCGCTCGGGGACAGGCCGGCTTCCCCGCAGGCGAAGGCCACGGCGACGTCAGGGTCGCGGTGACGTAGAGCGGACCCCCGCCTGCGGCCCGCTCGTCAGCGCACGCCGTGCATCATCTGCAGCAGCTTCCGCGACACGAAGAACAGCACCACCGACGCGGCGCCCGCCATCACGACGAACAGCATGAAGAAGTCGTACAGGGTCACGATCTCGACGCCGAGGAACCGCTTGGGGTTCTTCACGAGCGAAGACTCGATGGTCTTCTTGATGCCGTCCTTCTGCGCGGCGTCCTTGAGCTCGCCGAGCTGGATCTTCTCCATGGCGATCACGTCGACGCCGCCGACCTTCTGGCTGTCGAGCTTGTAGTTGGCGGGGAACAGCGTCGTGCCAGTGTCGACCTCGAGCTTCTGCACGGTGGTCACCGCGACGACAGGCTCCGGGTACAGCGTCGACAGCTCGCCGGCGAACTTGTTGGCCGCCGACGTCGACAGGAACCACACACCCATCAGCAACGAGGCGAACTTCACCGGGGCGAGCTTGTTGACCATCGACAGGCCGATGGGCGACAGCGCCAGCTCGCCGAGAGTGTGGATGGTGTACAGGCTGGTCAGCCACAGCATGCTGACCTTGACGCCAGGCTGCAGGTCTTTGACGCCCAGCGCGATGACCAGATAGCCGAGCGCGAGCATGAAGAGGCCCAGCGCCTGCTTGAACGGCGACGCCGGCTCGAGGTTGCGCTTGCCAAGGAAGCCCCAGATGCCAACGAAGACCGGCGCCAGCAGCACGATGGCCACGGCGTTGATGGCCTGGAAGTACGACGCCGGGATGATCGAGCCGAACGACTCGCGGTTGGTCTGCTCCTCGGCGAAGTACGTCAGCGACGCGCCGGCCTGCTCGAACGCCGACCAGAAGAAGATGACGAAGAACGCGACGACGTAGATGACGATGATGCGGTCGCGCTCGATCTTGCTCAGGCCCGGGTCGGACAGGATGTAGCCGGGCGCGGCGATGGTCAGCGAGTAGATGAAGCTGCCGATCACGCCGGCCTCGGCGCCGAAGTACAGGCCCGCGAACAGCGCCACGAAGATGCCGCCCCAGATCGCCGCCGCTGCCGTCGACACCGGCGACGCCGTCTCCGTCGTCTGTCGCGCGGTGTTGGGCTTGTCGCCGATCTGCCGGCCGTCAGGCGTGACGATGTAGCGGTCCTTCAGGCTGATGAAGAGCACCAGGCTCAGGCACATGCCAGCGCAGGCGGCGAGAAAGCCCCAGCGGAAGTCCTCGGGCCGGCCGGTGTCACCAAGGAAGCCACACAGCAGCGGCGCGATGAACGCACCGAGATTGATGCCCATGTAGAAGATGGTGAACGCCGAGTCGACGCGCTTGTCGCCCTCGGGGTACAGCTGCCCGACCATCGTCGAGATGTTGGGCTTGAAGAAGCCGTTGCCGAAGATCAGCAGGCCGAGGCCCAGATACATCAAATTGGTGGCAAGGCCGACGTCTTTATAGAAGGTGCCCGACAGGAACATCGAGAACTGGCCGAGCGCCATCAAGACGCCGCCGAAGATGATCGACTTGCGGTTGCCCCAGAAGCGGTCGGCGACGTACCCGCCGAGCAGCGGCGTCAGGTAGACGAGGCCGGTGTAGTCGCCGTAGACGTCCGAGCCGCGCTCCTTGCTGAACAGCAACGCCTTCGTCATGAAGAGCGTGAAGATCGCGCGCATGCCGTAGTAGCTGAAGCGCTCCCACATCTCGGTGACGAACAGGACGTAGAGGCCCTTGGGGTGGCCTTTCGGGGTGGCTTCGGACATCGTGGATCCTCGTCGGAAAGGGTGTGCCGGTTGGCACCGAACGCCCCCCCGGTCAATGCACGCCGCGGCAACCAACGTCGGCGGCACCTTCGTGACAACGGCCGTCGTGCAGGCGGCCGTGCTCAAGAGGCCGTGCTCAAGAGGCCGTGCTCAAGAGGCCGTCGCTCAGGTGGCCGGCACAGCGGTCAGCTCGAGGGTCGTGCCGTCGAACGTCTCGTGCTTCACGACGCCCACGTCGGGCACGAACCACAGCGCCGCGCTCTCGCTCGTCTCGTTGCCGTCGGGCGTCTTGGTGGTGCGCTGCCAGCTGACCGCAAACGCGTCGAACGTGCCCGCGCCGACGGTCACCGACTGCACGGCGCCCACCGTCGTGCGGTGGGTCTCGAAGCGCACGCTGGACCGGTTGCCGTCGGTCTCGGTGATCGCCGCGTTGCCCTCGACAACGTCGCCCGCGGTCAGCGGCCAGTTCAGGAACGCGATGGGCTGGTCGGGCTGGCCGCAGCGGCTCAGGCAGTCGAAGAAGCGCAGGAGCGACAGCTGCGCGACGTCGACGCCAAAGGTCACCGTGCGCGCCGCCTCGGCGAAGCCGTTCTGGGTCGCCACCAGGTCGACGGCGAG
>VGSZ01000253.1 GCA_016874845.1 Deltaproteobacteria bacterium
GAGTGGAACACCGGCAAGCCGGTCTCCTTCTTCAGGAGCGTGTCGAGGTTGCGCAGCAGCGACGCGCCGCCCGACAGGATGATGCCGCGGTCGACGATGTCGGAGGCGAGCTCGGGGGGGGTGCGCTCCAGGCCGATGCGCACGGCGTCGACGATCGCGGTGATCGGCTCGGCCATCGCCTCGCGGATCTCGTCGGAGTTGCACTCGATGGTCTTCGGCGTGCCAGAGATGAGATCGCGCCCCTTGACCTCCATCGTCAGCAGCTCGTCGTCAGGATAGGCGCTGCCGATGCGGATCTTGATCTGCTCGGCGGTGCGCTCGCCGATGAGCAGCGAGTAGCGCTTCTTCACGTGGTTGAAGATCGCGGTGTCCATCTTGTCGCCGCCGACGCGCACCGAGCGGTTGTAGACGATGCCACCCAGCGAGATGACCGCGACCTCGCAGGTGCCGCCGCCGACGTCGACAATCATGTTTCCGGACGGCTCAGTGATGGGCATGCCCGCGCCGATCGCCGCCGCCATCGGCTCCTCGATCAAGAAGACCTCGCGCGCCGACGCCAGCTCGGCGCTCTCGCGCACGGCGCGCTTCTCGACCTCGGTGACGCCAACGGGGACGGCGAGGATGATGCGCGGCTTCACGAGCGTGCTGCGGCCGTGAGCCTTCTGGATGAAGTGGCGGAGCATCTCGCTGGTGGCGTCGAAGTCAGCGATCACGCCGTCTTTCACCGGGCGGATGGCCTGGATGGCGTCGGGCGTGCGCCCGAGCATGTCCTTGGCCTCGCGGCCGACGGCGACGACCTCGCGCTTGCCGCCCGGCAGCGTGCGCACCGCGACGACGCTAGGCTCGTTGACGACGATCCCGCGGCCCCGCAGGAACAACCGCGTGTTGCTCGTACCGAGGTCGATGGCGAGGTCGTTGGAGAAGAAGCCGAAGAGACCGGAGAACATGGCCCCTCGACGCTAGCAGGCTGCTGAAGAAAGCACCCCACTGCTTTTTCAGCAGGCTCCTCGCTCGAGCCGGCGCTCGTTGACGACGAGCGCGGGCAGAGCCGAGCCGGTGCTGAAGGACGCTCCGCGCTGCTCCGCCCCCGGCTCGGAGCGTCGCCGACCACCACGCAGGCGCAAGCGCGCACCAGTGGTCGAAGACGCCGACGCGCGCGGCACGCTCGCCGGGTGCCCGCCGTTCCCGCCGTGCGCCCCCGCCCAGCGGTCCGGGCACCCAGCTCGCCCGCCAGCGGACGAAGACACCTGTCCGCTCTGGGTCAGGCCTGCAGACGCGTGAAGTCGGCGACGCTCGACAGGCGCCCCTCGAGGGCACCAAGCAGCGCCAGCCGCGCGCTGCGCAGCAGAACGTCGTCGACCATCACCATGACGTCGTCGAAGAACCGATCGACGGCGGGCCGCAGGGCGACGACCTGGGCCAGCGTGTCGTCGTGGGAAGCGGCGTCGCCGACCCCGCGGACGAGCTCGAGCAGGTCGCGCTCGGCGGCGTGCTCGAGCGCCCCGATGTCGGGCAGCGCCGGGTCGATGGCGTGACCGTCGTCGCGGGCCTTCTGCACGATGTTGCCGACGCGCTTGAACGTCGCCGCCACCGCCGCAAAGGCCGTCGCGTCGTCGGCGCGCAGCCTGGCCACCGCCCGCAGGCGGTCCCAGACGTCGGGCAGGTCATCGAGGCCGACGCGTGCCCCCATCACGGCGTCGACGACGTCGCCAGCGTCGGCGAAGCCAGCCTGCGCCGCCCGCTCGACCAGCACGCCGCGCAGGCGGCCGGTGACGAACTCGACGACGGCGGCGACCTGCCGGGCGCGGTCGGTCTTCGTCAGGCGCCCCTGACGCTGGTAGGCGTCGACGGCCACGCCCACCACGTCAGCGAGGTCGAAGCGGTAGCCGCGGTCAAGGACGATGGCGATCAGCGCGATGGCCGCGCGCCGCAGCGCGAACGGGTCGGCGCTGCCCGTGGGCGCCTTGCCGATGCCAAGGATGCCCACCAGCGTGTCGAGCCGGTCGGCCAGGCCGGCGACCGCGCCGACGTCGCCGCGTGGAGGCGCCGCGCCCGCGTGGCGGGGCGCGTAGTGGTCTTCGACGGCGAGGGCGACGGCGTCGGTCTCGCCGTCCTTCAGCGCGTAGTAGCGGCCCATCACCCCCTGCAGCTCGGGGAACTCGTTGACGACCCCCGACGTGAGGTCGGCCTTGCACAGAAGCGCCGCGCGGACCGCGTCGGCGCCGACGCGGGTGACGTCGACGCCGGCGGCGCGCAGGCCGGCCGACAGACGATCGACCAGCGCGATGGCGACGTCGCGCAAGCGGCGCGCCTTCTCGCCGTAGTGGCCGAGCTCCTTGTGGAAGACCAGCTTGTCGAGGTCGGCGACGCGCGAGTACAGGGTGCGCTCGCTGTCGGTGCGAAAATAGAACGCGCCGTCCTCGAAGCGGGCACGCAGTACTCGGGCATTGCCGGCGGCCAGCGACGCCTTGTCGGCGCTGTCGGAGCCGGCGACGACGACGAACGCCGGCTGCAGATCCTGCCCGGTCTTGTCGTCGACGACCATGAAGTACTTCTGGTGCTCGCGCGCCTCCGAGATGAGCAGCTCGCGCGGCACGGCGAGAAACTGCGGGTCGAACCGGCCGAGCAGCGGAAACGGCTTCTCGACGAGGTTCTTCACCAGCTCGACCAGCGCGGGGTCGTCGACGAGGCGGCCGCCGATGGACGCGGTCAGGCGGTTGGCCTCGTCGACGATGCGCGCAGCGCGCGCCTTGCGCGACAGCACGACCTCGCCGTCGTCGAGCGCGGCGAAGTACGACGCCACCGACGTCACCGTCACCGGGTGCGGGGCGTGATAGCGGTGCCCGCGCGTGGTGCTGCCCGAGACAACGTCAGCGAAGCGGATCGACAGCGGGCGGTCGTCGAAGAGCGCCAGCAGCCACTGCACCGGTCGGCCGAACACCTGGCCGCCCGTGACGTGACGGTCGCCCCATCGCATGGTCTTCTTGAAAGGGATCTTTGGCAGCAGCGCCTCGAGGATCGCCGGCAGCACCGTCGCCGTAGACCGTCCCGCTTCGCGCCGCTTCGCGGCGACCACGGGCCCCTTCTTGCCCTCGGCGCGGAACACCGCGGCGGCGTCGACGTTGTTCCTCTTCAGCCAGCCCTCGCCGGCGGCGGTCAGCTGGCCCTCGGGCGAGAAGGCCACCGACCACGCTGGCCCTTGCAGCACCTCCTCGAGGTCAACCTGGGTCACGGCCACGTCGTCGATGATCACCACCAGCCGGCGCGGTGTGCCGTCGACGGCGACGGCGCCGTGGGCGACGCGGTGGCCGGCGAGCGCACGCGGCAGCTCGGCCTCGAGCCACGCGAGCGCCGGGTCGATGAAGCCGGCGGGCAGCTCTTCGCAGCCCACCTCGAGGAGGAGCTCGGCGGTCTTTTGCATCTCAGTTCTCCGTCGGCGCCGCAGCGTCCGCCGCCGGCGCCGCCGGATCGGTCACGAAGTGGGCGCGGTCGGGGCCCACAAGCATCGGGAAGCCCTTGTTCTGGCGGGTCTGTAGGTAGGTCTCGGCGCAGCCGCGGGCGAGGTCGCGGATGCGGGCGATGTACGCCGCGCGCTCGGTCTGGCTGATCACACCGCGGGCCTGCAGCACGTTGAACGTGTGGCTGCATTTCAGCGTGTTCTCGTACGCTGGCAGCACCAGCGGGTGCGGCTCGGCGACGGCAAGCAGCCGCTTCGCCTCCCGTTCGCAGTCGTCGAAGGCCCGAAAAAGGGCCGCAGTATCCGCGTGCTTGAAATTATAGTGGGACCACTCGAGCTCGTCCTGCTTGTGCACGTCGCCGTAGCTGATCTTCTGCCCGCTCGGCAGCTCGGCCCACACGAGATCGTAGACGTTCTCGACGTTCTGCAGGTACATCGCCAGCCGCTCGAGGCCATAGGTCAGCTCGCACGCCACCCGCGGCAGCTCGAGCCCACCGCACTGCTGGAAGTACGTGAATTGCGTGACCTCCATGCCCTGCGCCCAGACCTCCCAGCCGAGGCCGGCGGCCCCCAGCGCCGGGTGCTCCCAGTCGTCCTCGACGAAGCGTACGTCGAAGCTCGCCGGGTCGATGCCGAGGGCGCGCAGCGAGTCGAGGTACAGCTCCTGCGCGTTCTTCGGGCTCGGCTTCAGGATGACCTGAAACTGATAGTAATGCTGCAGACGATTTGGATTTTCACCGTATCGACCGTCGGTGGGGCGCGACGATGGCTCGACGTAGGCGACGTTCCACGGCTCGGGCCCGAGCACGCGCAGGAACGTGTGCTTGTTCAGGGTGCCAGCGCCGACCTCGGTGCGCGTGGGCTGCACGATGATGCAGCCACGATCCGCCCAGAAGCGCTGCAGGCGCAGGATGACCTCCTGGAAGGTCCGCGCCGGTCCCGCGGACGACGACGCCGTTGACTCCGGGGCGTCATGTTGCTGCGTCTTCGCCGTCGGCTTCTTCGCCGTCGGCTTCTTCGCCGTCGGCTTCTTCGCCGTCGGCCTCTTCGCCGTCGGCCTCTTCGCCAATGGCTTCTTCGCCGTCGGCTTCTTCGCCATCGGCTTCTTCGCCGTCGGCTTCTTCGCCGTGGCTTTCTTCTTCGACGCCATGGATCACTCCTGTCCGACGACGCGCCGCGCGGGCCGGCGTCGGTGCGGGGTCGCGCAGCGCCTCACCGCTTGGCGGCGAGGACCTCGAGCTCGACGCGCACATCGCGGGGCAGGCGCGCCACCTGCACGGTGCTGCGAGCGGGCAGCAGCGCGTCCGCCGGGAACCGCGCGCTGTACAGCTCGTTGACCTTGGCGAAGTCCGACAGGTCGGCGAGGAAGATCGTCGTCTTGACGATGTCGCCGTACGAGCAGCCGGCGGCCTGCAGCACGGCGTCGACGTTGTCGAGTACGCGCCGCGTCTGCTCGTCGATACCGCCCTCGACGACCTGGCCCGTGGCCGGATCGAGAGGGATCTGGCCGGAGCAGAAGACCAGCTCGGTGGGCTGCACCGCGATGGCCTGCGAGTAGGGGCCGATGGCCTTGGGGGCTTTTTCCGTCGAGATGACACGCTTCGTCATGGGGGCCGTCTGCGGCGTCGTCGACAGACTGTCAAGGCACCGTGGCCGACCGCGGCGCCGCCCGTGGCCCGGACCGGCCGGGCGCGCGCCCGGCTGTCGTCAGTCTTCGTCGCGCAGCAGTTGCTCGAACTGCGCCGCCGCCGCGCGATGGCGGGCCGCGGCCCGCTCGAGGTCATCGGCGATCCGCTCGGCCAGCCACGTCGGCCGCAGCACCTGCACCTCGCTGCCCCAACTCTTCAGCCAGCTCTCGAGCATCAGCGTCTCGCCGGCCAGACGCATCGACATCCGCACGCCGCCGTCGTCGTCGGTGTCGATGTCGACCTCGGCGTGCCACGGGCGCGCGCGCACGAACGGCGCCGCCGCCGGCGAGAAGCGCAGGGTGACGATGAGCTCTTCGCGGGAGCGCGCCGGCCCCCATCGTCGGCGCGCCGACGCCAGCGCCTTCAGCCGCGCCGACGCCGCCAGGCGCGCCGCACCAACGGTGACCGGGACGTCGTCGAAGCGCTCGAGCGCCCACCAGCGCGCCTGCGCGCCGTCGTCGTGCTCGTCCACGCCAAGGACATACAGGCCACCACGATACAGGCCGATGCTCGCCGGGAAGAGCCGCCGATGCTCGGCGCCGGTGCGCGGCGACGTGTAGACGACGTCGACGAGGCGGCCCTCGAGCACGGCGTCGAACAGCGCCTCGAAGATCTCCTCGCGGCCGGTGTAGTCCTTGGCGTCGTTCTCGAGGACGAGCACGGCGTCCTCGAGCCGGCGCAGCTCGCCCGCGAGCTTCATGCCGCGTACGCGCAGCGCCGCGCGCACGGTACGGTCGACGGCCTCGCGCACGCCAAGGTTGGCGGGCAGGAGCGCCGCGGCGACGACGAGCAGCGTCAGCGACTTGGCCACCGCCGGCGACACGTCGAGGGCCTCGATATCCATCCGCGATCGCAGCGCGTGCAGCGTGAGCTCCACCGCCCGGCCGCGCTGCACGACGACGATGGGCAGTCCGGCGTCGCGCAGGTCCCGCACGTAACGCTCGGCCGTGCGGCGCTGCAGGTCGAACTCGTCGACGATGCGGTCGTAGGTCAGTCGCTCGCCGGTCTGGAAAAGCAGCGCGAGCTGCAGCAGCACGACGTCCTTGGGAAGGCGCGCCCGCGTCGACCGCGGCTTCGAAGGGCGCGCCATCGCCGGCCCGCTATCGCCGCTCGACGGCGCCGAGCGCCGTCTCCGTCTTGCGCACGAGCTCATCGTCAAGCTTGCGGCACTCGTCGAGCACGCGGCCCGTGTTCTGGTCGTAGACGGCTTTCCAGGCCTGCAGCTCACGCAGGTGACTGCGGGCCCGCGGCAGCTCGGCTAAGCCGGCCAGCGCCGCGACTCCCGCGACCTTCTCGTCGCAGACGTCCGACACCACGTCAGCGACGGCGACGAGCACCGCGGCCCGCAGCCGGCGCTCCGGCGACGCCGACGCGCGCCCGTTGAGCGCATCGACGGCGCCGTGCCGTCGCTCGTGGTTGCCATGGCCGGCCACCGTCAACAAACGCGCGTCGAGCTCATCGTCGTTCCAGCTGACGAGCAGCTGCACCGCCAGCGGCCTTGACCGGGCCTGACCGAGCGCCTCGATGGTGTTGTCAAGGGCGCGGCCGTCGATGGCGCCGCCCGCCAGCGCGATCTGATAGGCGCGCAGCATGTCCGCGTGCCGATCCTTCAAGCCAAGCGCGTGTCCGCGCCACAGCGCCTCTGACGGCGTCGGGCGCTCGGCAGGCAAGGACGCGAGCAGCTGGTCAGCGCGCCCCTCTGCGAGCATGCGCTCCATGCTCGGGCCGCGCCAGGACAGCGATGCGAGCAGCGCGAACGAGACGACGAAGCCCGCGCCAAACGACGCCGGGAAGATCCCCGGGCCATCCCACAGGCGCCGCAACCCCGGCGGCAAGCGCCGCACGAACGCCGGCGTGGCGTTGCCGTCGTCGCGGTCGCCGACGAGGTAAGGTCGCGTCAACGTCATCGTCGGCTGCGTGTGCAGGTCGTCGTCCAGCGTCGCCGGCCCCGATGCCGGACGCGACGCTGGCGCGGGCGGCGCCGACGCCGGATGCGCGGGCGTCGAGGACTCCATCGACGCGGCGACGGCCGGGCCCGTGGCCGCGCGCCCGGGTGCGGTCGAGGCCGGCGGTGCCACCGGGCGCGCGGCGACCGTCGACGACGGCGTTTTCGACGGCGTGC
>VGSZ01000254.1 GCA_016874845.1 Deltaproteobacteria bacterium
GCCGGCGCGTCGCCGGTGAACTGCACGTCGACGACGCGCAGCACGTGAGGGTGGTCGAGGCGGGCCTGCGCCACCACCGCGGCCTTCACGCGGGTCACGAGCTCGTCGCGGGGGACGCAGGTGACGAGGCCAAAGACATGGCGGGTCTCCTTGATGACCACGTCGCGCTCGAGGGTGGTGTCGCGGCCGAGCAGCACCGGGCCGAGGGAGCGGTGGCTGAGGACGTCGCCGCGCTGGTAGCGCTCGGGCGCCGCGAAGATCTCCCCCGCGCGCGCTGGCCCGCGCCGGGGGCCGCGGCGCGCTGCCTGCTGTCGTCGTCGACGTCAGCGGCGCCGACCCGCCGGCAGCGCCGAGCCCGGCACCAAGGCCACCGCCCAGCCCGGCGCCAAGGCCACCGCCAAGCACCGCGCCGATCGCCATGCCGGCGCCGGCGCCCGGCGACGACGACGGCAGCCGCGCGGCAAAGTGCGTGGCGAGGGCCTGCGGCAGTGCCGCGTCGGCGGCGCCCTCAGCATACGCGCGCTCGCGCGCGAGCACGACGATGGTGTTTTTGGCGCGGTCGATGTCGTGGAGGCCGTGGCGCTTCAGGAACGTGCAGTGCTTGGCGAAGCCCACCGACAGCGAGTTGTCGAGCAGCTTCTCGGCATCGGCGACCTTGACCTCGTCGGTGAAGACGTCGTCGCGCAGGAGGGGTCTTCAGCAGGAAGCGGACCTCATCCGGCAGGCTGTCGACGGTGATGGGCTTGTGCGCCCGGGCCATGACGGACCTCTGCTGCCGACGATGCCACGACCGCGTCGGCGGGCGCTCGTTCTCGTTCGTGGACCGTCGTTGGGCGGTTACCCGTCGCGGCGACTTCGCAGGGCGTCGAGCTCGGCGCGCAGCGCGGCGTTCTCGCGCCGCAGGGTGGCGACGTCGTCGGCGGTGTCGCGTGCCGGGGCGGCCTTTGGCGCGTCGTCGCTGTCATCATCGTCGCGGTCGGCGGCGGCGCCGAAGCGGGACTTCACGGCCTTCGTGGCGACTCGGGCAAGCTCGAGCCCGAGGCCGGCGATCACCGCCTTGCCAAGCGCCTTGCCGATCTCGACGACGACCTTGCCTGGACCCGCCATGGCTCGCTCCCTTCGCGCCGTTCATCTCGTTCGTCTCGTCCGTCTCGCGTGCGCAGCGGGCGTCGCCTGCGTCGTCAGCCCTCGCCGAGCTGCTCGAGCAACCGCTGGAAGTACTGCGCCTGGGCGATGTCCTCGACGGCGTCTTCTTCTTTGGCCATCGCCTCGCGGTGCACCTTCTTCTGCCACTTGTCCTTGTGCTTCTCGAGCGCCTTGAAGTCCTGCGTCGCCTTGACGACCACCTGCATCGCCTCGTCGGCGACGCGCTCGGCCTCGACGACGCGCTCCTGCTGTCGGTCGATCTCGACCTGGAAGGCCGCCTCGGCCTGCTTCAACTTCTCGATGTGGCGATCGTTGGCCTGCATCTGGGCGATGGTGTACTCGCCGCGCCGCGTGCGCTCGACGTACTCCGACTTCTTGTCCTGACGCTTGTGGATCATGTCCTGCAGCGTCAGCTTCATGTCGTCGAGCTTCTTCTGCTCGATGACGACGAGCTTCTTCTTCTCGGCGTACTGCTCCTCGGCCTCCTTCTTGGCCTTCTCGCGCATCTCGAAGAGGACCTGCAGCCGATACGCCGGACCCTTGGCCATCGTGCACCTCGACCAGCACGATAGCACCGCCGACGCTGCCGCCCCCGGCGCCACCGTGCTCGCGTCATCGTCGTCGTTGTTGTTGTCCGGCAGGCGCCGTCGCCGTGCCGCTCAGGCGACGGTGATGCGCGCCCACGCCTTCTTGCCGACGCGCACGGCGTGGGTGCCCGGCGCGAGCTCGAATTTCACGTCCTGCACGCGCTCGCCGTTCACGAACAGGCCGCCCTGGGCCACCAGCGCGCGCGCCTTGGTCTTGCTCTCGCACAGATGGGTCTCGGCCAGCGCGTCGACGACGGCGACGGGCTTGCCGGTCGCCAGCGTGAAGACCGGGGCATCGTCGGGGACATCGGCCTTGCCCTCGCGGCTGTGCAGGCGCTCGAAGCTCTGCACCTCGCCGGCGGCGGCGGCGCCGCCGTGGTAGCGAGCGACCAGCTCGCGGGCGAGCTCGACCTTGGCCACCTTGGGGTGCCCCTGCTTCAGCGCGTCGAGCTCGGTGGCCGTCTTGTTCGACAGCAGCGTGTACATGCGCCACATCAGGCCGTCGCAGACGCTCATGACCTTGCCGAACATCGTGCCCGGCTCGTCGTCGACGCCGATGGTGTTGCCGAGCGACTTCGACATCTTGGCACCCACGACCTGGCCGTCTTCCTCGCGGGCGTCGATGCCCTCGAGAATGGGCATCGTCAGGATGCACTGCGGCTCCTGCCCGTAGGAGCGCATGAGGTCACGGCCGACGAGCAGGTTGAATTTCTGGTCAGTGCCGCCGAGCTCGACGTCGGACTGCAGCGCCACCGAGTCGTAGCCCTGCGCCAGTGGGTAGAACAGCTCGTGGAGCGAGATGGGGCGCTGCTCGGCCAGGCGCTTGGCGAAGTCGTCGCGCTCGATCATGCGCGCCACCGAGTACTTCGCCGCCAGCCGGATGACGTCGTCGAAGTTCAGCTTGCCGAGCCACTCGGAGTTGAAGCGGATCTCGGTCTTGCTCTCGTCGAGGATCTTGAAGACTTGGCGCTTGTACGTCGACGCGTTGGCGACGATCTCGTCGGTGGTCAGTGGCGGGCGCGTCGCGTTCTTGCCCGTCGGGTCGCCGATGCGTGCGGTGAAGTCACCAATCAGGAAGACGACGCGGTGGCCGAAATCCTGGAACTGCCGCAGCTTGTGCAGCACGACGGTGTGCCCGAGGTGCAGGTCGGGGCTCGTGGGGTCGGCGCCGAGCTTGACCGACAGCGGCTTGTTCTCGGCGCGGGATTTCTCGAGCTTCCTCCTCAGCTCGCCCTGCACCTCGACGTCGACGGCGCCGCGCAGGATGACCTCGAGCTGTTCGTCGACGGGGAGAAACGCCATGGCAACGACTCCGGGGAGAGAAGCGAGCGGCGCCCCCGCTACCGCGCCGTGCGCGCTTTGTCATTCGTCGACGACGGGAGGCCGTGCCGACGCTGGCGTGTCGAACACGCCCCGCGCCGGCGTGCACAGCCGGCGCAGCCGCACGTCGTGAGCAGCCATCGGCAGGCGCCCGACCCGCTGCTCGTCGAGCGAGACCCCCACCGCGCGGTCGAGGATGTCGGCGCCGGCGAGCGCGCGATCGTAGTAGCCCCGCCCGTAACCGAGGCGGCCGCCCGCGTCGTCGAAGGCGAGGCCGGGGACGACGACGAGGCCGCAGGAGCCGACGTCGATGGTCGGCGCGCGCGGATCGGGCGCGGGGATGCCCCAGCGGTCGCGGGGCAGGGCCGCGTCATCGTCGACGATGACGAAGCCAAGCGCGTCGCCGTCGATGCGGGGCAGGGCGACCTGCAGCCCGCGGGCGCGGGCCAGCGCGAGCAGCGGCGTGGTGTCGAGCTCGCCGGCGCGCGACGCGAAGGCGGCGACGACGCCGCGGGCGGGCAGCAGCGGTACGAGGTGGGCGGCGACGACGACGCCGGCGTCGTGAAACGCCGGCGCCGGCAGCGCCGCGAGCCGGGCCCGCAGCGTCGCCCGCAGCGCGCGCTTCTGGTCGACGAGGCCGCTCATCGCCGGGCGCCGTCGTCGGCGAAACGAGGCCCGCTCGCGACGATGCGCGGCGGGGACGAGGGTTCAAAGGAGAAAAACCGGAGGGCCACGCGGCGTACTCGAACCTGGTTTGGCCAGGTGGGTGCCAAGCATACGGGGGAAGGCTTCCGACTGCGTTGGTCGGCTTGCACAAACCCGCATGGAGCGGCTCCCTGTATCGAGGAACGGTTCAGAGCATTGGGCCGCGCGTACCTCCGTGACGACCACGTCGTCGACGGACATCGTAGCACGCCGCCCGCGCGCGCGCAGCAGGCCCCGGGGCGGAGGCTCGGGGCGGAGGCTCGGGGCGGAGGCTCGGGGCGGAGGCTCGGGGCGGAGGCTCGGGGCGGACGCCGGGCGCGCGAAGGAGCGACGGACCCGTACGCGCTGCGCGCCCTCGGGCGACGACGTCGGTCGTTCAACGGCCCGGTCGCAGCGTCGAACGCGTCGCCTTGCTCGTCGTCGTCGTTGTTGCGGCCCCGGGCGTCAGCCCCTTGTACGCGAGCGGATCCACGACGACGCGGACCGCGTCGACCGCGGCGAAGCCGTCGACCTGCCTCAGGCGGTAGACAAGCTCGCGCGCCCGCAGCTGCATCTCCTGCGCGCCCAGCGAGCTCTCGGCAGCGACGAGCACGCGGGTCTCGGCGCGGTCGACGAAGCCCACGGGGCGGCACAGGAGCCAGAGCTCTTCGCCGAGGGCGGGCTCGAGCACGTGGCGGGCGAACCGCGCTGCCTTGCGCAGCGTGTCGCCGAACGCGGGGTCGTTGGCGGCGATGCGGGCGATGGTGCCGCGCACGTCGGGGCGGGGCAGGCGCAGGCGTCCGGCGGCGGGCAGATCGAGCAGGTTGCGCAGCGGGTCGCCGGAGGCCAGCGGCACGGGCACGCCGGGCAGGGCGCGGCGACGTTCGAGCACGGCGCGGCGCACGGCGCGGCGTACGAGGTCGTCGTCGTCGCGGGCGTGCAGCAGCTCGGCGTACACCGCGGCGCGGGCGATTTGGCTCGTGTCGGGGCTGTGGGCGATGTCCCGCAGCGTGGCGCCCGGTGAGCGGGCGGGCCTCTCGGCGGTCCACGCAAGCTGCGCGGCGTCGTGGGCGAAGGTGTGCAGGGCCCGCGGTGTCGGCGGCGACAACGAGCGCGCCAGCAGCGCGAGCCCCCGGCGCAGCGCGTGCTTCTGCGCGTCGGACAGCCGCGGGCCGCCCGGCCGGCCGAGCTGTACCAGCGCGATGTCGACGGCGTCGTCGGCGCCGAAGCGGCCTTCGTCGACGCGGTGGGCGAGGGCGCGCAAGATCAGGCGCTGCGCCTCGGCGACCCGCGCCGCAGCGAGGGCGGCCGCTGACGACGGCGCCTTCGTCGCTCCGGGGTACGACGGCGACGGCGCGGCGCCACGGGGCGGGCGATGACGGGGCACCTAGCCCGACCAGGTCACGCCGACGTCGACGCCGGTGTAGAGCGACGAGAACGGTCCGGACACGACAGCGCCGTCGTCCTCGCGCCGGAAGGAGCTCACCGCCGAGCCGGCGCGTCCGCCGAACAGGCCCCGCAGCTCGCCGGTGAACGGGCCCAGCGAGTAGCGCAGGGCCAGCGCCGTGCCCATCTCGCCGCCGATCGAATAGCGCAGCGCCTTCGCCGTCAGCGCGTCGTCGGCGGCGGTGGCGAGGTCGGAGAACAGGTAGAGGCTTGGGCCTGAGTACAGGTCCCACAACAGCGAGAAGCGGTTCTCGCGCACGAGGTCGTAGCGGACGCCGGTGGTGGCCGACAGCACCGTCGCCGCCGTCGTGCCGGGCGCGGGCACGCCGTCGAGGCCGAGGTACATGCGCCCGCCGAGCACGACGGCAAGGCGGTCGACGGGGTAGTAGCGCAGCGCGGTGTCGACGTTGAGGCCGCCCAGCGTGGGCAGACGGTCGGGCACCACTCCGCTCGAGGCGCCCTCGCCGCCGACGAACAACGCCAGCTCGAGCCGCTCGCCCCGACGGGGCGCCCAGAACGGATCGGCGGGGTCGAGCCACGCGCCGGTCAACAGGTCGTCGACGAAGTCGTTCGCGCCGGTGGTGACGCTGGTGTCGACAGGTGCTGCCGGCCTGAGCGCTGCCGACGCGGGCGTCGTCTCGGGCGGCGCGGCGAGCGTCGACGAGGCGCACACCGCGGTGAGCAGCGCGACGAGGAGAGGAGCACACACCGGACGCAGCACGGGCGCGGACATGGCCATCACGCTAGCAGGGTGCTGAAGAACGCTCTGCGTTTTTCAGCATCCGGCTAGCCGCCGTCCGCGGGCGTGCGTAGGGGGCGCGAAGGCGGCGCCGTCGCGTCGAGGACGACGGCGCGCACCGCGCCGATCTGCTGGCCGATGGCGGTCTCGACGCGGCACTCCCACTGGCCGGGCCCGGGCTGGCGAACGCGCGACCAGGTGCGAAAGCCGCCGGCGCGCGCGCCACCGGCGATGTCCAGCGGCACGCGGGCGACGGGGTGTCCGTCGCGTCGCCACACGTGCAACAGCTGGTCATGCAGGCCCAACGGCGCGCGGATCGCGCTGTGGCACCACAGCGTCGCGGGGGCGATGAACGATGTCGCGGCGCCCACGGGCTCGCGCTCCACGACGTCGACGGCGAACGTCGCCGTGCCGAGCGCCAGCGGCGCGGCGGGCACGAAGCGCGCGCCCCACGTCGCCGACAGCGCGGCCCACAGCGCGACGACGACGGCGACGAGGCCCGCGGTGACGCGGCCGCCGCCGCGGACGCCGTGGCGTAGTCCGGCGAGCAGCGCGCCGGCCAGCACGGCCACGCCGACGACGCCGCCGGCGACGCGCGTGCTGGTGGAGTTGTCGACGCCGAGCATCGGCAGGGCGACAATCAGGGCGGTGAAGGCGGCGAAGGCCTGCACCCCCATCACCGGGCCCGGCCGGCGCACGACGGCGGCCCACGCCGGATCCCAGCCAACGGCGAAGAGGGCGAGGGCATAGGCGCCGAGGAACGGCAGGTGGACGCCAGCGGGCAGGCCGCCGCTCGCCGAGAGCGTCGCCCGCGCCACGAAGGGCAGCGGAAATATCAAGGCCTGCTGCAGCGCCGTCTGCGACACGAGGAGCGCGATGAAGCGGGCGGCGCGGTGACGTCGGCCGACGTCGCCGCTGGCCTCGCGTGCGTCGATGCGCCGCACGATCACCGCCGCCACCAGCACAACGAGCCAGCCGAGCAGTGCGACGCCACCGACGAGCGACGCGCGCGCCGCGTCGCGCTCCATCCACACCGCCGTCGCCGTCGCCGTCAGCAGGCTGAACACCGGCAACAGTCGCGCGAGCCAGCGGAGCGTCGGTGTCGACGGCGCGTCGGCGGCGGGCGCGTCGGCGGCGGGCGCGTCGGCGGCGGGCGCGTCGGGGTGCGCCGCCGCCGCCGTCGCTGGCCGGGGCGGCGTAGGCTCGCCATCGAAGGGGTCCGCGTTGGCACTCACCAGACGAAGCTTCTGCCGCACCGCCGCGCTCGCCGCCACCGCCGTCGCCACCCGGACGGCGGCGTCGCCCGTGTCGCCCGCGTCGCCCGCGTCGCCCGTGTC
>VGSZ01000255.1 GCA_016874845.1 Deltaproteobacteria bacterium
GCGCCGGCGGTTGACACGCCGTCGTCGTCGTGGCGCAGTCCGCCGTCGTCAGTGGGGTCAGCGCCGTCGACGGTGACCGGCCCGCGTGTCGCAGCGCGGGCCGGCCGGCGCGCGGGGCCATCGTGGCGCGAGCCGCCGCGGCGCAGGCCCGGCGCGTCGATGGTTGTGTCCCGATCTTTCCATGTCGAGGTGTGTCGTGGCGAACGAGAACCCTGCCGAGAACCCCCAGGCCACCGAGTCCGCCGACGACGTGCACCGGCTCGTGCAGGTGCGCATCGACAAGGTCGAGAAGCTGCGCGCCGCCGGCTTCGAGCCCTACGCCAACGACTTCCGCCCCGAGTTGGGCTGCGCCGAGTTCCACGCCCGCTACGGCGGCTACGACGCGACGGCGCTGGAGCAGATCACCGCGGTGCACACCGTCGCTGGGCGCGTGATGACCATGCGCCAGATGGGCAAGGCCAGCTTCCTGACGCTGCGTGACGCCTCGGGGCGCGATCTGCAGATCTATGTGAAGCAGGACCGCGTCCGCGAGGCGGCGTACGGGCTGCTGAAGCTCACCGATCTGGGTGACTTCATCGGCGTCGCCGGCACCCCGATGCGTACGCGCGTCGGCGAGCTGTCGGTCGCGGCCGACGGCTTCCGCATCCTCACGAAGGCGGTTCGCCCGCTGCCCGACAAGTTCCATGGCCTCGCCGACGTCGAGCAGCGCTACCGCCACCGGTACGTCGATCTGGTGATGAACCCCGACGTACGCCACGTGTTCCGACGACGGGCGCACATCGTGCGCGGCATCCGCCGCTTCCTTGACGATCGCGGCTTCGTCGAGGTCGACACGCCGGTGCTGCAGGATCTCCCCGGCGGCGCGTCGGCGAAGCCGTTCGTCACACACCACAACGCGCTCGACGCCGACCTTTACCTGCGCATCGCCCCCGAGCTGCACTTGAAGCGCCTGGTCGTCGGCGGGCTCGAGCGCGTCTACGAGATCGGGCGCCAGTTCCGCAACGAGGGCGTGAGCTCCCGCCACAACCCCGAGTTCACCTCCGTCGAGGTGTACCAAGCGTACGCGACGTACCACGATCTGATGGACCTGACCGAGGAGCTGGTGACCCAGCTCGTCGACGAGCTGCACGCGGACCACTCGCTGCAGTACGGCGAGCGCACCGTCGACTTCCAGCGCCCATGGCGGCGCGCCCCCATCGCGACCCTGGTGGGCGAACACCTGAAGCTGGAGGACGACCTGCGCGACCTCGCCTCGGTGCAGCGCGCGCTCGGCATCGTCTTCGGCCACACCGCGACCCCCGATGAGCCGCTGTACATCTGCCTTCGCGAGCTCGCCAACGACGAGGCCGAGCGGGTGATCCCCGGGCTCGCCGCCGGCCCCGAGCCGCTCGTGCAGCGGGCGAAGGCCGCCTGGAAGGCCGGCGGTGCCGACTTCTTCGCGCGCCTCGGCAAGAACGTCGATGACCTGCTCGCTTCGCCGGGGATCGACGATGAGCTGACCCGCCCGGTGAAGGTGCCGGTGCGCACCGCCGACGGGATATGCAAGGACGACAACGGCGAGACGATGCGGCCGCGCGTCGACGTGCAGCGCGCCCGGCGCAAGAACATCGCCCTGTCGTTGCTGTACGCGGTGTTCGACTTCGAGGTCGAACGCACGCTGTCCAACCCGACCTTTATCACCGACTTCCCCGTCAGCGTCAGCCCGCTGGCCCGCAAGCGCGACGGCGACCCCGCCGTCACCGATCGCTTCGAGCTGATCATGGCCGGCATGGAGCTGGCCAACGCCTTCTCCGAGCTGAACGATCCCGTCGACCAGCGCCGTCGGTTCGAAGCCCAGCTGCGCGAGCGCGAGCGCGGCGACGAAGAGGCCCACGCTCTCGACGAGGACTTCTGCCGCGCCCTGGAGGTCGGCATGCCACCGACGGCAGGGCTCGGGATCGGCATCGATCGGCTGGTGATGGTGTTGACGCAGCAGACGTCGATCCGCGACGTCATCCTGTTCCCGCAGCTGCGTCGCCAGGCGCCGTGACCGCGTCTTTCACGCTGGAGTCCTGATGGAGCCCTCGTTCGCCGGCGTACAACAAGCCGCAGCGCTCGGCGTCGCCGGCGTCGCCTGGCTGCTCGCCCTCGGCTTCACCGCCGCGCGCGCCGCGCTCGTCGCGTCGTTGCCCCTCGGGCTCGCGGTGGCCGCAGCCTTCCCACCGTTATCGCCGTTGGCGGCCCCGGCGCTCGTCGTCGTCGCTGAGGTGCGCTGCCCGCCCGACGTCAGGGCGCGCGGCGGCGGCATGTTCAAGCGCGGCGGCGAAGGCGGCCTGTGGCCGCTGGCCATCGTCGCCGGGTTCGTGGTCGCCGTCTTCGCTACCGCCGTCAGCTGGGGCGTGGCGACGCGTGGGTTCGGGCTGTCGGGCGAGCCGGTGCAGACGGCGCTGGCGGCGTCTCTCGTCGTGGGCGGCCTTGTCGCCGGCTTCATCATGGCGCTGCTCGCGCGGCGTGTCGCGTTCCTCGAGGGCCTCTGGGTGACGGCGCTGTACTCGCTGCTGCCGGTCGTGTTCGCCGCGCCGGCGCAGTCGCTGTTCACCTACGGGACGGCGGCGGCCTACTTCGCCGTGATCCTGCTGACGGCGCTGTTGATCCTCGGCCTCGCTGTCGTCGTCGGCGGCAGCTTCGGCTTCCTGTTCTGCGGCGACGGTGAGCTCGACTTCGGCTGGGGCTACGAGGGCTTCATCGGCCGCCGCTTCCTCATGGGCAAGGGCGGCGACGTCGTCGGGACCATCACGGTCATCTCGGTGCTGGCTGTCGCCGTCGGCACGATGGCGATGGTCGTCGTGATGAGCGTGATGAACGGCTTCTCCACCGACCTGCGCAGCAAGATCTTCGGCGCCAACGCCCACCTGCTGGTGCTCAAGTACGGCTCAGACTTCACCGAGTACGACGACGTCGCCCGGCAGACGTCAGCCATCGCAGGCGTCGTCGGCGCGTCGCCGTTCGTGCTGAACGAGGTCATGGTGTCGTCGGAGTCGAACTTGACCGGCGCGCTCCTGAAGGGCATCGACACGGCGACCATCGACGGCGTCACCGACCTGCGCAAGAACGTCGAGAAGGGCGAGCTGTCGCACCTGGCAACGCCCGAGCAGATCCCGGTACCCCGCCCGCTTCCGTCGCCAGGCGGGGCTACCGAGGCACCCGGCGGGGCTGCGTCGGCGCCGGGGACCGCGCCGCCGACGCCCAGGACGGGTCAGGGCGCCCTGCCCACGAAGCCCGACGCCGCGCTCGACGACGCCATAGCCCGCGCCGCCGGCGGCATTGGTTCGGTCCCGGCGCTGGGCATCGACAAGCCGCTGCCGGGCATCGTGATCGGCATCGAGATGGCGAAGAACCTGAAGGTCTTCGTCGGCGACGTCATGAACGTCGTCAGCCCCATCGGCGAGCTTGGGCCGACCGGGCCGGTGCCCAAGGCGCGGGCGTTCCGCGTCGCCGCGGTCTTCTACTCGGGCATGTACGAGTACGACTCGAAGTTCGTCTACATCGACCTGCGCGAGGCGCAGGACTTCTTCAGCCTGAAGGGGGCCGCCACCGGTGTCGAGTACAAGCTCGAGGACGTCGACAACGTGCAGGCGGTGGCGCGCGACATCATGCGGACGCTGAAGGGCTACCCATACCGCACGAAGGACTGGATGGAGATGAATCGCAACCTCTTCTCGGCGCTCAAGCTCGAGAAGATCGCGATGTTCATCATCCTGAACTTCATCGTGATCGTCGCGAGCTTCCTGATCGCCGCCGTGGTCATCGTGTTCGTCATCGAGAAGTCGAAGGAGATCTCGATCCTGAAGACGATGGGGGCCACCGACACGTCGATCATGAAGATCTTCGTGACCTACGGGATCACCGTCGGCGGGCTCGGCACGGTGGTCGGCATCGCTGGCGGCATAGGCGTCTGTTGGATGATCAAGACCTTTGGCATCGGCCTCGATCCTGATGTCTATTACATCACAAATCTACCCGTCCACGTGGAGCCTATCGAGATCGCACTGGTCGGCATCGCGGCGCTGGGTCTGTCGTACCTGGCAACGATCTACCCCGCCCTGCTGGCGGCGCGCCTGAAGCCCGTCGAGGGGCTCCGCTATGAATAGCTCGTCAATCATCCTCGGACGGGGGCGCGCGCCATGATGTCCATCGAAGTCCGCGGACTGACGAAGCATTATTGGCTGCACGGCCAGAAGATCGCGGTGCTGAAGGGCGTCGACGTGGCCATCGCCGCCGGCGAGCTCGTGTCACTGACAGGGCCGTCGGGCGCCGGCAAGTCGACGCTCCTGCACGTGCTCGGCACGCTGGATACGCCCAGCGCGGGCGACGTCGTCATGGACGGCGTCGACGTGTGGAAGCAGACGCCCGCCGCCATCGCCCGGTTCCGCAACGAGCGCATCGGCTTCGTCTTCCAGTTCCACCACCTGCTGCCCGAGTTCACCGCCCTCGAGAACGTGATGATGCCCGGGCGCGTCGCCCGCCGGCCGGTCGACGAGGTCGAGGCCCGCGCGCGGTCGCTGCTCGGCGAGGTCGGGCTCGGCCAGCGCGTCGAGCACCGCCCCGGCGAGCTGTCGGGGGGCGAGCAGCAGCGTGTGGCGCTGGCGCGAGCGCTGATGAACGAGCCGCGGATCCTGCTGGCCGACGAGCCCACCGGCAACCTGGACGAGACCACCGGGCGCGGTATCCACGAGGTCATCGAGCGGCTGAACCGCGAGCGGGGGATCACCGCCGTGGTCGTCACGCACAACCCGCGCCTGGCCGAGCGCATGCCGCGGCGGCTGCACCTCGACCGCGAGGGGCTGCACGACAGCGCCGGCGCTCCGGCCGTGGTGCCAGCGACGACGACCTGAGCTGCCGCTGGCCAGTGAGCGCGGCCCGAGAGCCCGGCCCGGTCCGGCCCGGGGTCGAGCCCGCAGAGCGTGCGGACGCTCTTCAGTCGTCCGCGTCGAGCTTGTCGTTGATCTTCTCGAGCCGGGTGGTCAGCTCGGCGACGAGCTCCTCGACCTCGATCAGGCGCACGCGGACCTTGTCGACGTCGTCGATGGTGGGGATGTTCACCAGACCAAGCACGCCGCTGAGCCCCTTGTCGATGTTGCGCTTGGCCGAGATGCCGCCGACGACGGCCTTCTGCATGGCGGTCACGAAGCCATCGTGGGCGAGCAGCTGCTTCACCACGTCGGCCATGGCTTCCTCGCCGAGCGAGAGGATTGTCTTCACTGCGTTGTGCTCGCTTGCCATCGAGGCCTCCGTCGCTCGCGGCGCGTCGCCGTGCCGCACTGGGGGGTGGCGTCGCCGCGGCGTCGCCGACGTGGGAATGACCCAACCGGCGGCGCGGGACAAGCGAGGACCGGGCGCGGCGCCGACGTCGACGGCGGTGGCGCGGCTTGCTACCTCGTGGGTTGTGTCGGGCCGTACGCCGCGCCAGGTCCACTTCGTCACCGGCAAGGGCGGTGTCGGCAAGTCGTTTGTCGCCTGCGCGTTGGCGCGGCGCTTCGTCGACGCCGGGGACCGTGTGCTGCTGGCTCAGGTGCACGCGCGCGACAGCCACGCCGCGCTGCTTGGCATCAGCCCTGTCGACGAAGACCTGCGCGACGTCACGCCGCAGCTGTCGGTGGTGAACCTGCAGCCAGCGCAGGCGATGCGCGAGTACGCGCTCATGACGCTGAAGGTCGAGGCCCTCTACAAGGCCGTGTTCGAGAACCGGGTGACAAAGACGTTCCTGCGGTTCGTGCCGTCGCTCGACGAGCTCGTGATGATGGGCAAGCTGTGGTTCCACGCCGAGGAGACGCACGACGACGGCGCCCGTCGGCGCTTCGACCGCGTCGTCATCGACTGTCCATCGACGGGGCACGCGCTGAAGCTCTTCGCCATCGCGCGCGTGATCACCGAGACGCTGCACGTGGGTCCGATGGTCGACAAGACGCGGCAGATGGCAGCGCTCTTCGCCGACCCGGCGCGGTCGGTGGCCCACCTGGTCGCGCTGCCCGAGGAGCTCCCGGTGAACGAGACCCTCGAGCTGCTCGCGCGGCTGCGCGAGGAGCAGACCGTCCACGTCGGCAACGTCATCGTCAACGCGACGCTGCCGCGGCTGTTCGACGCCCGGGCGCGCGCGGCTTTCGGCCGCGTCCAAGGCGCCGGGGCTGGGTCCTCGTCGGACCTCGACGCCGTCGTCGCCGTCGGCCGGCGCCGGCTCGCGCGCGAAGACCTCGAGGCCGCGCAGCGCGCGCGGCTGCTCGACTGCGGCCACCCGGTCGTCGACGTGCCGCACCTGCAGGACAGCCCCCTCGGCCCCGACCACGTCGCGCGCGCCGCGCGCCTGCTCGGCGGCCTCACGTAGACCATCTTCGAGGACCGTCATGCGCCACGACGACGACGCCCGCTTCGCACTCCGTCGCCTGACCGGCGCGCGGCAGATCGTCGTCTGCGTCGGCTCCGGCGGCGTCGGCAAGACGACGACGGCGGCGTCGCTGGGGCTCGTCGCCGCGGCCATGGGCCGAAAGACGCTGGTGATCACGATCGACCCGGCGCGTCGCCTGGCCAACGCGCTCGGCCTCGACACCCTGCTGCATCGCCCCCAGCCCGTCGACGCCGCGCTGGTGCGCGCGGCGCGGGCGCGGCTCGGGCCCGTCGACGCGCTCGACCCGGTCTCATCGTCGTCGTCGTCGTCCTCGGGACCGGCGCCCCTGTCGGCGATGATGCTCGACCTGAAGGCGGGCTGGGACGACATGCTCTTCCGCACGGCGCCCGACCGGGCGAGCGCCGAGAAGATCCTCGTCAATCGCTTCTACCGGGTGCTGTCCACCGAGCTGCCGGGCGCCCACGAATTCATCGCCTGCGAGCACCTGAACCATCTGGCGTCGTCGGGCGACTGGGACCTCGTCGTCCTCGACACGCCGCCGACACAGAACGCCCTCGACTTCCTCGATGCCCCGCAGCGCATCCTCGGCGTGCTCGACAACGACGCGTTCCGCCTGCTCGCCCACAAGGCTCCCGGTGAGCGCGAGGCGTCGCTCGCGTCGCGCTTCCTCGACGGCGCCACGGGCCGGGCGCAGAGCGTGATCGCGAAGTTCACCGGGCCGGACCTGCTCGAAGAGCTCGGCGAGCTGCTGCTCTTGCTGAAGGACCTGTACGGCCCGCTCACCCAGCGCACGCGCGAGTTCGTCGCCCTGCTCGCGGGCCGCTGCAGCGCCTTTGTCGT
>VGSZ01000256.1 GCA_016874845.1 Deltaproteobacteria bacterium
AGGCACGGGCGGCACAGGCACGGGCGGCACAGGCACGGGCGGCGGCACGGGCGGCGGCACGGGCGGGGGCACGGACGGCGGCACGGGCGGCGGCACGGGCGGGGGCACGGACGGCGGCACGGGCGGGGGCACGGGCGGGGGCACGGGCAGCGGCCTTCCGCCTCCCTGAAGATCCTCACCCCGCGGCGGCGCCGCTGCCCCTCTCCTGATTCTGGGCGAGGGGCTCCCTGACGTTGACCTCACGCCGCTGTCGACGTCGCGGCGCGCGCGATGCGACGGTCCTCACCCCGCGGCTGCGCCGCTGCCCCTCTCCCGATTCTGGGTCAGGGGCTCCCTGACGTCGACGGCACCCCGATGTCGCCGTCGCGGCGGGCGCCACGCGCCGCTGTCGCGACCAAGCCGCGGACAGCCGAAGCGACCCGCGCGCCGCAGCCGGGGGCAACGCCCTTGCGATGACGATCGGCGGCGGGGCACGGGTCGCTTTGGTACGCAGGCGCTCCGTCAAAGCCCGAGGGGTCCAGGGGAGACGGACCCGCGTCTCCCCACGTCGCGCCGAAGGCGAAAGCTCGTCGAGCGACGACGCCGGCAGACCGCACCCGCCGAAGAAGAGAGCGCCGACAGCGAGGCGCAGCCGGGGCCCGAGCGCAATCAAACGAAGGAAGGCGAACGATGGAAGGCGAACGAAGGAAGGCGAACGAAGAAAGCCGAACGAAGAAAGCCGAACGAAGGGAGGCGAACGAAGGAAGGCGAACGAAGAAAGCCGAACGAAGGGAGGCGAACAACGGAAGGCGAACGAAGAAAGCCGACCGAAGGAAGGCGCCGAAAAGAAGAAGCCGCCGGCGGACCGCCGGCGGCACGAAAGGAACGCAAGTCGACTAGTGGCCGAGGAAGATGATCTCGACGGCGGCGCCGCCCATCTGCCACGCCACCGCCGACCAGATCGACCGCGACCGATGCCAAAGCACCGCGCAGGGAACGCCCACGAACAGCGTCGTGATCGCGATCCAGCTGAGCTGGTTCATCGGGTTCAACGTCCACGCGTCGACGTAGGACAGCTTGAACAAGCCGTAGAGGATCGGGCTCAGGATCAACCCGAGCCGACCGTTGTCGTCGACGGCCAGCGACTCCTGCAGCGCGGCGTTGAAGAACAGGCGCTCGATGAACACGTGGGTGAACACGGTGACCAGCGCCAGCGGCAGGATGAACACCGCCGGCGGGTCGGGCTGACCGAAGTAGTAGACGCCGACGATGGCCAGCACCGCGTGGGCGCCGAAGGCGAGCACCGAGTCGCCGATGCTCACCGACTTGAACACGCTGAGCAGCTTGTGGCCGCCGCCGACCGCGCCCGCCGCCAACATGGCGATGGAGACGACGAGCAGCAGCGCGTGCCGCGTCATCCACTTGCCATCGAGAGGGTGGTGGATGGGCTCGGCGGCGCCGCCGAGGGTTAAGGAGACGCCGTAGATCACCACCGCCGACAGCAGGAACGCGCCCACCGCTAGCACCGGGTTCGGCTTCAGCACCGTCTGCAGCTGGTGCTTGCGGTCACGCAGGATCCGCAGCCGTCGATCCGACGACGGCACCGACTCACTGAACCGGCGCAGCGCCAGGTTGAACGCCTCGATGCTGCCCTGCTGGTAGGCGATCTCGGCGAACGCGTGCTGCACGAGCGACGACTTGCGGAAGTCGTTGGAGGCGGTGGCGACCTCGTCGAAGATCTGGGTCCGCTCGCCGGGGCGCAGGTGCCAGCGGGCCAGCGAAGACGCCGCAAACGCCTGCGGGTTCTTCGCGTTCTTCTTCAGCGCGCGCTCGGCGAGCGGCAGCACCTCGGCCCACGCGGCGTTGTTCATGCCGGTATCGAGCATCTTCTCCAGGTACTCGTGCTCGATCGCGTCGACGTTGGACTGCTTCGTCAAGTCCAGGTTCATCGCCGCCGCGCGCTTCGTCGCGTACGCGTCGAAGGTCTCCGGCCGCCACGACGAGCCCGTGCCCGTCGGCGACTTCGGCCCCGACCCGTCGCCGCCGCCGACCGCGCTGAGCATCGCCGCCGCCATCCGCGCCTGGGCCGCGGAGGCCTCGGGGCTCATGTCGGGGCTCGTGTCCAGCGTGTCCGTCCACGGCATGGCGATGGCCAGCTTGCGGTCGACCCGCTCGATGCGCTCGAGCAGCGTGCGGTAGGTCACGCCCGTCGGCATCGCCATCGAGACGTCGCCCTTGTCGCCGCCCTCGCGCCGCAGCAGCCCGGCGGCCTCGAGCGCCGCCAGGCCGGCCAGCGTCTCGAGCCTGCCCCGGGCGCCAGCCGCGGCGTCGGGCAGCAGCGCGTCGAGGCTGGCGGGCAGCCGCTCCTTGCAGTGGGCGAGCGCTGCCGCTTCGGGCTCCGGCAGCGGTCGCTTCGGCTCGTCCCCGAGCAGGAGCCGCGTCGACGGCTCGTAGTCGAGCAGCGAGCGCAGCGCGCTCTCCGATGACGCGGTGGCCAGCGTGCGCCGGAGGAAGTCGAAGAGCGGGCTCTGGACCGCCGGCCGGGCCTCGCCCGCCGCCAGCGCGCGCGCCTCGATCTGCAGCGTCCACGGGCCGTGACCGCCGAGCGTGCGCGCGAGGCCGGTGCCAAGCGCGGTGATCTCGAGCGTGGCCACCGCCTCGGCGCTCAGCGCGCCCCAGGCGACCAGCGTTGCCACGGCGTCCGGCGTCGACCGGGCGACGTCGCGGTCGGTGACCTTCAGCAGCCCTTGCTCGACGGCGAGGTCGAGCACCGACGGCAGCGCTTTGCGCGCTGCCCCCCCGACGATCTGCCCGTCGCGCGCAAACAGCCGCACCTCGTCGTCGCCGTCGCCGATTGCCGCGACGCCGGTCAAGGTCGACCCCGCGCCGACGAGCGCTGCGAGGGCGGCGCGGACGGAGCCCAGCGTGACAGGAGACGCCAGAGCCGGACCCGGAGCCGGCGCCGGCGCCGGCTCAACGGGCGCCAGCTCAGCGGGTGCCGCCAGGGCAGCGGGCGGAGCGGTCGCAGCGGTCGCAGCGGGCGGAGCGGTCGCAGCGGGCGGAGCGGTCGGAGCGGTCGCAGCGGGCGGAGCGGTCGCAGCGGGCGGTGCCGGCGCCGGCGGCGGAGCAGGCGGCGCAGTGGGCGCAACGGGCGCACGCGCAGCAGCCGGCGCCGGAGCAGCCGGCGGCGGAGCACGCGGCGCAGTGGGCGCAACGGACGTCGCCGGAGCAGGCGGCGCCGTGGTTGCAGCGGACGTCGCCGGAGCAGCCGGCGCCGGAGCACGCGGCGGAGCAGGCGGCGCAGTGGGCGCAACGGACGTCGCCGGAGCAGGCGGCGCAGTGGGCGCAACGGACGTCGCCGGAGCACGCGGCGCCGTGGTTGCAGCGGACGTCGCCGGAGCACGCGGCGCCGTGGTTGCAGCGGACGTCGCCGGAGCACGCGGCGCCGTGGTTGCAGCGGACGTCGCCGGAGCAGGCGCAGTGGGCGCTACGGGCGCACGCGCAGCGGGCGGAGCAGCGGGAGTCGCCAGCGCAGGCGGCGCAGTGGGGGCAGCGGGTTCGCGCGCCGCAGGCGGAGCAGGCGCCGCGGGCGGAGCAGGCGCCGCGGTCGGAGCAGGCGCCGCGGTCGGAGCAGGCGCCGCGGTCGGAGCAGGCGCCGCGGTCGGAGCAGGCGCCGCGGGCGGAGCAGGCGCCGCGGGCGCCGCCGCGGACGGAGCAGGGGGCGCCGGTGGAGCGACGGGCGCAGCGGGTGGAGCAGGGGGCGCCACAGCTGCTGCCGGCGGTGTAGTCGCGGGAGCAGGCGCAGGTTTGGGTTCGCTGGACATCCGAATCCTTCGTGGCCACCCGGCCTCAGAGATTGAGCCGACACCATAGCAGCGTTGTCCGCCCGATTTCGACTGGACAGGTCGCCGTCCCTGCTTGACCGTTCGGTTTTGCGCGTCGGCGCCTGGTGGTTGGTAGCCGGCATCGTTTGCGTGCTACCAGTCCATTATGAACCATCTCCGTGCGATCTGCCGCGTGCCGCGACCGTTCAGCTCGTCGCGACGGGCCTGCGTTTCGACGACGCTCGCGTGGTCGACCTTCCTGCTCGCCAGCGCGGCGCGCGCCGGCGCCGGGGGCGGCACGGCGCCCGCCGGCGGCCGCGGCGTCGGGACCGCGATGCTTGTCGACGGCGACGAGCTGCTGGTCGCCGTCGCGTCCGTCGCCACCGGCCTGCTGCTGCGACGGTCGTCGCTGCCCTCGGCGCCCGACGCGGTCCGCGCGCTGGCCGGGGCGGCGGTCGCCGCGATTGCCATGGCGCTGGCTGGCTTCGCCGCGGGCCCGCCCGGCGCGCTGCTCATGCTCGCCACCGGGCTCGTGGTCGCGGTGCTCGCGCGGCGCCGGCCGCCGCCCGACGCCGCGGGCAAGCTCGTCTCGCAGCACGCGCCGCTGCTGACGCTGCCGATCGTGGTCGCGCTGCTGGCGGCGGCCCCCGTCCTCGACGGCGCGCTGACCGCTGCGTTCGCGCGCGCGACGGCGCTGGTGCTCGGCGTGGGCGGCGCCGACGCCGTCGTCGACGGCACGACGGTGCATGGCCTCGGCGCGCCGCTGTACGTGACCACCGCGTGCGCGGGCACCTTGGTCACGGTGATGCCCTACGCCGTCGCCGTGCTGGCCGGCGCGCTCGTGACGACGACAGTGGCTTCGCGCTGGCGGTTCGCTTGGGCGTTCGTCGGCGTGGCCGCGGCGGTCAACCTCGCGCGGATCGTGCTCGTCGGGGCCGTGCTGCGGCTCGCGGGCGTCGAAGCTGCCCTCGTCGCTCACGAGGTCGTCGGCTGGGTGATCGCCGCCGCCTTGTACGGCGGGCTCGCCTTCGCCGCCGTCCGGCTGCACCGCCGGGGCGTAGTGGTCTGAGACCGCGGCGTGTCGTCATCCTCGACGCCGCGGGAGCGCGCCGCGCTCGTGGCCCTGAGCATCGTCGTCGTCGCCTACGGCGCGCTGCGCGCGGCGCAGGGCCGTGACGGACCGACGGCGCTCGTTGGTGACCCGCGTTGGGCGCCGCCCGGTCCCTTCGACGGCGGCGTGCAGCGCATGGCTCCCGACGTCGCCGGCCCGTGCTCTCCCGGCGGCACCGCCGCCATCGACGACTGCGCGGACCGCCTCATGGCCCGCCAGCGCCACGCCGCGGCGGTGGACGCACCGGGCGCCGACCGCGCGCGGCCGCTGCCGTGGTCACGGCCAGCGGTGCTGCTCGGCGACGAGCGGGGGCTCGCCGTCGTTTACGTCGCCGGCGAGGGCCTGCTCCGCCTGACCCCCGAGGCGGTGGCGCGCGCGGGTCGGGACGGGCCTGCGCGATGAGCCTCGCGCGGCGGGCGACGCTGGCGCTGCTCGGCGGACTCCTCGCGTCGTTCGGGCAGAGCGGCTGGCTGCCCGGCAGCTTGTGCGCGGTGCCCCTGCTGCTCGTCGCTGTCGTGGGCGCGACGCCGCGGCAGGCGCTGCTGCTGGGCGCGCTGCACGGCGCCGCCGACGCCCTCGACCTCGCCGGCGCCGCGGGCTTCGGCGGCATCGCGCTCGTGATGATCTTCGGCGGCGCCGCCGCCGGCCGCGCCGTCGTCATCGGCGCCTTCGCCGTGGTCGACACCCGGCTGCCGGAGCGCGCGCGGCCGCTGGCGTTCGCGGTGATCTTCGTCGTTGTCGACACCGCCGTCGCCGCCCTGCAGGGGCCGCTGCACACGCCGCTGTCCTTGGGCAGCTCGCAGGTCGACCTGCCGCTGCTCGCCCAGCCGGCGGCGCTGGGGGGCGAGCGCGGCGTCACGTTCCTCGTCGTCCTCGTGGGCGCGCTGGTCGGCGAGGCCGCGCGCGCCCGGCGCCGCGGACCCCTTGTCGCCGCCGTCGTCATCGTGGGCGTCTGGCTCGGCGTCGGGGTCGCGCTGCGCGCGGCGCTGCCGTTGCCCCCGGCGGCGATCCGCGCCGCCGCGATCCAGGGCGCGGTCCCCGGCTTCGTGCACGAGCTGGCCCGCTACGACGAAGACGCCGCCCGCGCGATCGAGCACGTCTACGTTGACGCCACGCGGCGGGCTGCCGCCAGGGGCGCGCGCCTCGTGATCTGGCCCGAGGGCTCGATCCGCGCCGGCGGCGCCGCCCACGACGCGCTCCGTGAGCGCCTGCGTGCGCTGTCGCGCGAGCTCGGCGCCACCCTGATTGTCGGCGCCGACGTGCCCCAGCCGGGCGGCGGCCGCTGGAACGGCGCCCTCGTCATCGCCCCCGACGGCCGCGTCGACGTTGTCGGCAAGGTTGGCCTGCTGCCGGTGCTCGAGCCCGAGTACGTGCCGGCGCCGAAGCTGCGGGTCGTTGACGTGGTCGGCGCCCGCGTGGGGATCTTGATCTGCGCCGAGTCGCTGACCGCCGCGCCGGCGGCGGTGGTCGCGGCGGCCGGCGCGCAGGCGATCGTCGTGATCGCCAACGACGCCGGGCTCGGCCGATCGCGCATGTCCTACATCCACTCGGCGCGCGCGCGCCTGCGGGCCATCGAGCACCGCGTGGCGGTTGTGCACGCCGGGCAGTGGGGCACGACGCTCGTCGCCGACGCCGCCGGCGACGTCGTCGCCCGCCACGACGACCCGGGCTTCGCGGTGGTGGACTTCGTGCTGCCGCTGGCGGCGGCGCCACGCTGAGGCCCCTCGGCAGGGCACCGTCTGAGAAGCTGGACAGCGGACCGCGTCGGCAGACAAGCGTCGGTCGATCTGACCGTCGTGAGACAGCGGCAGCGTCCTTCTTGGATCGGTCGGGGGCGGCCGTTATCTTGACCGATGTCCCGCCTTCAGGAGAACCACGCGATGCACGCTGCTAATCCCGTCGGTCAGCGCCCCCGGCTCGCGGTCTCGACGCACATCGCGACGACGCAGCTCGCGTGGTCGCTGCTGGTCGCGTTCGTGGTCGGTTGTACGCCGCCCATCGTCGAGCCCGACGACAGCCGCTGTCTGACGTCGGCCGAATGCGACGACGGCGAGATCTGCGTGCTCGGCCGCTGCCAGGAGCCCGGGACCGGTGAAGGCGAGGGAGAAGGCGAAGGCGAGGGAGAAGGCGAAGGCGAAGGCGAGGGAGAAGGAGAAGGAGAAGGAGAAGGCGAAGGTGAGGGAGAAGGAGAAGGCGAAGGTGAGGGCGAGGGCGAGGGCGAGGGCGAGGGCGAGGGCGAGGGCGAGGGCGAGGGCGAGGGCGACGGCGAGGGCGAGGGCGAGGGCGAACCCCGC
>VGSZ01000257.1 GCA_016874845.1 Deltaproteobacteria bacterium
CTCGTACAGTTCTTCAAGAAGCCCTCGGGCGTCGTCATTTTCCAGATGTCGCCGGCGGTCTCCTTGCGGCCGAGTTGTACCAGACCGGCCAGCGCATGCTCCGACTGGCTGATGTCGACGTTGTCCATGCGCTTCTTCAGGGTGGGCACGACCTTGTCGAGGCCGATGCGCGCGGCGGCGCGGATCGCCTCGATGCGCAGGAGCGCCGCCGCCGTGTTGTTGCCTTCGGTGCCCGCGGCCTCAATGATGCGGTCGAACATCGACGGGTCGGCGAGGTCCCCGTAGACGACGACGGCTTTGGTCTTCTGCACGAGCGGATCGATGTGCAGCGTGTCGATTGCCTTGAACCGGGCGTTCCAGATCGCGTCCAGCGTCGGCATCGCCGGCTTGCCCAGGACGAACAGGCCCCAGCTCGACTCGCGGTAGAAGCTGGCGCCGGTCCGCTCGAAGAACATCAGCTTGCCCATGACGTCGGCGGCCTTCGGGTCGCCGAGCTTGGTCAGCGCCTCGCAGGCGTTCTTCACCATGAAGTTGTTCTCGTGCCCGTCGGCGATCTTCACGAGGTCGTCGACGGCGTCGGTGGCTCGCAGCTCGCCGAGCGCGTAGATGGCCGCGAGCTGCACGTCGAGCGAGTTGCTGCTCGACAGCTTGCGGATCACCTCGACGACCTTGGCGTTCTTCGCGATGGCCGCGTTCTGCTGGCCGAGCCGCGTCAGCGCCTTCACGGCCTTCTCGTTGGCGTTGGCCTTGATGCGCGACTCCTTGTCGTGGCCGGCGCCAGCGAGGAGGTCCACCGCCTCGACCAGCGGGTCCACCGAAGTCTCGTCGCCGATCATCCCGACCAGCTCGACGGTGGCCGGGCGCTGCTCGGTCACCGGCTTCTTCAGCTCTTCGTAGAGGAAGGGCAGCGAGCGCTTGTCCTTCACTTCCTGCAGGTGCTTGAGCGCCGCGTCCCGGCGGATGGTGTCGGGTGCCTCGACGAGCTTCCTGCCCCAGTAGGAGCCCTCCTCGCCGGGCTTGGGGCCGGAGTCGCACGCTCCGAGGGCGACGAGCGTGACGAGCGCGCAGGCGCGCGCGGTGGTGCGCAGGAGCGGATACGAGCGAAGCATGCGAGAGACCTCCGCCGTGGCGGATCCCGCGTCGTCACGATGCGGTCAAATGGGGAGCGCGCCGACGAGGATCACGACGGGGGGGGGCTAGCGAACGGCCGTGTCGGGGTCTATCACTTTCCATGAGGTCCCCGATGAACGCTTCGCCGCCGCCCCCCCGCTGCGACCTGCCGCCTGCTGTCGTCGGGACCCTCGTCCTCGCCGCCGTCGTCCTCGCCCACGGCGCGCACGCCGCGCCGCGCAGCGAGCTGAGCCCCATCGCCTTCGTCGAGACGACCTCGGAGCTGGACGACGGGCGCCCGTCGACGTCGATGTGGAACCTCACTGACGACAACGACGGCACCCGCTGGTGCTCGCGCCGGGGCGCCACCGGCCGGGAGGCCATCAGCTTCACGTTCGACGACGCCGTCGCCATCTCGGTCGTCGGTGTCGTCTTGCCGAACGGCAAGAACGGTGCCACCGACAAGAGCGTGCGACGACCGCGCGTCGTCGTCGTGGCCGACGTCGCCCACCGTGTCGAGGTACGGCTGAAGGACGTGACGGCGATGCAGCTGGTCGAGCTGCCCGAGCCGGCCAAGGGCCGCCGCGTCGTCGTCGAGATCGTCGACACCTATCCCGCGGCCGACGCCGACGCCCCGGTCTGCGTCGCCGGCTTGGGGCTGCGTGACACGGCGCGCGAGCTCGTGGGCAACACGGCGACGCGCGCCCGGGGCCTGAACACACCGTCGCGTCGCCTGCTCCACGAGTGGCTCGACGACGTCAGCGCGCCGTCGCGTACGCTGACCTTCGGCATCGACGGAACGTTCACATACACCTACGCGCCGCTGCTCGACGATCGGCCGCCGGTGCGGCTCAAGGGGCGCTGGCTCGGGGATTCAAACAGCGTCGCGCTCGAGGTCAGGGGCCGGTCGTACATCCTGAAGACGCGCCTGACGAAGATCGTGGGCGAGGACGGCCAGACCGTTGAGCTCGCGCTGTCGGGCGACGCCCCCGACGCGTCGATGGTTGCCGGCTACCGTCCCGCGCCGCTGTTCCTGCCGCAGTGAGCATCGACGCGTCGCGCGGGCGCCGCGCCTCCCTGCCCAACCCCATGTCGAGGGCTGACGTCACGTGATCCCCGAGGACGTGATTTCCGAGATCAAGCGGCGCGCCGACATCGGCGCGGTGATCGGTCGTTCCGTCAAGCTGACGAAGCGCGGGCGGAACCTCGTCGGGCTCTGCCCCTTCCACAGCGAGAAGTCGCCGTCGTTCAACGTCCGCCCCGACGAAGGGTTCTTCTATTGCTTCGGCTGCCGCGCCGCCGGCGACGTCGTCGAGTTCGTCGTGCGGTCGAGCGGCCGCGGGTTTCTCGACGTGCTCACCGAGCTCGCTGCCGAGACCGGCGTGCCGCTGCCCGAGACCGAGCTGTCGCCGGCGGAGTCGGCGGCGCAGAAGGAGCGCAAGCGGCTGCTGCGGGTCACCGAACTCGCGCAGGTCTTCTTTCGCACGCGGCTCCAGAGCGACGAGGGGCGCGCCGCTCGGGCGTACCTCGCCGACATGCGCAAGCTCGACGACAAGGCCCTCGACGACTTCGGCCTCGGCTTCGGCGGCACGGGGGATCAGGGGCTGCGCGAATTCCTCGGCGGGCAGGCCATCGTCATCGACGACGCCGTCGCTGCCGGCGTGCTCGGCCGCGGCGAGCGCGGTGAGTACGACTTCTTTCGCCACCGGATCACGATCCCCATCCGCAACGCGCGCGGCGAAGTCGTCAGCTTCGGCGGCCGCATCTTCGGCGCCGCCGCCGAGGCCCGGACGCTGCCCGACGGCTCGACCCGCACGCCGCCGAAGTACCTGAACGGGCCGCAGTCGGCGGTCTACGACAAGGGCAACACGCTGTACGGGCTGTTCGAGGCGCAGCCGGCGCTCAAGCAGGGCAAGCCCGCCGTGCTCGTCGAGGGCTACTTCGACGCCATCGCCGTGCACCGCGCCGGACTGCTCACGGCTGTCGCGCCCTGCGGGACCAGCCTGACCCCCCGCCACGTCGACGAGCTGAAGCGGCGGGTCGGCGAAGCCGGCCGCGTCGTCGTCGCCCTCGACGCCGATAGCGCCGGGCAGGACGCGGCGGCCAAGGCCGTGCTGATGCTGCTGTCCGCCGACGTCGACGCCGGCCTTGTGGTGCTGCCCGACAAGGACCCCGACCAGCTCGTCCAGGCCGGTCGCGCCGACGAGCTGCGCGGGCTCCTGCTCGGCGCGCCGTCGGCGATCGACCTCCTTGTCGCGCGCGCCCAGGAGAAGGCCACCGGCTCGGTGCAGGCGCGCGTCGCCGCCGTCGACGCGCTGCTGCCCTTCCTGGCGGCGCCGGCGCGCGAGCTCGTGCGCAAGGGAGCCGTCCGCGCCGCCGCGCGCGCCCTCGGCGAGGACGAGGGCGTGCTCGAGCGCGAGGTCATGGACCGCGGGCGCCGCGCGCTGGCGCACAAGCTGCGCGGGGAGCGGGCCGCCGATCCCGCCCGCCGCCCACCTGCTTCGACTGTGTCTTCTTCGTCGTCCGCTCCGGCGGCTTCGCCGCGGACGCTGCCGGCGACGCGCTCGTCCCCGGGCGCCGCCTCATCGTCGGAGGTTCCGCGTCGGCCGGCGCCGTCGATGCCGGCGGCGCGCGCACGTCGGCCGGTCGCGTCGCTGTCGGACACCGAGGTCCAGCTGGCGAAGATCGTCCTTTGTCACCCCGAGCTGGCGCCGCGCGTGGGCCTGTTGTCGTCATGCCTGACGAGCCCCGAGCTGCGCGGCTTCGTCAAGCGGATGATCGACGCGCTGGTGCGGTTCCACGATGTCTCGCCGCGCGAGGCGCTGACGAAGGTCGCGGTCTCGCCCAGCGGCCAGCTCGTCGCGCTCGCCGACCGCGTGCGTCTCGACGGCCCCGACCGCGTGATCGGCCTGTCGACGGCGCTGTCGATGGTCGAGGCCATCGCGGTTGAGCTGCTCGAGCGCAGCGCGGTCGAGGTGCGCCTGGGCGCGCTGCGGACCGCGCTCGGCGCCGCCGACACGCGGGGGGATCACGACGAGCGCAAGCGCTTGCTGACCGAGCAGCGCGCGTTGGTGGCGACCCTGCAGGCGATGGATGGCGTACCGGCGCGGCCGCGGGCCATCGCCCGCGTCGTCGAGGACGTCGCCGGCACGCTCATCCCGACCCTCGCGGCTCCGCCGGCCGGGCTGGGCGCGGCGCCGGCCGGGGCGTCGGGCGTCGCCCCGCTGGTCGCGCCGGCCGTCGCGTCACCAGCCCCCGCGCCCAGCCCGTCGTTCGTCGTCGCCGCCGACGCCGGCGACGAGCACCCCTACGCCGGCGATCCCGAGGACGATTCTTGGCCGGCGTGAACGGCGGGCCGTCGTCGTCGTTCGCGTCGTCGGCTGCGGGCTCGTGCGTGCTGTCGTCGTCGTCCGCGTCGTCGTCCGCGTCGTCGTCCGCGTCGTCGTCCGCGTCGTCGTCCGCGTCGTCGTCTGTTCGTCGTCCGTTCGTCGTCCGCGCCGCCGTCAACGGGGGGCGTTGGACAGCACCGCCGACAGCGCGCGGGCCGCGACGGTCAGCGCCCCCTGGACGTCGACCAGCCCGCGTGGCCCCAGCGTGATCACGACGTCGCCCACCGACGACGTCGGCAGGTCGCAGGTGCCGCAGACGACGGCGAGCCGTACGCCGTGGCGCCGCGCCAGCGACCGCAGGCGCGCGAGCGACTTGCCCTGCATGGTCTGCTCGTCGACGCGGCCTTCGCCGCCGACAATCACGTCGACGCGGTCGACGAGGTCGTCGATGTGGGCGGCGGCGATCACCGCATCGGCGCCCGAGCGCAGCTCGCCGCCGAGCGCCAGCACCGCCGCCCCGAGTCCGCCGGCGGCCCCGGCGCCGGCGGCGTCGACGAAGCGCGGATGCAGCGCCCGCAGCTGCGCCTCGACGGCGTCGTGGCGGTCGGCGGGCAGGCCCTTCTGGGCGAAGTACAGCCGGGCGCCGCGCGGGCCGCCGAGCGGCGCCTCGACGTCGACGAGCCCGATCAGCTCGATGCCCGCGGGCAGCGCGGGCAGGACCGCGAGCATGCCGGCGCCGCCGTCGACGACGGCGCTGCCGCCCAGGGCGAGCACCACGCGCCGCGCGCCATCGTCGACCACCGCGCGCAGGAGGTGGCCGAGGGCAGCCGACGACGCCCGCTCCGGGTCGCGGCGCGCGACGGGGACGAGGCCCAGGCCCACGGCCAGCGCGCTCTCGACCACCGCGGTGTCGACGTCGTCGACGGCGCCGCGTCCCACCGTCACCGGCATCGCGCGGCCGCCGCTGCCAAGGATGTCGGGGACGACGTGCTCGACGAGGGCGAGGCCCCACGCGGCGGCCAGCGCGTCGAGCGTCCCCTCGCCGCCGTCGGGCAGGGGACGCTGGAGGACGTCGTGACCGGCGTCGCGCAGGACGGCGCCGATGGTCGCGGCGGCGGCGCGGGCCGAGAGTGTGCCCTTGAACGGCGCGGGGGCGACGAGGACGCGGGCCATCGACGACGTCTGCCATGCCCCGATCGTCGCGCACGAGGGGGCGCCGGCCCGTTGCACGGACCAGGACACCGTGGGGACGCTGTGCCGGCCATGATGCGCCTGCGGGCAGACGCAAACCGCCCCGAGCCCACGCCGCCGCCCGGCGCGGCCTACGTCCGCGCGCTCGAGCGGCTGCTGGCGTCCCCGACGTTGCCGCGGCTCGGTCTCGCGCGCATGCACGCGCTGTGTGCCGCTCTGGGGGAGCCGCAGCACGCGGTGCCGGTCCTGCACGTGGCCGGCACCAAGGGCAAGGGCAGCACCACGGCCATCGCCGCGTCGATCCTGCGCGCCGCGGGTCTGCGCGTGGGCACCACGACGAGCCCCCACCTCCTGTCGGCGCGCGAGCGCCTGACCATCGACGGCGAGCCTGTCGACGAGGACACCTTCGTCGCGCTGGAGGAGCGGGTGCACCGCGCGGCGGCCGGGCTCGATCTTGCCCTTGAGGTCCCCTCGTTCTTCGAACAGACCACGGCGATGGCCTTCGGCCTGTTCGCCGGTCTCGTCGGCGGGCGCCCGGTCGACGTCGCCGTCGTCGAGGTCGGGCTCGGCGGGCGGCTCGACGCGACCAACGTCGTGCAGCCGCGCGCGGCGGCGATCACACGCCTCGGCCTCGACCACGTCGACTTCCTGGGGGACACGCTCGCCGCCATCGCCTTCGAGAAGGCCGGGATCATCAAGGCCGGCGTCCCTCTCGTCACCGTGCCGCAGGTGCCCGAAGCCGCCGCTGTCGTCGCCGCTCGCGCCGCTGCGCTGGGGGCGCCGCTGTCGGTGGTAGCCGACGACGGCGCCACGCTGCCCGTCGCGCTCGTCGGCGCGCACCAGCAGGAGAACGCCCGGCTCGCCGTGGCGCTGGTGCGGGCCGGCAGCTTCGCCGTCGCTGATGACGTCGTCGCCCGGGGCCTTTTTGCCGTGCGCTGGCCAGCGCGGTACGAGACGGTCTCACAGGACCCGGTGGTGATCGTCGACGGCGCCCACAACGTCGACTCGGCGCGGGCGCTGGCGACCACGTTGCGCGAGGACGGTCGCGTCCGCCGCTGCCACTTCGTCGTCGGCCTGAGCCGCGGCCACGACCCGGCCACGTTCTGCGCGCCGCTGTTGCCCGGCGCCGCCAGCGTCGTGGCGACCAGCGCGCGGCAGGCAAGGGCGTGGCCGGCCGAAGACGTCGCCCGCGCCGCTGGCCGGCACGCGCCGGTGGACGTCGTGCCCGACGTCGTCGCGGCGGTGGCCGTCGCCGTCCTTCGCGCGCGCGCCGACGGTGGCGCCGTCGTCGTCACCGGCTCGCTGTTCGTCGCCGGCGAGGCGCGCGCGTGCTTCCTGCCGATGGCTCGCGATCCCGAGCGCCCTGCCTGGTAATGTCTGGTCTGGGAGCGCCCGGCTCCACAGTGATTGAAGCGGCCAGAGAACTGGAGAAAAGAAGAGAGCGGGCCTCGCGCCCGCTCTCTTCGTGCGCGCGGCCCCACGGGGCCGCCGCGCCCACAAGGCCCCCGGGTTCAGCCGAGGTTCTTTTCCTTGATCATCTGCTTCACGCCGTCGACCG
>VGSZ01000258.1 GCA_016874845.1 Deltaproteobacteria bacterium
GAGCCCGAGCTCGTCCCAGATCCCGCCGATCACCGGCAGGTGGTCGACGTCGGCAATTTGCAGGACGTCCTCGGCGTCGAGGGCGTCGATCCCGAAGAGATCGGGCGAGGGCGTGGTGCGGGTGGGAAGCTTCGGGGAACCACATCATGCCCGAGCGCCGTCGACGTCGATCATCGGTCCGCTCACGTCCCCCGTGGTGTCAGCGTGACGATCCGGCGCGCTCGGTGATGTGACCGCGGGCGGCGCCCGGGAAAATCGTCGGACTTCGCCAAAGGGGCCGGGGAACATGTGTGCGAGGGCCCTTCCCCAGATTCCTGTCGTCAACCTTGGAATCGTTCCGCTGGACGTGGCCCGGCGCGGCCCGCGGGTCACATTGACAGTCTTACCAACGAACGGATGAATGCGGGCATGCACGACTCCCTGCTCGACGAAGATCTACGCGCGTTCCGCGCGTCGTTCCGCAAGTTCGTCGCCGCCGAGATCACGCCGTTCCACGCTCAGTGGGAGAAGGACGGCGTCGTCCCGCGCGCGCTGTACAAGAAGGCCGGCGACCTTGGCTTCCTGTGCACGACGCTATCCCCGGCGTACGGCGGCATGGGCCTCGACTTCCGCTCGTCGGCCATCGTCTGCGAGGAGCTGACGCGCGCCGGGGCGCACGGGCCGTTCTTCTCGCTGCACTCCGACGTCGTGGCGCCCTACATCGAGCACCACGGCAGCGAGGCTCATAGGCAGAAGTACCTACCGAAGATGGCCTCGGGCGAATTGATCGGTGCCATCGCGATGACCGAGCCGGGCACCGGCAGCGACCTGCAGGCGATCCGCACCCGCGCCGTCGTCGACGGCGAGCACCTGGTCATCGACGGCAGCAAGACCTTCATCAGCAACGGCCTGCTGTGCGACTTCGTGCTCGTCGCCTGTCGCCTCCCCGACGAGGGCGCCGACGACGCGCCGGGCTGGCAGCAGATGAGCCTCGTCCTCGTCGACGCGGACGCCCCCGGCTTCGTGCGCGGCAAGAAGCTCGACAAGGTTGGACTGAAGGCGCAGGACACCACCGAGCTGCACTTCGAGTCCTGCCGCGTGCCCCACGACAACGTCCTTGGCGCACGCGGTCAGGGCTTCCTGATGCTGATGACCGAGCTCGCCCGCGAGCGTCTGGTCGTCGCCGTCGGCTGCGTCGCCGCCGCCCGCGCCTGCCTCGACATGAGCGTCGCCTACGTGAAGGACCGCGTAGCCTTCGGCAAGCCGCTGTCGAAGCTGCAGCACACGCGCTTCCAGATCGCCGAGATGGCGACCGAGGTCGAGTTGGGCGAGGCCTTCGTCGACCGCTGCATCCAGGAGCTGACGGCGGGCGAGCTGTCGACGGAGAAGGCGTCGATGGCCAAGTGGTGGACGAGCGAGATGCTTGGCCGCGTGGCCGACACTGGCGTGCAGCTGCACGGCGGCTATGGCTACATGCACGAGTACCCCATCGCCCGCGCGTGGCTCGACGCGCGGGTGCAGCGCATCTACGCCGGCACCACCGAGATCATGAAGGAGATCATCGCCCGCGCGATCCTGTGAGCCCGCGATGACCGCGACCGCGCCGCCGCCGCTGACGGCCCCGCGAGGCCAGGACACCCCCGACGCGCCTGCGCCATCACGGCGAGGACGTCGACGGGCGGGGAACCGGATGGTCACGGCTCGGCGTCGAGGAAGGCCTGCAGGGCCGCCCGCGCAGCCTCGGAGAGGTCGATGAAGCGCAGGCCCATGCCGAGGCTGCCCTTCAGCGGCGGCGTGTTCACGATCTCGGCGGTGGTCTCGACGGGGGCCGCCACGCCGGGCAGCGCGAAGCGCAGCCGCACCCGCGTGCCGAGGGCATGGGGGATCGTCTGCTCGAACCACACGCCGCCGAGGGAGACGTTGCCGGTGCGGCGGAAGTAGAGCTCGTTGCCCTTTTCCTCCTCGACCCACAGGTCGAGAGGCGTGCGCGCCTCGGTGCGCCGATCGCGGGTGCGACGCTCGCCGGTTCGGCGCTCGGCGGCGACGGGCTGCTGGCTCTGGCGACGGTCGGCGGAACGACGATCGGTGCTCATGGCGCGCTCGGCTCCCCGCTGCGGGCGTGGCGTGGTGGGGTCGGCTATAGCGCGCCCGCCGCGCCGCGCGAGCCCCCCGCGGACGACGACGATGCCCGCTTCGTCATCGTCACGGCCAGACGTCCGCCGATCATCCGAGGGAGACGCGCCGTAGCCGCGCTGTCAGCGCCACCGCGACCTTCTTCGCCGACAGCGCGCCCTTGAACACCACCAGCGCGCCGCCAGGGTCGTCGGGTAGCGCCGCCTCGCTGACCCGAAGCCGTTCGGACACGCAGAACACCGCCGGCGCCGGCAGCACGCCCTGCTCGACCCACTCGACCCGCCGCCACACCGCCTCGCGCGACCAGAAGCCGAGCACCTCGACGTAGGCGCGGGCCCCGTCGGGGTGCTCGACGACGACGTCAGGGACGAAGGCGCCGCCGCCGCCCACCGCCACCACCGCGCCCGCCGCGCGCACGACGAAGCCCGGCAGCTCAGGGGCGAGCAGCCCCGGCAGCTCGTCGAGCAGGCCCTGCACCAACGGCGGCAGCGCCACCGCGGCGGCGTCGTCGTGGCCGCGGCCGGCGATCACGAACGGCTCGGGCGCACGGCCCTTGCGCAGCGCCACCGCGGCGCTCAGCCGATGACGGCGACAGGCCAGCACGTGGGGCAGCAACAGCGCGAGCTTCAGCCCGTAGCGCGTCGAGGCCGCGAACAGCGCCATCGGCCCCTCGACGATCAACCGCACGCCGCTGATCGCCGCGTCGTCGAGCGCCAGCGGCTCGGCAGCGAACAGCAGCTGGTGCAGCTTGAGCGCACCGAGCAGCCGACGCAGCTGCGCCGGCGTGGCGTCGACGTCGACCACGATCTGCCGCGCCCGCAGCAGCACCGCCGCCAGCTCGGCCTGCGCCCACACCGGCAGCAGCGCCGCCGCCGTCACCCCCGCGAGGGGCGCGACGTCGACGACGTGAGCCTCGTCGAGGTCGGCCCACAGCGCCGCCTCGAGCGCCGCCGCGCTCAGGCCGTGCGCCTCGCCGACGGCGGCGAGCACGACGTCGCGGTCGAGGCCGCCGTGGTCGGAGCCGACGCGGGCCTCGGCGGCGGCGGCGAACACCGCGGCGCGCAACGACGGCGGATCGAGGTCGTCGCGGGCGGCGAAGTCGCAGCGGTCGAGCACCAGCTTCTTCGCGGCGGCGGCGGCGCGCGTCGCCGCCGACGCGCCGCGCGCGCCGCCGCGCTCGTCGTCGACGGGTACGACGACGTCGTCGAGAGCCGCCTGCAGCTCGGCGCGGCGGCGGCCGTGGTGCTCGCGGGCGACAGCGAGGACGTCGTCGAGCAGCGCGAGCGCCCGCGCCTCGTCGAGCCCGGCCCGCGGCACGACCACGAGCCCCTGCTTGCGGCGCGCGACGCGCACGTGGTCGAGGGTCAGCACGGCGGCACCGCGCGGCAGGGAGGGGCGGAGGGGCGCATGGTCGTCAACGATAGGCGCGGTGGTCGCGCCGCTTGTCGGAGGTGTACGTCTCGCCGGTGTCGGCGCTGACGAGCTCATAGAGCACGGCGCGCTTGCCGGGGCGGGGGCGCAGCACGCGACCGAGGCGCTGCACGTGCTCACGGGTGCTGCCGGTGCCCGACAGCACGACGGCGACCTGCGCGTCGGGGACGTCGACGCCCTCGTTGAGCACGCGGCTGGTGGCGAGCACCGGCAGCGTGCCGTCGGAGAACGCGCGCAAGAGCTGCGTGCGCTCGCTCACCTTCGTCTGGTGCGTGATCACCGGGACGAGGAACCGCCGCGCGACGGCGTAGGCGGTGGCGTTGTCGTCGGAGAACACGAGCACGCGCGCGCCGCGGTGCCGGCGCAGGATGGCGTCGACGTGCTCGAGCTTCTGCGCGGCGCCGAACGCCAGCCGCCGCTGCAGTCGCCACGCCGCCAGCGCCTGCCGACCCTCGGGGCTGCGCGCCGCGCGCTGGACGAAGCGGTCCCACCCGCCCGGCCCGCCAAGCGACACCCGCTCACGCTGCAGGAACTCCTTGTAGACCGCCCGCGCCGCCGCCCACTGCGCGCGCTCGTCTTCGTCCAGGGTGACGTCAATGCGCACGACGTCGTAGTCGGCGAGGAACGTGCCCTGCAGCTCGTCGATCTCCTTGCGGAACACGATCGGCCCCACGAGCTCGCCCAGCAGCGCGTCGCGGCCGTCGTCGCGCTCGGGCGTCGCCGACAGGCCGAGCCGGTAGGGCGCCAGGCTCAGGCGCGCGGCCATGGCGTAGCTGTCGGCGACAAGGTGGTGCACCTCGTCGAAAACGACCAGGCCGAAGCGGTCGCCCAGGTGCTCCATGTGCAGCCACGCCGAGTCGTACGTCGTCACCGTCAGCGGCAGCACCGTGTGCTCGCCGCCGCCGACGACCCCGACATCGACGCCGAAGCGCCGACCGAGCGCCTCGTGCCACTGCCGCACCAGATCGAGCGTCGGGGCGACGACGAGGGCGCTGCGGTTGCGGGACGCGAGCGCGAGCAGCGCGACCTCGGTCTTGCCCGCTCCCGTCGGCAGCACCACGACACCGCGGGCGCGCGCCTTCGTCCACGCCGACAGCGCGTCGCGCTGGTAGTCGCGCGGGGTCGGCGCCTCGCGCGGCACGAGCGCGAGCGTGTCGTAGCGGCGCGCCATGTCGTCGACGATGACGCCGCGGTCGCGCAGCGCGAGGACGATGTCGGCGTAGGCCAGCGACGGCGCCCGCAGCCCCGGGATGCGCGGGTCGACGACGCACGACGGCAGCGCGAGCGCCAGGAGCGCCGCGGTCGGCTGACCCGTCACCTCGATCGTGCCGGCGCGGAAGCGCAACGCCACCGAAGGCGAAGGCGCGGACGATGGCGGCGCGGCGGCGACCGAGGCCGGGCTCCCTGCCAATGCGCCTTCGCCGGGGTCGTCGTCCGCGCGTGTCACCACGCCACCGTGCGCGGACCGCAGAGGCCACGCAACCTAGGCCGCGCTATTGCGCGCGTCCGGGGCTGCCGTGGCAACGTCGATGACGCCGCCGTCGGCGCCCGCTTTGGAGCTCCCCTTGGCCTCGCCCCCCGCCGCCCCCCCCACCACCTGCACCCGCTGCCGAACCGTCGTCGTCGCTGACGACGAGCTGTTCTGCCCCGCGTGCCGCGAGCCGCTGGCCACGAGCCTGTTCGCCGTCGACGCTGGCGCGTCCGCCGCGCCGCCCGCCGCGCCGCCCGCGGCCGCCGTCGTCGATCGCCGCGCCGCCGCCGCCGACTTCGCGCCCCCGCTGTCGTCGGGGCTCGAGCTCGCGCTGCCCACCCGCTGCCGCGTCTGCGGCGGCGCGCTGGCCGACGACGCCGCGCAGCGGCGCGGCACCTGCGTGCTGCACGCGCACCTGACCGGCGCCGACGCGCGGCCGACGGCGACGCTGGCCATGGGCACCACGACGGAGCGCGAGGACGCACGGCGACCGCCGGGCACCGGCGTCCTCGGCTCGCTCGCCGGCTTCGGCGTCGTCATCTGCCTCGGCGTCGCCGCGTCGCGCTTCCTCGGGGCCGAGCCGGCGCCCGCGCCACCGGCGACGGCCACCGCCGAGCACGGCGGCGACGCAGCGGGCATGGCCACCGGCGTGGCCGGCGGCGGCGGGTTGACCCCGGCGGAGGCGACGGCGCGCGTCGACGAGCTGCTCGGCGGCGGCGCGGCACGCAAGCTCGGCGCGGCGTCGGCGCGCCCGCCGACGACACCACAGGGCCTCGCAGAGCGGACCAGCGACGACGAGGTCGCCGCCGAGGTCGAGCAGCTGATCGCCCAGAGCGGCCACCCCACCGCGCCCGACCTGGGCGCGTACGAGGCCATCCTCGACGGCACCGACGACGGCGCCCCCGCCGCCACCGCCCGCGGCTGGGCCGCCGTGGGCCAGCTCGACGACGACCGCGCCCGCGACGTCGCCGAACAGAAGCTCGACGCCCTCGTGAAGGCGCATCCCGGCGACGCCGCCGTCGCCCTCGCCCGCGCCGAGGTCCACGTCGACGACTATCCCGACGCCGCCCTCGCCGCCGCCGCCGCCGCCGCCGCCGTTGGCGGCCCGGGCGGCGCGCCCGACGCCGCCCGCCTGCGCGGCGTCGCGCTCGCCCACAAGGGCGAGATCGAAGGCGCCGTCGCGGCGCTGACCGACGCCGCCAGCGACGATCCCCGCGCCGCGCGCACCCTGCTCGTCCTGCAGTCCGCGCGCGGCCGCTGCGCCGACGTCGAGGCCGCGAGCGCGAAGCTCGCCGCCGACCGCGGCGGGCAGGCCCTCGTCGACCACGCCCGCCTGCTCGCATCCTGCCGGGCCGGGCTCGACGACGCCCGCGCGCTCGTCGAAGCCGCCGCCGCCCTGCCGGCCACCACCGCCGCGGAGCGCGCCGCGCTGCAGGCGGTGCTCGCCGAAGCCGCCCTCGCCCGCGGCGACGCCGACCTCGCCGCCCACGCCTGCGCGGCGCTGGGCGACGACGGCGCCTCCCCCGACCTCGCCCGCGCCCGCGCCCGCTGCGCCCTCGCCGTCGGCGCAGCCCCACCCCCGGCCGCCGCCGCCGCGAAGGGTGCGACAACGACGATGACGCTCCTGACGACCTACGGCGTGCGCGACGGCAAGACCGCGCCGTGGGGCCGCACCGGCGCGCAGCTGCGGCTGGTCGGCGCGCTGCACGACGCCCGCCCGGCCGGAGACGCCCTCGCCGACGTCGTCGAGGCGCTGTGGTCGCCGCTGACGGCGACAGGGCGCGTGCCGCCGCTCGGGGCGCGCGAGCTCGACGCGCTGGTCGACCGCTTCGTGCCCGCGGCGCGGCGAACGTGGGCGCGGGCGATCGGCCGCGGCCTCGGCGGCGACGTCGACGAGGGCCTGCGGATGCTGGGCGACGGCGACGCCCCCGACGCGGCGCTGCTGCGGGCGATGCTGCTGGTAGCCGCCGGTCGCCTCGACGACGCGAAGGCGGCGCTGCCGACGGGGCCCCTGGCGGCGGGCGTCGTCGGGCGGGCGGTGACGGCGCTGTCGCCTTCGTCATCGCCGACAACGCTGCGGGCGCTCGCGGCCGATCCGCGGGTGGGGCCGCGGGTGTAT
>VGSZ01000259.1 GCA_016874845.1 Deltaproteobacteria bacterium
GAGCCGGGCAGTCCGGCGAGCACCTGACGCGCCACGACGAGCGCGAACTGCTCGGCCATGTCGGGCTGCGCCGTCCATTCCGCCGGGAGCCGGACCCATGCTTCGCCACCGCGCTGCTCGCGCACAAGCGCGATCCCGGCGAGGCCGAGGTCGTCGAGGTACCGGTACACCGAGTTCCGCGAGACGCCGAGCTCGTCGACGAGCTCGGCGATGCGGAGTCCACGTGGTCGGCGGCCGATCGCGCGCAACATCCGCAGCGTGCGGACCAACCGGGCATCGTGACGTGTGCTCGTCATGCTCGTCTTCACCCTTCAGCGAGGCACGCGCTCGACCACCGCCGCGCTCACCGCGCGCGTCGACACCGCCCCCCCGTCACAGTCCACCAGCGACACGACCGCCAACTCTTCGGGCGCGAAGGGGTCGAGCTCGGTCACCATCAGCCCGCACGCCTCGCCGATCGGCGCCGCGAAGAACACCAGGAAGTCGCGGCGGAAGTGGTGGTGCTCGGGGTTGTAGACGAGGTCGAAGTAGTCCTCGACGACGAAGCGGGCGCCGTCGAGCTGGCCTTCGGCCCGCACGAACATCGCCGGCTCGGTGGCCGCGAACGAGTCCCCGATGGGCAGGTCGAGCACGACGTCGCCGCCGTCGAAGGTGAGCGTGTGCTGCCGCACGTCGACGCCGTCGAAGGTGCACGACTCGAGCACGCGCCGCTCCGCTGGCGCGGCGCACTCGGGCCGACACAGCGTCACGCTGACGTCGTTCTTGAAGTCGAAGACGTAGCTGCCGTCGACGGGCACCGACGCCGGCGTCGTGCCGGCGGGCGTCGTGCGGTCGATGCGCAGCTCCGCCGTCCATGCGGCGTCGTCGCTGGCGGTCAGCGGCTGCGTGATCAGCCAGCGCCAGACCGACGATTCCCCGAAGGTCGACACCTCGGTCAGCACCGCGCCCGCGCCGCGCGGCGACAGAAACAGCCCGTCGTCGACGACGGCGCACAGCGGCACCGTGATCGCCGCGGTGCCCGCCGTCGTCGGCAGGAAGTAGCTGCCAGTGGTGATGCCCACCTGCACCTTCGCCGCGATCTCGTCGAGCAGCGCGCGCCCCTCGTCGCCGGCGCCGCAATAGATCGACCGCGTCGGCGCCATCGCCCACGACACCCCCGCCGACGGACCGGCGTACGTCGACGCGTCGGGGCAGCCGGCGAAGCGTCCGTCGTCGCCTTCCCCCTCGCCCTCACCTTCGCCCTCGCCCTCGCCCTCGCCCTCGCCCTCGCCCTCGCCCTCGCCCTCGCCCTCGCCCTCGCCCTCGCCTTCGCCGGCGCCGCCGGGCGCGCAGGCGGGCAGGGTGAGGACGGCGAACACGGTGAGGGCGAGGACGACGAGCGGTGTGGTGCGCGACATGGCGCGAGGTTCGCGCGTCGCCGCCCGTCCGGGCAAGGAGTGGTCGGTGTGCCTCTCAGCGGATGCGCAGCGCCGGCGCGCGCTGCAGCGCCGCAAGGAACAACCGCAGGCTGATGCGGTCGTTCTCGTCGAGGGCGACGAAGGCCGCGCTCGCGTCGGCGGCCTCGCCGCCGTGCAGCACGATGGCCTCGTCGAACGACGCCGCCTCGCCGTGGTGCAGGTACGGGCTGGTGGTCTGCACGCCCCACAGGCGGCGGGTCAGGAAGGCGCGCCGGTGGATGCCGTGCTCGTGGGCGACGCTGTCGGCGCTGGCGGCCAGGGCCTCGCCCATGTCGTGGCGCTTGAAGTCCGAGAACGCCGGCACGAGCCAGTGCGCGCCGTCGCCGCTCCGCGGGGCGCGCGGGCGGGCGGCGTCGGTGGACAGGTCGACGACGGCCTCGCTGCCCGACAGCGCGGCGCGGGTGCGGTAGACGGGGTCGAAGACCGGCAGGAACGGCACGTGGCACGACGCGCAGCCGAGCCGCTCGAACAGCGCGAAGCCGTCGACCCAGCGCATCGCCAGCTCCGGCGAGCGCACGAACGACAGCTCGTTCGAGTACAGCTCCTCGGGGCGGTCCGGGCCGTCGTCCAGCGCGAGGAACGGCGGCGCCTCCAGCGTCGCCAGGTACAGCACGAGCGCGGTGAGCTGGCCCTCGCCGATCTCCCCCCGCACACCATCGCCGTCAGGGTCGCCGTCAAGGTCGCCGTCAGGGTCGCCGTCGCCAAGCGCGAGGTGCGCCGGCGGCGCGGCGACGAGCTCGTCGGCCTGCAAGCCCAGGTGCAGGTGCAGGCTGTCGGCGACGAACGACCGCAGCGTCGCGTGGGTGCCCTTCCAGCCAAACGGCTTGATCACGAGGTCGTCGTCGACGCCTGCGACGTCGCGGGTGTCGACGACGCCGTCGTCATCGACGCGCAGCGCGCCGAAGGCGACGCCCTTGGCCGACAGCGCCACCGTGGCGGCGACGCCGTCGCGCCGCGCGCGGGCGACGGCGTCGTCGCGCTGCGCCTGCAGCGTCGCGGTCATCTCGGCGGCCACCCGCTCGGCCCAGCCGGCGCCCCACAAGGCGGGCGGGTTGCGCGCCTGCGCCGTCGTCACGTCGTCGCCGTCGCCCATGACCAGCGCGTTGTCGACGCGGTCGCCGGCGCCGGCGTCGCCGCCCTTCCAGTGGCACGACTGGCACGACACCGCGTCGGGCCCGCCCCGCGCCGGCACCTGCACGCGGGCGAGGCCGTCGCCGTCGTCGCGCCACGGGCCGAGGCCGTCTGCCGTCGCGAACGACCGCTGGAACAGCCCGCGCCCGACGTCGACCACGGTGTCGAGGTCGACGCAGCCGCGATCGACGCTCGCCTGCGGCAGCGCCAGCGTCGCGCGCACCCGGGCGGGGTCGACCTCTTCGTGCACGCGCTGCTCGGCGGTCTGCCGCCGCCACGCCTGCAGCCGCGCCGTCGTCGCCGCGTCGACGGTCGCGTCGAGCACGCCGAGGCGCGGCGGCGGCGTGAAGTCCGGGCACGCGCCGGTCGCGCGCGGCGCGGCCGCCACGCTCCGCGGGCCCGCCGGGCAGCCCGCGGTGGCGGCAAGCGCGACGACGACGGCCGCGGCGCGCGCGCGGGACCACCAGCGTCGCGGGCAGGGCAGGCGGCGGGTCATTCGACCAGCACCACGCGCTCGCGGGTCAGCGAGGCGAGGAACGCGCGCAGCGCGGCGCGGTCGTCGTCGGTCAGGGCCAGATAGGCGTCGCGCGCGGCCTGCGCCTCGCCGCCGTGCAGCGCGATGGCGTCGTGCAACGTCGGCGCGCGGCCGTCGTGCAGGTAGGGCGCGGTGTCGGCGAGCCCCCACAGCGGTCGCGTGAGCCACACCGCGCCGGGCACCGCGGCGAGGCCATTGTCGTCGACGGCGCCGGGGTGTCGGGGCAGCGGCTCGTCGACGGCGTCGGCGAGGCCGGGGCCCAGATCGTGCCGCTTCAGGTCCGAGAACAGGAAGAGCGGCACGCCGCGGGCTACGTCGCGGGGGCCGTAGTCGACGCGGGTCGCGCGGGGCTGCCGGCCGTGCTCGTCGAGGTCGATGCTGCCCTGCAGGCCCGAGCCGTCGTGGGCGGCGACACGCAGCACGGGGTCCTTCCACCACAGTCGCTCGACGTGGCACTGCGTGCAGCCGACGGCGCCAAAGACGGCGCGCCCGCGGGCGAAGCGTACGAGCAGGTCGGGGGAGCGGGGCGGCGCGATCACGGGGACGCCGAGCATGCCGAGGTAGCTCGCGAGCAGCACCGCGTGGGCGCCGCCGAGCTCGGCGCCCGGCTCGGCGGTGGCGACGCGCGGCTCGCCGTCGTCGTCGGGGTCGACGGCGGGGCCGTCGCCGAGGAAGCGCGCGGCGTCGTCGCGGTGGCGGCGCAGGTAGGCGCTCGACTGCAGGCCGTGGTGCACCGCCAGCGCCTCGTCGGCGAGGGCGACGAGGTCGGCGTGGCGGCCCTTGTGGCCAAACGGGCGCACCACCAGATCGCGGGAGACGCCCTGCACGCCGTCGTCGTCGACGACGCCCCCCGTCGGCGTGGGCCGCACGACGAGCGCGCCGAACGTCACGTCGCCCTCCTGCACCGCGAGCGGGATCGTGACGGGAGCGGCGTCGGGGGCAAGCGTGGCGGCGAGCTGCGCGGCGCGCGCGCGGTGCGACGCCAGCTCGGCGGTCATCTCGGCGGCGACGAGCGCGACGTAGCCGAGGCCCATCACGTGGGGCGCGTCGCGCATCGCCGCGCTGGACACGTGCGCGCCGTCGCCCCGCAGGAACGCGCGCTGGCTCGACGAGCCGGCGCCGTCGGGCCCGCCGGCGAAGTGGCACGACCGGCACGACGAGGCGTCGAGGCCGCCGCGCTCGTCGTCGTGGATCGGGCGCCCGCGCGCCGGCATCCGCAGCCACGGCAGGAACGCCCCCGGCGTGCGTCGGTCGGCGCCGCGACCGAGGCCCAGCGCGCGCGTGGCCTCGCCCTCGAAGGCGGCGTCGCCGTCGACGAACAGGTCCTCGTAGCGGCCCTCGGCGAACAGCTGCGTCACCTGCAGGTGGCCGGCGAACAGCTCGGCCCGCTCGTTGGCGTACTGCCCGATGATCCGCTCGGCCCGCGCGCGCTCGAACACCGCCACGGCGTCGGTCAGCGCGGCCTGCGCCGCCGGCGTCACCGGCTCGTCGCCTCCGTCGCCGCGCGCCAGCGGCGGCCCGCCTTCGCTGGCGAGCGCCGCCACCGCGAGCAGCGCGCCGCCCAGACGCGCGGTCCACGCCGGCGCGCGCCCCATCCGCTCGACGACGGGGAGCACCCCGGGGCGCGCCCGCCCCGCGCGGCGCGGGGAGCGGCGGGGCGGGCTCACGGCAGGCAGCAGTGCCCGTGGAAGGCGGCGGCGCCGCCGTCGCTGCAGGCGCTCACCGCCTCGACGCCCGCCGCGTCGGCTGTCTCGACCGTCACCGTCGTGGCCGCCGCCAGGTGGCCGGTGTTGTAGTTCAGGTTCAGGCACGTGCCTGACCGCCCGTCACCGAGGTTCGGGGCGTCGCGCACCCACGCCCGCACGCCGAGGATCGACGGGTGGCCCGCGCCGGCCAAAGACAGCGCGTTGACCTCGGCGCGGCTGCAGAACGTCGCCGTGGGGCCGTGATCGATCTTGCACTGCGCGTCGATGTCGGCGGTGCCGTCGCGCGCGATGGTGCCCGACCCGTCCTGACGGGTCGCGATGGCCACCGACGTGACGAACAGGCGGAACACGCGCCGGCAGACGCTCGGCTGGCCCGTGCAGTCGAAGTTGTCGACCTCGACGCAGGTGTCGGTGCAGCCCGGGTCGTCGATCCGGATGTCGTCGCCGCCGCCATCGACAGCGAGGTTGATGGCGAACCCGTCGTCGCACTGCTCGGGACCGATGACCAGCCCGTCGCCGCACACCGCCGCGCAGGTGCCCGGGCCGGTGCCCACACACTGGTAGCCGGTCTCGGTCTGGCACGTGGCGGAGCAGCCGTCGCCGGCGTTTGTGTTGCCGTCGTCGCAGGTCTCGAGCGCCGGCGCCTGTGGCGACAGCAGCCTGTCGCCACAGGCGGGCGCGCAGGCCGGCGGCAGGCAGTAGCCGGCCTCAAGCACGCAGGTGGCCGAGCAGCCGTCGCCATCCAGCGTGCCGCCGTCGTCGCACTGCTCGCCGCCCACGGCGAGGCCGTCGCCGCACGACGGCGCGCAGACGGACGGCACGCCGGCGCACGTCCAGCCCGGCTCGGGCGCGCAGGCGTCGTCGCAGCCGTCGCGAATGACGAGGCGGCCGTCGTCGCAGCCCTCGTTGGCGACGACGCGGCCGTCGCCGCACACCGGCGTGCACGCGCCGGCGGTGGGGCAGTCGAAGCCGACCTCGACGGCGCACGTCGCGCTGCAGCCGTCGCCGTCGACGCCGTTGTCGTCGTCGCACGCCTCGGGGTCGACGACGATACCGTCGCCGCAGACCGGCGCGCAGGCGCTGAGGCCGCCGGTGTTGCTGCAGCCGTAGCCCGGCTCCACCGCGCACGTGGCGGAGCAGCCGTCGTCGTCGTCGCGATCGCCGTCGTCGCAGCCCTCGTCGCCGGTCTGGATGCCGTCGCCGCAGACGTCGAGGTCGCAGGCGTCGCCGCGGCCGTCCTCGTCGCGGTCGGTCTGGTTGGCGTTGTCGACGTCGGGGCAGTTGTCGGCGCCGTCGGCGACGCCATCGCCATCGGCGTCGGCTTCACCCTCACCCTCGCCTTCGCCCTCGCCCTCGCCGCCGCCATCGGCGACGAGGGTAGAGCAGCCCGCGAGGGGCAGCAGGGCGACGAGCGCGGCGAGCGTGACGGGGTGGGCGAGCTGGACGACCATGGACGACCTCCGAGGCAGACGAACCACGAGCAGGCGAACAGCGCTGACGAAGCGCGAGCGGCGGCGCCAGCGACGCCACGGATCGGCAAGGCTCAGGCTAGCCGGGTTGGGCGCGTCGGCGCGAGCCCACGCGGCCGCTGTGCCGGAACCAGGCGAGCGATCACCCGCGCCGGCGCAGCGACCCGAGGATGTCGAGCAGCCGCGCGCGCGCCCCGGCGAACGCGTCGGCGTTGGTCGTCGCGACGGCCCGCCGTCGGCGGCGCCGGCACCGCGGGGCCGACCAAGACGAGCGTGCTCTGGTCGACCCACGTCGACGGGATGTCGGGGACAAGGTCGCCGTGGATCACCGGGACGTCAGGGCGCGGGGACGAGCTCATGCGGGGACTCCACGAAGACGGGATGCGACGTTGACCCTGTCGCCTTCGCTGCGCGCGCGAGCCCGCCCACCCACGCTGAACCATCGCCCCGACGCTCCGATGGCGACCACCGTTCTTGAGCCATCCTAGATCGACCACCCGCCGCGACCCCGTCCCAGCAGGAGCCCGCATGCGCGTCGCCATCCTCCTTGCTTCTGTCGTGGCCGCACTCGTCGTCGCCGGCTGCTCGCCGCCCGATGGCGCCGTGGGCGGCGGCTGCGAGGAAGACGGTCGCTGCGACGACGGGCTCGTCTGCGCCGCCGGCGTCTGCGTCGCCGAAGGCGAAGGCGAGGGTACCGGCGAAGGCGAAGGCGAAGGCGAAGGCGAAGGCGAAGGCGAAGGCGAGGGCGAGGGCGAGGGCGAGGGCGAGGGCGAGGGCGAGGGCGAGGGGGGGGGGGAGGGGGAGGGGGAG
>VGSZ01000260.1 GCA_016874845.1 Deltaproteobacteria bacterium
CCTGTCCGCGTTGACAAACTAAACAATCGTTAGATTATTTCGACCCCCGCCCGACCCGGAGGTTCCCGATGACCGCGCTCCGCCTGCAGAAGGAAGACGATCGCCGCCCTGCCCCGCCGCCCGTGCGCACCGTGCCCGTCAAGGGTGTCGACCGCGGGGAGCTGCTCGCGCAGCTCGAGGCGCTGCACGCCGACGACGCCGACTGGAAATCTGGCCGCTGCTTCAGCCTCGTCTACCACGCGTCCGACGAGCACACGGCGTTCCTGAAGGCCGCGTCGTCGGCGTTCTTCTCGGAGAACGGGCTGAACCCGATGGCGTTCAAGAGCCTCAAGCGGATGGAGCTCGAGGTCGTGCGCATGGCGGCGTCGCTGCTGCACGGCGACGACGATGTCGTCGGCACGATGACCTCGGGCGGCACCGAGAGCCTCCTGCTGGCCATCAAGACGTACCGCGACCTCGCGAAGAAGACGAAGCCGTGGATCGTGTTCCCCGAGGTGGTGCTGCCCGCTACCGCCCACGTCGCCTTCGACAAGGCCGGCCACTACTTCGGCGTGAAGATCCGCTGGGCACCAGTGGGGAAGGACTGGCGGGTCGACGTCGACGCCGTTCGTCACCTCACCAATCGCAATACGATCATGATCGCTGGCTCGGCGCCTCAATACCCTCATGGCGTGCTCGATCCCATCGAGGCCCTCGGCCGCCTCGCGCAAGACAAGGGGATCCCCCTGCACGTCGACGCCTGCGTCGGTGGCTTCATGCTGCCATTCGTCGAGAAGGTTGGCCGTCACGTGCCGGTCTGGGATTTCCGCGTCCCCGGGGTCACCAGCATCTCTGCCGACCTTCACAAGTATGGTTATACGGCCAAGGGCGCGTCGGTGATCCTGTACCGGAACATGGAGTTCCTGAAGCACCAGTTCTTCGTCGCCACCGACTGGCCGGGGGGCATCTACATCTCGCCGTCGATCCCTGGGACCCGCGCCGGCGGCGCCATCGCGGCGGCCTGGGCGGGGCTGCAGGCGATGGGCGTCGAGGGCTACTGCGCGCTGACCGCCAAGGCGCTGCTCGCCTGCGACCAGCTGAAGGCGGGGATCGCCGGCATCGACGGCATCAAGGTAATCGGCAGCGAGCACTGCACGATCGTCACCTGGACCGCAGCCGCCAAGGACGTCGATGTGTATGCCGTCGCCGACCAGCTGCAGGACCGCGGCTGGCATGTCGATCGCCAGCAGCACCCGGCCTGCGTGCACCTCACCGTCACCGCCAACCACCTGCCCGTCGTCGACGACTACCTGCGCGATCTGACCGACGCCGTCGCCTACGTGCGCGCCCACCCCGAGGTGAAGAGCCGTGGCAACGCCGCGATGTACGGGATGATGGCCAAGGTGCCCGTGCGCGCCCTCGTCAAGCAGGCTGCGCTCAAGGTCATGGAGGGCATGTACGGCAAGGACGGCGCCACCGACCCGGCGCAGGCCCAGGGCGATGGGCTCGTCGACCGCTTCGTCGCCCGGCATCAGGACGCGGTCATCAGGGCCCTCGACGTCCTCGACGACGTCGCCGGCCCCGCCGTCGCCCGCTTCAAGCAGCGCCGGGGACGGCGATGAACGCCGCGTCCACCCGGCCGCTGCGCCTCGCGTATGGGCGCATCAACCAGGAGACCAACGCGCTGTCGCCGGTGACGACGACGATCGACGACTTCAAGGCGACGCACTTCGTCGACGTCGGCGACGACCTGCTGCGCCGCTGCGCGCGAGGCACGCCCGAGGTCGACGGCATGTTCAAGAACGCCGAGCTGTCGGGCTTCGTGCAACGCCTGCGCGCGCGGAGCACCCGCGAGCAGCTCGACGCCGTCGCCGTGCCGCTGCTGTCGGCGTGGGCGGTGCCTTCGGGACCGCTGACGCGCGCCTGCTTCGACGCGCTCGTCGACGCGCTCTGCGGCAAGCTCGCCGCCGCGCAGGCCGAAGCCACCATCGACGGCGTCTACCTGAGCCTGCACGGGGCGATGAACGTCATCGACCTGTCGCTGCAGGACGGCGAGAGCCCCGAGAGCGAGATCGTACGCCGCGTCCGCGCCGTCGTCGGCGACGCGCTGCCCGTGGCGGTGTCCCTCGACCTGCACGGCAACCTGACCCGGGGTCTGGTCGAGCGCTCGACCTTCGTGCAGGCCTACCAGACGAACCCCCACCGCGATCACGCCGCCGTCGGCGCCCGCTGCGCCGACGTCCTCGTTGACACCGCCCTCGGGCGCATCCGACCGGTGCTGCGCTGGCGCTCGCTGCCGATGATCCTCGGCGGCGGCAACAACATCGACTTCCTCAAGCCGCTGCGGCCGATCTTCCAGCGGATGAAGGCGCTGCAGAAAGACCGCCGCGTCCTCGGCACGAGCCTGCTCACCGTGCACCCGTGGAACTCACACCGCGAGCTCGGCTGGAGCACGCTCGTCGCCACTGACGCCCTGCGCGACGACGACGCTGCCTTCGCCGACGACGCCGCCGACGAGCTCGCGCGCCGCGCCTGGGACGTGCGCCACCAGCTGCCGCCGGGGTTCGCGTCGCCCGAGCAGGCCATCGCCCGCGCCCGTCGCCGCACACTCCTGCGCAAGACCGGCGTCGTCGTGTTGTCTGACGCCAGCGACGTCGTCAGCGCCGGCGCGCCGGGCGAGAGCACCGCGCTGCTGCGGGCGCTCGCCGACGCCGCCGACCTGGTCAGCTACGCCACGCTGCGCGACCCCGCCCTCGTCGACGACCTGTGGAAGCACCGGCAGAGCGGCGACGTCGTCGATGTCACGCTCGGCGGCAAGCTCGACCCGTCGCGCGGCCAGCCGTGGGCGGTCCGCGCGACCCTGCTTCACAAGCGGTCGGCGCACGGCGTCGGGCGGATGGCCGTGATGCAGGTCGCCAGCCTGCGGCTCGTCGTCGTCGAGGGCCCGGCCATCGCCGTGCGTCCGCTCTATTACAAGCAGGCCGGCCTGAACCCATGGAAGGCCGACGTCGTCGTCGTCAAGAATTTCTTCCCGTTCCTGTTGTTCTTCGCGCCGCTGATGCGCGACGTCGTGTACGTGAAGAGCGGTGGCGTCACCGACTTCGACGCCGCCTTCGCGCTGTCGTTCCACGGCCCCGTGCACCCGCGTGACAAGGTGGACGACTGGCGCGAGGCCGATCGGCGCCGTCGCCTGCACACCGCGTGGGGCGCGCCGACGATGGCCGAGACAAACGCGACGAAGCCGGCGACCCAGCCAGCGGCGGAGACGGCCCCGGCGGCGCCGTCGCCGTCGACGGCGCCCGTCGACTGGCGCACCCGGCCGCCGGCGGCCTGACCCCGCCTTGTCGGTGGCCAGCGAACCGCGCACCCTGCGGGCGTGTCGCCGTCACCCTTCGCCCTAGACGAAAGCCTTCGGTCGCTGAACGACGCCCAACGCAGCGCGGTGCTGCACGGCGAGGGCCCGCTGCTCGTGCTCGCCGGCGCGGGGTCAGGCAAGACCCGCGTCGTCACGATGCGCATCGCGCGGCTCATCCTTGCGGGTGAGAGCCCGCGCTCGATCCTCGCCGTCACGTTCACGAACAAGGCGGCGAAGGAGATGAAGGAGCGCCTGACCGGGCTTGTCGGCCAGAAGGCCCGCGGCGTCTTTGTGTCGACGTTCCACGCGCTGTGCGCCCGCCTGCTGCGCCGCGACAGCCACCGCATCGGCCTGTCGCCGGCGTTCGCCATCCTCGACGAGGGCGACCAGCGCGCGCAGCTCTTGCACACGGCGCGCACCCTCGGGATGCAGCTCAGCGAGAAGGAACCGCGGCTGGTGCTCTCGCGCATCGGCCTCTGGAAGAACCAGGCGCTGCGCACCGACCGCGACGTGATGGCCCAGGACGCCCCCGCCGAGCGCGTCGGCCGCATCGACGACATTGGCGCCATGGCCGCGCGCCTGTGGGTGCCCTACGCCGCCCACCTGCGCTCGTTGTCGGCGGTCGACTTCGACGACCTGCTGCTCTACGCGCGGGAGCTGCTCGAGAACGTCGCTGACGTGCGCAAGCGGTACCAGGCGCTGTTCCGCTGGCTGCACATCGACGAGTACCAGGACACGAACCCGCTGCAGCTCGACATCGTGCGCCTGCTCTGCGGGCCGCACCGGAACCTCGCCGTCGTTGGCGACGACGATCAAGCCATCTACGGCTTCCGCGGCGCCGATCTGGCGAACATCCTCGCCTTCGACACGAACTTCGCGCCGTGCACCGTCGTGAAGCTCGAGTGGAACTACCGCTCGACCGGCCACATCCTTGCCGCGGCCAACGCGATGATCGCGAAGAACACCGAGCGCCGCGACAAGACCCTTCGCACCCCGGGCGACGCCGGCGCCGTCGTCGAGGTCGTCGCCGCCGGCGACGGCGACCTCGAGGCCGACGTCGTCGCCGCGCGCATCCAGGATCTCGTTGGCCCGCAAAAGGTCGTGCCCCACGAGATCGCCATCCTGTACCGCGCGTCGCCGCAGTCGCGCCTGTTCGAGGAGGCGCTGCGCCTGCGGGCGATCCCCTACCGCGTCGTCGGCGGCATGGAGTTCTTCCAGCGCAAGGAGGTCAAGGACACCCTCGCCTTCCTGTCGTGCATCGCCCGCCCCGACGACGAGCTGTCCTTCCGGCGCGTCGTGAACATCCCCGCCCGCGGGCTCGGCGACAAGGCGCTGGCGACGTTCATCGCCTTCGCCCGCAAGGAGCACCCGGGCCTCGCGCTCGTCGACGTCGCCGCCACCGCGACCGCCACCGGCTTGAAGGCGAAGCAGGAAGACGCCCTGCGTGCCTTCGCCGCGCCGCTGGTCGCCGCGCGGCCGCGGATCGCCGCGGGCACGTGGAGCGAGGACGTCGACGTCGCCGCCATCGCTAAGGTGGCCGTCCTGGCCGCCGGCATGAGCGGCTGCATCGAGGACGAGCCCGAGCTCGAAAAGAGAGAGCGCATCCGCGACTCCGTCGACGAGGTCATCGACGCTGTTGCCGCTTTCGTCGACAAGCTGCGCGAGGCCCGCGAGGCGCCCGACCTTGAGGAGTCCGGCGTCATCCTCGGCGAGGTCGGCGCCGACGGCGCGCTGGCGGCGTTCCTCGATCGCCTCGCGCTCGAGGACGACAAGGACGACGACAAGGACGACGACGACGGCCGCGGGCGGGTCCAGCTGATGAGCCTGCACGCCAGCAAAGGCCTCGAGTTCCCCCACGTGTTCCTCGTCGGCCTGGAGGAGGGCCTGCTGCCCCACCGCCGGGTGCTCGACGAGGGCGGCCTCCGCGGCGTCGAGGAGGAGCGACGCCTCTGCTACGTCGGCATCACGCGCGCGCGGCAGCGCCTCGTGCTGACCCACGCCACCCACCGGCGCAAGCGGCACGACCTGCTGCCGCGCCGACGCTCGCGCTTCGTCGACGACATCCCGCCCTCGTGTAGCAACCTCGGCGAGGCGGCGCCGCCCGTGATCGACTCGGCGGAGTCCTTCTTCGCGGCGATCCGCAGCAAGCTCGGCTGAGCGACCGGGTCGACGACCGGGTCGACGAGCGGATCGACAAGCGGATCGACAAGCGGGTCGATGAAACGCGCGAAGGCTCGTCGCCCAGGCGGGCCCTGTCGTCTCAGGTCTGCAGGAGCGCCCGACGGCCGAAGCGCTCGGCGACCTTGTCGACGATCTGCAGCAGGTGCGCGCGCTTCAGGATGCCGCGGCAGTCGTCCTTGCGCTGGTACAGGTGCTCGACGACGACGGGCCACAGCAGCTGCAGCGCCTGTTCATGGGCTGTCGTCAGGCAAGCGCCCTTGTGGTGGTCGTTGCGCAGCAGCCAGTCGATCTGCTCGGTCTCGTGCTCAAGGTCCAGGCGGACGACGCGGCACAGCAGGCGGACGAACGATGAGTCGAGGCGCGGCAACGTGTGCAGGCGCCCGCGATACCGGGCCGCCAAACGCTCGTCGGTCCAGTCGACGTCGGTCTCGGCGGGAGGAAACGCCTCGAGCACCTCTACCAGCTCCCTGGCGACGAGGTCGACGATGGCTACGTCGCCCGCCACCGGCTTCGTCTCCATCAGCGCTTCGTATGGCTTCCACCAGAACACGCGTTCATGCTACGCGACGTCGTCGTTCTCGTCATTGACCGTCGCCTTCGAGGAACCCCATGACCGCGATCATCCATATTCAGGCCCGCGAAATTCTCGACTCGCGCGGCAACCCCACCGTCGAGGTCGACGTCATCCTCGACTCGGGCGCCGAGGGCCGCTTCGCCGTCCCGTCGGGCGCGTCCACGGGCGAGCACGAGGCGCTCGAGCTGCGCGACGGCGACAAGGCACGCTACCTCGGCAAGGGCGTGCTCAAGGCGGTGCAGAACGTCAACGAGAAGATCGCGCCCGAGCTCGTCGGCTTCGACGCCGACGACCAGCAGGGGCTCGACCACGCGATGATCGAGCTCGACGGCACGCCCAACAAGGGCAAGCTCGGCGCCAACGCCATCCTCGGCGTCAGCGTCGCCGCGGCCAAGGCCGCCGCCGAAGACCACGGCCTCGGCTTCTATCGCCACGTCGGCGGCAGCAACGCGCGGGTGCTGCCGGTGCCGCTGATGAACGTCATCAACGGCGGCAGCCACGCTGACAACAGCCTCGACATCCAGGAGTTCATGATCGTGCCCGTGGGCGCGCCGTCGTTCCGCGAGGCGCTGCGGATGGGCACCGAGACCTTCCACGCGCTGAAGAAGATCCTGAAGGCGAAGAAGGCCAACACCGCCGTCGGCGACGAAGGCGGCTTCGCCCCCGACCTGCCGAACAACGAGGCCGCGTTCACGACGCTGCTCGAGGCGATCGCCGCCGCCGGCTACAAGCCCGGCGTCGACCTCTGCCTCGCCGTCGACGCGGCCGCGGCGTCGTTCTACGACAAGAGCACGGGGACCTACGCGTTCGACGGCAAGCACATCGACCGCGACGGCATGATCGGCTTCTGGCGCGACATGCTGGCCAAGTACCCGATCGTCTCGCTCGAGGACCCGCTCGACGAAAACGACTGGGACGGCTGGAAGGCTTTCACCGCCGAGGTCGGCCACAAGGTGCAGGTCGTCGGCGACGACTTCTTCGTGACCA
>VGSZ01000261.1 GCA_016874845.1 Deltaproteobacteria bacterium
CGCGGAGCTCACGCCGGCGGCGTACAGTCGCGCGCCGTCGACGTAGCTCTCCGAACACGCACGCTCGTCGAGCGCGATTCTGTCACGCGCTGCCGGCCTTGCATCCCGGCGTCGCTGATCGGTCACGCAGGCGAGCCAAGAGCTTGTGACGAGGGCGATCACCGATCACCTCGGGGCGCGCTGAGGTCAGCGTCCTCAAGCGGTCGCTCACGCAGCGCGGGCGCGAAGAGCATGTTCGCGACAAGGGCACCGCCGACCGCTCCAGCGACCGCGCCCCCAGCGGCGTCCTCGGAAGCCCACGGCGGAAGAGACGGCGGCGAAGTGCAAGACGAACGCCGCCAGAAGGCGCCGTTGGCCGAAACATGGCTGCCTTCGATGGTGGTGAGGGTCAGGCGTCGGCAGGCGCGCGGGCCCAGCGAGGAAAGGGGTCACGGAGCTTGGCCCAGCCGGCTGGGCCCTGCGCGTACTCCTCATCGGCGAGCACGCAGACCTCGAGAGCCTCGCGCATCTCGCGCTCCGGCATGTCTTGGCCGATCACGACGAGCTCAGTGCGTCGGTCGCCCCACTCGGGGTGCCAGTCCTTCTTGAGCTCGGCGAGCGCCTCTGGGTCCGTGGGCCACTGCTCGACGGGAGTTGCCGCCCACCAGATGCCGGCAGGCTCGTGACGTACGAGACCACCCGCGCGCTGGACGAGGCCGACAAACTCCATGCGCGTCGCGAGCCAGAAGAAGCCCTTGGTGCGCAGGACGCCCGGCCACTGCAACGCGATCAGCTGGAAGAAGCGCTCGGGGTGCAGCGGTCGCTCGCTCCGCCACACGAACGAGGAGATGCCGTACTCGTCCTTCTCGCTCTGCTCTTGGCCGCGCATGACGGCCATCCAACCCGGCGCCTGCTGGGCGGCTTCCATGTTGAAGAGGCCGGTGTTGAGCACGCGCTCGAGCGGCACCCGGCCGAAGGCGCTGTGTTCGAAACGTGCACGCGTGTTGAGCGCGCGCAGCGCGCCTTCGAGGCGGCGCACTTCAGTGTCGTTCATCAGGTCGATCTTGTTGATGACGATGACGTCGGCGAACTCGACCTGCTGGATGAGAAGGTCGGCGATGGTGCGGTCATCTTCATCTGACAGCGCCGCGCCACGGTCCTTCAGGTCTTCGGCTTCCTCGTAATCGCGCAAGAACGCCGGGCCGTCGACGACAGTGACCATCGTGTCGAGGCGCGCGACGTCGCCGAGAGAGACGCCTGCTTCGTCCGTGAACGTGAAGGTCTCAGCGACCGGCATCGGCTCAGAGATGCCAGTGCTCTCGATCAACAGCGCATCGAAGCGCCCCTGTGCCGCGAGGTCGCGCACCTCCTTGAGCAGGTCCTCGCGCAAGGTGCAGCAGATGCAGCCGTTGTGCATCTCGACGAGCTTCTCCTCGGTGCGGAGCAGGGCAGCGTCGCCCTTGCTGTCGGCGCCGCGGTTGCCGGCGACGAGCGCGGCGTCGATGTTCACCTCGCTCATGTCGTTGACGATGACAGCGACGCGCCGGCCCTCACGGTTTTGCAGCACGTGGTTCAACAGCGTCGTCTTACCGGCGCCGAGAAAGCCGGACAGCACGGTCACGGGGAGCTTGTTGCTGGTCGTCTGTTTGGCGTCGGTCGTGTTCATTGGTTGGACCCGAAAGTGGTTTCTGGCGTGACGATGTCGAGGGTGACTACGACGCGCTCGGCGCCGTCGTCCTGCGGTGGTGAGCGATGCCAGCAGCCACCTCGCTCGCGCAGCGAATCAAGGAGCGTCCCCTTCATGACGACGAGGTCGCCGGCGCGGGTCGAGACCACTTGACCGCCGATCTGTAGCTCGGTGCCAGGACCGCGCAGCGTCAGGCATGCGCGAAGTTCGACGCGGTCGACGTGAAACTGCGGACACATCGCCGCCCGCGCTGTTCGCCACCGCACGCCAACGTCGGCCGTATCGGCGAGCAACGCGAAGACCTCGACGATGTGGAGCAACGACCCGTGCCCGAGACAGCGCAATGCGCCGGCACGAGCGTCGAGCACGATTCGACCCATCGGCGCCGGGAGGGCCAGGACGGCATCGTCGAGCGCGCTGACCGCGTCGCGCCACACCACGGCGATCACGTCGTCGTCATAGATGCAGACGAGATCGGCGGGCGTCGTGACCCACACGAGGCGTGGCAGCGCTGGCAGCGCAGCCGCCGCGAGCGCTGAAGCAGGGGACTGCGATTGGTCGGCTTGCATGTGCGTGCTCCCGCTCCTCAGGCGCTGCAGCCGCTGTCGTGCCCTGCGCCTTCGACGACGAGGCGCAACCGACGAATCCCAGTGCCCGCGATCGGCGGCGAGCGATGCACGATCGCCAGCGTCTCATCGACGGGCTTACCGGAAACGATGGTCGGGCGGCTGCCGCGAAAGGCGGCGACGGCGAAGCGCGGAAGGCGGTGGATGCGGGTCCAATCAGAAACGATCGCGTTGTTGATCGCATCGACCGTTGGCTTGCGTGACAGGCCGCGGCCGCCGAGGTGTTCTCGACGGGCGGCGTCGTTCTCGAGCCAATCGGTTCCAGGGCCTGTGTATGTGGTGATGAAGCGGATATCGATGTGGTCGACGTGAAAGATGCGGCACTCGTCGCCGTCGCAGCTGTTGAGCTTGATGCGGACATCCTGCTTGCCTGTCGCGCGGGCGTAGGCGAGGGCGAGGCGGTCGATGTCGGCCGCGAGAACGGCGCGCAGCGCTGCCGGCATCGTCTGCGGCAATAGCGCCGCACCGACGCCGCGCCCCACGCGGTGCACGTGCTCGTCGATGCCGATGCGCTCCGCCGGCAGCGCGTCGAAAAGGGGCCTCGCCGTCTCGCCACCGACGCCGTCGCGCAGCCAGATGGCGAGGTTGATGCCCGGACGCATGGCACGGGCGAGCACGCGCGATGTGCGTGAGACCGCAACGTGCGCTGGCACCGGCGTCTGCGGCTCGAGCATCGACGGCACCGGCATGAGCCGGCGCAGCCCGCCGAGGAGAGGGAGCGACAGCGAGTTGGGGACGGCATCGCTCACGAGACAACCTCACACGACACGATGGCGCCGCCGCTGTGGGCGGCGATGACATGACGACCAACGACAAAGACGGCGACGACCGGAGCGTCGTCGACGTGCAGCGCAACAGCGCCGTTGCCTTTGCGCGCAGCGAGATCCCAGCCGATCAGGGCCCCGTCGTGGCCGCCGCTCCACAGGCGGCGTGGCGACGAGAACGCCAGCGCCGTGACGATGCCGGCGTGGCCAAAGAGCTCGCGCGGCGTGCTGCCTTGCGGGCCTGCACCCGCGAAGTCCCAGACAGTGACGGTGTCGCTGCCGCCCGTCGCGAGAAACCGGCTGTCTTGAGAGAAAGCGAGTGCCTTCACCTTCGACGGATAGCCGCTCATTTGGAAGTCCTCGCCGCTGCTGCGCTTCCAGCAGTGCACCGACGCGTCTTGGCAGCCGGCCGCGAAGTACTTGGTGTCGGGGCTCTGTACCAACGACAGCAGCGCGCTGCGCCACGGATAGGTCCGCTGCGCGCCGGTACCGTCCTGGGACCACACGTGCACGCCGCCGTAGCAGGCTGCGGCGAGGATGCCGTCGAAGAAGCGCAGCGCCGACGGCGTCGAGGCCAGAACGTGCGTCGCGCGCACCGAAAACGATGCGGTGTCGACGACGAGCAGCGTCTTGCCGCGGCTGATGGCGAAATGCTTGCCGTCGCGAGACACGGCGACCTGCTCGACCCAGCTCGTCGATCTTTCACTTTGCCTCACACCGTCGCTGGTGCGCACGACGTACGTGCCGTCTTGCCCGCCGCTCACGAGCACGCGGCCATCTGTGCTGTAGGCGGCAGCGCAGGTGCCGCCGTCGTGGTCGCTGTAGGTGGCGACGACCCCGAGATCGGGGCCCGCGAAGCAGACGACCGGCCCGCCAGCGCACACGACAGCGAACGCGCCGTGTGGGCCTGCACCGTCAGGGCTGACGATGACGTCAAGCGGCCCGTCGGGCAGCTGCGCACGCGCGGCGGGCGTGACGAACGGCAGTCTTGGCGCGGCCGCAGTCTCGGGAGGAATCAAGCCCGACACGCGTTGATCCCATCGATGAGCGCGGCGCGGTTGAGGTTTCTGCCGATGAAGACGAGCCGGCTCGTGCGTGGCGAGGTCCCCCACGGCGCGCCGCGCGCGCTGTCGAGCAGCATGTGCACGCCTTGAAAGACGAACCGCTCCTCTTCATCGTCGAGCGCGACAATGCCCTTGCTGCGAAAGATGTCTTGGCCTTGCTCACGGAGCAGTTGGGACAGGAAGCGGCTGAGCCGCTCGCGCGACAAAGCGCCGTCGACGATTACGCCGACCGAGCCAACGGTATCGTCGTGCTCGTGTGCGGCGCCGTAGACGCGCGTCGACTCGGGGGCGACCGGCTGGCCGTCTGGGCCGAGCACCTTGAGGTCGAACTCTTCGGGCAGATGCTCCGTGAAGAGAAAAACCGGCGATGGCGACTCCAGCACGAGCTGGAAGCGTCGCTCTCCGGTGCCAGCGAGCAGGAGCTCGACGGGTTCGCCAAGCGGGATACGCAGACCTGACTCGCGGGTCGCCAGGTCTTCGGCGAACAACCGCGCTGCGCGCTCAGCGACATGCTCGAGCGTCGCGCTGTCGGTGCGGGACGTCGGCATGACGCACAGGCCCATCGTCGGGTCTGGGCCGTCGCCAAGGACGATCGTGTGCTCGCCAGCCCCAAGTCGCAAGAGCCACGCCGACTCGAACGGCATCTCGGGCTCAAGGAAGGTCGGCTTTACGTCGAGGGCGCGCTGCAGGTCGAAGCCACGAATGTTGAGGATTCGCTCGAGCAGCGTCGGCGTCGCTTCGCTGCTGAGCTTCGTGCGCTGCACCTCCGCCTGGTCGTTGAGCGTGCGCACACGGTCGACGACCTTCGTTGCCGTCGCGTCATCGACGAGATCGACCTTGTTGACGAGGATGAGGTCGGCGAACGCGACCTGCTCCTTCGCTTCTGGCGCGTCGTCGATGTGTTTGTCGAAGTGGTGGGCATCGATGATGGTGACGATGCCGTCGAGGCGGAACGTCTGCTTCATCTCATCGTCGACAAAGAACGTCTGGGCGACCGGAGCAGGATCTGCGAGCCCGGTCGTTTCGATGAGGACGTGGTCGAATCGGTCTCTCCGCCGCATCAGGTTGCCCAGAATGCGAATCAAGTCACCACGCACGGTGCAGCAGATGCACCCGTTGTTCATCTCGTAGATCTCTTCGTCGGCGTTGATGACGAGGGCTTGGTCGATGCCGATCTCGCCGAACTCGTTCTCGATGACGGCGACCCTCTTGCCGTGCTGCTCCGTCAAGATGCGGTTCAAGAGGGTCGTCTTTCCCGAACCGAGGAAGCCAGTCAGCACCGTCACAGGAACACGTTGGTCAGTCATGAGCACTCCACGACGCCGCAAGGCGCTTAAGTGAACAGGGAAGACAACGCCGACCACGCAAGGGCCGCGGCGAGGACGACGGCGAGCAGTCGACTGAGCCGCACCGCGCCATCGAGCAGCGGTGGGCTGACGTGGGCGCTGCCGACGATGAAGCCGCAGGTCAACGCGACCATCGCCGCCATCGTGCCCAGGCACATGAGAGCGAGCGACAGCATCGCCACCGACAGCGACGTCGTTGCACTAAGCGCGAGGACGGCCGCGCCGCCCGCGCCCGCCGCGCCGTGGACAAGCCCGACCATCGCGGCGCGCCGCTCAACCTGTGGGACAGAGGCAGCCTGCGGTGGCCGCCACGCCAGCGCGACCAGCATGACGGCACCAGCAAGCTGAGCGACCACCGCGGCGCCGTCGGGCAGCGATGACCCCGTCAAGACGAGGACCATGCCCATGGCCATGATCGTGACGCTGTGGCCGAGCCCCCACGACAGCGCCGTCTTCGACGCCGTCAGCGCGCTGGTTCCCGGCCGGGTGAGCTGAGAAACGACCAGGATGTGGTCAGGGTCGGCGGCGTGGCGCACGCCGGCGACAAGTCCAACACCCAAAGCGAGCTCTGCGTCCACGCGCGCACGATACCGAATTCGTTTGCTAGTGCAACATGGTTGCATCTCCGATCTGAATGCGGGATTGACTGTGTCTGCTTTTGGGAGAGCCTGATGTCCGTGCACGTCCATGTCTGCCGCCAATGCCGCGGCGTCGATCGGTCAACGGGCTCGTCGCTCGTCGATGCGCTCCGCGCGACCGACATCGGTCATGCCGTGCACGACACCGACTGCCTGGGCGCTTGCTCGCGCGGCTGCGTCGTCGCGCTCACGGGTTGGCAGAGAAAAACATGGGTATTCGGCGAGCTGCGCCCCGTACACGCGCTCGATGTTCGTGACGTGGTCAGACGCTACGCAACCTCGTCGGATGGCAGCTTGCCGGATCGGCCGCCGGCGCTCCGCCGCATCGTTCTTCGGCTCCCGGTGGTTTGAGTGAACACCATCGTCCTTGTCCTCCTCTCCCTGCTCGCGCTCACCTTCGGCGCGGTTGTCGGTCGCCGCGCGGGCGGCGCCCTGCGGGCCGCCGTCGACGGATTCGTGGTCGCAGCGATCGGCTCGCTCGTCGTATTCCACGTGTTTCCCCACCTCGTGGGCGCGCTCGGTCCCTGGGCACTCCTCGTCGTCGCTCTCGGCGCCCTCGGCGGGTGGCTCCATAAACGCGGTGATGCCGGTGGCACCCGCACTCCCGCGTTCGGTGTCGCCATGACCGCAACGGCCTTCGCCCATGCTGTCGTCGATGGCGTGGCGCTGGTTGGTCACGGGTCTGAGAGCGTCTCTGCCCTTGGCATCGGCGTCGTCCTCCACCGCGTGCCAGTGGGGGTCGCCATCGCCACCGTCTTGCATGAGCGCGTCGGCAAACGCGCCGCGCTCGCCACCGCCGCCGCCCTGGCCATCGGCACCGTGGTCGGCTCGTTCGGCGCTCATGCCGTGAGCGAAAGCGCGGGAACATTCCTGTTGATCGTGCAGGCGCTCTTTGTCGGTGTGCTGTTGGCGGCGTCGATGTCGTCGACAACCGGCTGTCCCGCCCCGGGCAGCAGCGGCCCGACGCGG
>VGSZ01000262.1 GCA_016874845.1 Deltaproteobacteria bacterium
GCAACTGCCACCGCTGCGGGTGCTGGCCGCGCTGCACGCCGCCCACCACGCCTTCTACGACGAGGCGCTGCGCATCCACCCGGTGCGCTTTGCGCGCAGCGTGGCGCTGCACCACCTGCCCGAGGCGGGCATGCGCGTGCTCCTGTGTCTGCTCTGCGCGTCAGCGCTCGACGTCGACGTCAAGGTCGTCGTCGCCACCCTGGCCGTTGTCGCCATCGATCTCGTGCTGGTGCTCGCTCGCCGTGGGCTCGACCCTTGGCACCGGGCCCGCTCGCCGCTGGCCGCGCCGCGCGGCGTGGTCGTCGTCGCCACCCTGGCCGTTGTCGCCATCGATCTCGTGCTGGTGCTCGCTCGCCGTGGGCTCGACCCTTGGCACCGGGCCCGCTCGCCGCTGGCCGCGCCGCGCGGCGTGGTTGTCGTCGACGGCGCCTACCACGCCCTGCACCACGCCTTCCCCGACCACTACCTCGCCGCCCACGTGCAGGTGCTCGATCGGCTGCTCGGTACGATGCTGCCGCTGCGTCGCCGACGGGTGCTGCTGACCGGCGCCACCCGCTTCGTGGCCGACCTCCAGCAGGCGCTCGAGCACGAAGGCGCCATCGTCCTCCGCGTCGATGAAGAAGTGCTGGCGGCCGATGGCGACGATCGAGAGCTCGCCGCCGCCGACGTCGTCGTGCTGGGGCATGGCGCGCAGGCGCGCGGCCGCACGGCGTACGAGGCGCTGCTCGCCCGTGCCGCGCGGGCGCACAGCGACCGGCCGCTGCCGCTGGAGTCGTGGGCGATCGGCACCGACGACGCGTGGCGCGCGCGCGCGCCGTTGCTCGTGCACGAGCGGGTGGTGTTGCGGCGGCTCGAGGGAGCGCCGTCGTTGGGGGCGACGTTGACGCTGGCGCTGCTGCGCCGCGGTCTGCGTCGCCTTTGATCAGTCGAGGCTGGCGTCGACCGACGGCGCGTCGGGCAGGGGCGTCGTCGAAGACACCGGCGTCGCCGGCGTCGTCGCCCGCCATCCGTCGGGGCCTTGCTGCCAGCGTTCGGCCAGCTGGGCGGTGCGCACCTGCATCGTCGCGCGATCGACGAACGTGATCGCGACGACGACGTCGGCGGCCTGGCCGTCGGCGGACAGCGTCACTGCGGCGACGTCGATCTCCTGCAGCTCGAGGTCGCGCAGGCGCGCGGCCCAGGCCTGCACGAACGCGCCGCGCACCGCCGGCGTGACGCGCACCGCGGCGTTCTCGAGGCGGCCCCAGCGCAGATCGATGTGGTGGAGCGCCACCTCGCGGTCGAGGTCGTCGCGGGTCTGGGGCAGGGCGCACCCCGCTCCGAGGACGAGCGTGGCCGCCCCTATCGCCCCCAGAGCCCACGCCGGCAGACGTCGCCTCACGGGGCGTCGTCCGTCGTCGACGCCGTGGCCGCCGCCGCGCCGCCGGCGACGGGCAGGGCCTCGGTCGAGAAGAACGCGGCGAGCCCGGCGAACGACTGGTAGGCCGCCGTGAGCCGCGCCTGCAGCGCGGCGCGTTCGCCAGTCGACGGCCCCTCGGCGGCGTTGATGCGCTGCTCAAGGACGCGCAGCTTGTCGCGCATCATCGTGATCTTGTGGAACAGCGCCTCGACGGGGACGTCTTTGGGCGCGAGGCCCTCTTCGCGCGGCACGAGGGTCAGGTTCAGGCCCTCGGGAGCCAGCCGATGGGCGTCGGGCACGAGCCCGAGCCCGGCGAGCGCCGTCGTCGCTGCCTTGCCGTCTGCGCTGCTCATCGTCGTGCTCCAGGGACACCGCCGGCGTCGGCTCAGCGGGCGGGTTGCGTCGTCGTCGGCGTGGTCGTCACAGGGGAGCCGCCGGACTCGGCGAAGTAGATCGCCAGCCCGAGGGCCAGCGCGCTGACGACGAGGACGACGAAGAGGTGCCGGCCGACCCCCGTCGGCCGCGGCAGGCGCGTGCCGAACAGCGAGCGTTCGGCAGCGACCATCTGATCGTGCATCGGGTCCGGCTGCGACATGGGCTGGTTCTACTGCGGCTTACAGAAAGCGCCACCCCGCACATCGGACGAATGACCGAGGGGCGCCTCACGGACCTGCGCGGGAACCGGGCCGCAGATCTGGCTGTCCCAGCCGTCGAGGAGCGCGCGGAAACGATGCAGAATGCGACTTCGCCAGCGGGCGGCCGCGGTCGGCGCGAAGGCGTCGACCGGCATTGACGAGAACGCCCAAACCCCGTGACGTCCGACCGAGATCTCTCTGAGGAACCCATGGCCGACTTCGTGCCTTCGATCAGCCTGACCATCCAGCTCGGCAACGGCTCGACGAAGGTCCTCGAGTTCAACACGAATGATCCGATCATGGTCGGCTCGGGTTCGTCGTCGCACGTCAAGCTCGAGGGCGACGACGTCTCGTCGCTGCACTGCATGCTGAAGCCGCGCGACGGCAAGGTCTACGTGCTCGACCTCGGCAGCGACGACGGCACCGAGCTGAACGGCAAGGAGCTGAAGGGCGAGACCGCGCTCGAGGACGGCGATGTCGTCCACGTCGGCAGCGCCCGCATCACCGTCCACTTCGGCGGCGACCTCCTCGCCCCCACCGTCCCGATCCGGCGCGCCGCCGGCCACGGCACGCCGTCGGACGAGGCCACGGTGCCCGTCCGCGAGGCGACGCCGAAGGTGGCGGTGAAGACCTTTGAGGCCGGCCCTGCGACCGACCGAACCGAGCCTGCCCGCGGCGAGGCGAAGGCGCCCGCATCACGAACGGAGAAAAAGGTGGAACCGAAGAAGGATCCCCACGAGAACACCGAGCTGATCCGTGACCGTCGCCCAGCGGCGCGCACGGCGACATCGATGGAGCCGCGCCGGCCGCGCGAGCGCGAGAAGTCGCAGTCGGGCTTCCGCCTCGGCAAGCCGGCGGACCACCGCGCCCACCGCAAGATGAGCGACGCCGATGGCAGCGCTGTGAACCTCGCGCCCGGAATGAGCGCCGAGTTCAAGCCCACCGATAAGTGCAGCGTCGACGTCACGGCGCTGTGGGGCGGCACCGTGATCGGCGTCGCCCGCGCCACCATCGGCGGCACGGTCACGATCGGCGCGAGCCCGCTGGCGAACCTGCAGATCTCCCACCCGTCGATCCCGGCGGCCATCTGGCCGTTCGTCACGGTGACCGGGCAGGGCGCTGTGGTGAACGCGGCGTCGGGGATGGAGGTCTTCGTCAACGACCGCGAGGCCTCCGGCGGCACCGTCTCCCTCGACACCGACGATCGGGTCCGCGTCCGCGTCGGCCCGGTCGAATTCGTCGTGCAGTACTCGAAGAAGGCGTCGACGGCGATCGTCGGGCTGACCGAGCTGCTCGACATCTTCTATACGAAGATTCTCGCCATCGCGTTGATAATCCAGATGGGTCTGATCGTCGCGATGCTGATCACCCCAATCCTGCCCAGCCTCGACGACGAAGACCTGTTCAAGAACCAGGCGGAGTTCACCAAGCTCATCCTGGCGGCGCAGGAAAAGAAGAAAGAGAAGAAGGAAGACCTGTCGGGCAAGAAGGCCGCGCAGCACAAGGACGACGCCGGCGTCTTCGGCAAGAAGGACAAGCCGAAGGAAGACAAGGTGGCCTCGAAGGCGGGCGCCCCCAAGGTTGACAAGGACAAGCGCGAAGAGGACCGCAAGATCGCGATGGACGCGCTGGCGGCGCTCGGCCTGAAGGGGCCCGAGGGCGCGGTGTCCAACGTGTTCGGTCCTGGCGGCCTTGGTTCGGGCGTGAACAACGCGCTCGGCGGTCTGAAGGGCGCGTCGATGGGTGACGCGGGCGGCGCCGGCGGCCTCGGCTCGCGCGGTACGGGCGCGGGCGGTGGCGGCACGGGTCTAGGCATCGGCGGGCTCGGCTCGGGCACGGGCCGCGGCAGCGGCGGCAACGGCAACATCGACCTCGGCGGTCGCGGCAAGGGGACGACCAAGATCGTGCCCGGCAAGATCATTTACGAGGGCGGTCTGAGCCGCGAGGAAATCCAGCGCGTGATCAGCCGCGTGATGAGCCAGATCAAGTACTGCTACGAAAAGGAGCTGAACAAGGATCCGAACCTCGAGGGCAAGCTCGTGATGTTCTGGATCATCAGCGGCAGCGGCGACGTCTCGACGGTGCAGACCGCCCAGAACACCTTCGGCGGGGGCTCGGGTCCGGCCATCGACCAGTGCGTCAGCCGCATCATCCAGCGCCTGAAGTTCCCGAACCCCAAGGGCGGCGGCATCGTGAACGTCACGTATCCGTTCGTGTTCAGCGCCTCGGGCGGCTGAGCGCGGCGTGACGACGACGTGAGGGTTTGAGCGGGGCGCATGGGCGCCCCGCTCGCGTTTCGCGCTCCCGCCAGGCGGCGGTTCACCTGGCCGTGTGGCGGCGACGTCGGGCGCGCCGTTGCCCCGTTGCTGCGCCGACGCCCGTCGGTAGCGTCGCCGCCATGCGTTCCGTCGTCCGCTTCGTGGTCGTCCGCTTCGTGATCGTCCGCTTCGTCATCGTCATGGGCTTGGTCACCGCGCTCGCCGGCCCGGTCGCCTGCACCGACCCGGCCGTCGACGGCGGCGCCGAAGGCGAGGGCGAAGGTGACGGCCAGAGCGTGGACCTCGGCTGCGCCGCCGACGACGACTGCGGCGACGGCCTCGTCTGCGACGGCGCCACGGCGACGTGCGTGCCCGGCTTCGACTGCTCGGTGAACACCACGATCTGCGGCTTCTGCGGCGCCCCCGACGTCGACTGCGGCTTCGACGCCGCCGTCGCCGCCGCGTTCTGCGACGTCGACCACGGCGGCGTCTGCCGGCGCAGCAAGGGCGCGTGCGCGCCGTGCGACGCCGACGACGAGTGCGCGCCGGGCGCCACCGGCCTGCCGTCGCGCTGCCGCGACGATGGCGCGGGCGGCTTCTGCGCGCCGGGCTGCGGGCCGTGCGCCGACGGCTTCGTCTGCGTCGACGGCGGCTGCCAGCCGCAGCCCCAGGCGGGCACCTGCAGCACCGCGGTCCTCTGTGGCGACGGCGCGCCGTGCCCCGACGGTCAGGCCTGCAGCGCCCTTGGCGTCTGTCTGTCGCTGTGCGCTGGCGACGGCGACTGCCCGCTTGGCTCGATCTGCGCCGAGGAGCCGCCGCTGCGCGGCACGTGCGTCACTGGGTGCGTTCTTGGCCAGCGCGTGCAGCAGGACGGCGTCGAGCGCGTCTGCCACGGCGACGGCCGCTACGGCGACCCGTGCTTCACGCCGGGTGCGTCCACGGGGTGCCCTGCCGGCACCGAGTGCCGCGCCGACGGCGCCTGCGAGCGCGCCGGGTGCCAGTCCGATGCCGAGTGTCCGCTGCCCCGTACCTACTGCGACGTCGGAAGCGCCGGTTGCGTCGATGGCTGCAACGACGCCGACGACTGCGCCGCGTTCGAGCTCTGCGAGGGCAACCGCTGCGTCGCCCAGGGCTGCCGCGGCAAGAACGCGTCCTGCGAGAACGGCCAGTTCTGCTGCGGCACCGAGCTGTACGCGACGGGCGACTGCGTCGACCGCGCCGGCGCCGCCGTCGACGACGGGCTGTGCTTTCTGGCGCCCGATCCGTTCTGCCGAGCCTGCGAGAGCGACGACGACTGCGCCGACATCGACGCCTTCGGCTTTGCCTCATTCTGCTTCGAGCTGCAGCGCCAGGACGAGAGTGGCAATGCCCAGACGCTCGGCAAGTTCTGCTCGACGGGCTGCCGCGACAACGACGACTGCCCGCGCGGGCTGCGCTGCCTGACTGACCTGCCCACGCCCGACGGAGGCACCACCAGCGGCTGCCTCGAGTCGCTGTGCGCGGCGTTTCCCTGAGGTCGCCCCATGCGCCGCTTCGCCACCCACGCCTTCGAGTACGCCGCGCTGCTTGGCTGCATGGCCTTCATCGTGCCGACGTCGGCGGGGGCCGCAGGGGCCCTCGACGTGCTGAAGGTCGCCGTCCTCGGCGGATTGTGGGCGGGCGGGATGGTCTCGCTCGTCGATCGGGGCATCCACCCGCTGCGCCACGCCGGCGCTCGCATCGGGCTGGCGGCGTTCGTCGGATCCCTCTTGTACTTCCTGCTCTTCGGCGCCGTCCTCTTCATGCGACCGATGGAGGTCGAGCCCCCTGTGCTCGTCGCCGTCGCTGCTCTTGGCGCGCTGACGTACGCCATGCGCGCGGTGGCCGCCGGACGCCGCCTCGAGGAGGAGCGCGCCGAGGCCGCCGCCGCGCTCGCCGCCGCGGACGACGACGAAGACAACGAATACGACGAGCACGACGAAGCGGAGACCGTCAAGACCGACAGCACGCCGGGCGCGGTCGCGCCCGAGCCAGTTCGCCGCCGCTGATCATCGCGTCAGGTCGACGAACAGGCGCTCGTGCCCGTTGGCGCGGACGTCGACGACCAAGACGCGCTCGAGGCCCGCCACCGGGTTCTGCAGACGCACGGTGTGCCGCCCCGCGGACAGCGTGAACCCCACCAGCGGCGTCTCGGGGGCGACGACGACGCCGTCGACGCTGACCCGCGCCCACGGCTCGCTGGCCACCGACAGCCGGCCGAAGCCGCCGGCTGGCGTCGCTTCGTTCTTCGGGCTCGTCGCCCCCGTCGACGGAGGCCGCGTCGCGCGGCCGTTTGCGCGGGGCGCCTTGGTGGTCGGCGCGGTCGGCGCGGTCGGCGCGGTCGGCGCGGTCGGCGCGGTCGGCGCGGTCGGCGCGGTCGGCGCGGTCGGCGCGGTCGGCGCGGGCGGCGCGGTCGGCGCGGTCGGCGCGGGCGGCGCCGTCGTGGTGGGCGCGGGCGGCGCCGTCGTGGTGGGCGCGGGCGGCGCCGTCGTGGTGGGCGCGGGCGGCGCCGTCGTGGTCGGCGGGGGCGTGGTCGGCGGGGGCGTGGTCGGCGGGGGCGTGGTCGGCGGGAGCGTGGTCGGCGCGGCCGCCACGAAGGGGGGAGGCAGGGGTTCGGCCGGCTCCCCGCTGGCCTGAAGCAG
>VGSZ01000263.1 GCA_016874845.1 Deltaproteobacteria bacterium
TGGCGCTACGCTGCCGTCGTCGTAGGAGAGATCACCCCAAAGACGAAGCGAGCGGTCCCCGGCCAAGGTTCCCGCCCGCTTCAGAGATTCAACCTTGAAAGACTCTAGCATCGTCTCGCCGGCGACGTCCACGACGTCGCTTCCCCCTCATGCATGCTGCCGCGTTGACGTCCTGCGGACGATCCCGACCCTGCGCCCCGTCCAGCCGCCTTGGGATGGGCGCACATGGGCCAGAGAAGCCGATCTGCTGCGGGCGCTGCCGCGCTGGCGACTGACCGACGTCCGCGAAGCCCTGCGCCGCCTGCGGGCGGAGTGCCTGATCGCCCTGGACGATGACGCCGCATCGCTGGTTCGACTGACTGAAGAAGGCCGGGTCGTCGCCGCTGCGGTTGCGGGGGTGCAGCATGGCCGCTGAATCCTTCTCCCCTAGACCCGTGGCCGACTTCGACGAAGAGGTTGACGCGATGGCCGAGGCTATGACGGCGCCGTCACCGCTCGTCAGCCTGTATGAAAAGAGCGCAAAGCCGAGCAAAGAACGGATTCCCGACGACGTCGTTGAGAACGTCAAGCGCGAGTCTGCTGCGCGTATCGTCGACGTCATCGGACGTCGCGTAAGCGGCGGGCTGAAGAAACAAGGAAGGGAACACGTCGGGCTGTGCCCGTTTCATAACGACAAGACACCAAGTCTCCGCGTGACGTCGGAAAAGGGTCAATGGTTCTGCCATCCCTGCAAACTCGGCGGCGATGCCATCGGGTTCGTCGAGAAGTCCGACAACCTTGACTTCCCCGGAGCGGTGCGCCGGCTGGCCGACGACCTTGGGGTGCCGCTTGAGCCCCGACCAGCGAAGCCCAAAGTCGCGGCGACCTACCGCTACACCGACGAACACGGCGCCGTCGTCGGGGTGAAGCGACGGTGGGAGCCCGGCCACGGCGGCAAGGCAAAGTCGTTCGACTGGCGCGGGCCGGACGAGAAGGCCGGCCAGCCCGACGCGGCACGCACCCTGTACCGCCTGCACGAAGTCGCCGCCGCGATTCAGGCCGGAAACCCGGTCCTCGTCGTCGAGGGTGAGAAGTGCGCGGATGCGCTGGCCAGCAAGGGCTTCGTCGTCACCTGCAACGACAACGGCGCCGGCAAGTGGACCGAGAGGCACACCGCGCTGCTGCGGGGCGCTGTCGTGGTTGTGCTGCCCGACAACGACGATGCAGGACGGAAGCACGCGGCCGACGTCGTGGACGCGCTGGCGCCGGTGGCAAAAGCCGTGCGCCGCCTCGACCTGCCGGGTCTGCCCGATAAGGGCGACGTCGTGGATTGGCTGAAGGCCGGCGGGACCGTCGACGACCTGCGCGGGCTTGTAAGCGAAGCGCTGTCGCGGGCCGATGATTCCGACTGGCGCCGGGACGTCGACCGAGCGCTGGCCGACGTGAGGGAGCACGCGACGGCGACGACGGCGGAAGCCCTTGTCGCGCGCGGTGCGATTCCGTTTCAGTCGCTGGCCGAGCTCGAGGCCAGCGACCTGCCGAAGACGCGGTGGCTAGTGTCGGGGCTTGTGACTGAGAAGGCCGTGGCGGTGATTTCCGGTGAACCGAAGACCGCGAAGACGTGGGTGGCGCAAGAGATAGCCGTCGCCGTCGCCACCGGCGGCCGCGTGTTCGGTGAGTTCAAGACCGGGGAGCCGAAGCCAGCGGCGTTGTTTCTCGTCGAAGACGGCGCATCGAACACGCGCGCGCGCCTGCGGGGCATCCTCGACGGCCACACCGACGTCAATGCAGCGGCGAAGGCGGCAGCGGCGAAGCGGTTGTCGGTGCGGTGCCTGGACAGCTTGGACCTGACCGACGAGTTGCACCTTGCACGGTTCGTGGCGTCGGTGCGGCGCCTGCCGGAACCGCCGGCCGTCGTCGTCCTCGACCCGCTGCGCGACCTTCACACCGGCGCCGAAGACAAGTCGGACGACATGGCCAAGGTGTCGGCGGCGCTGCGTACACTGCGGAACGTCCTCGACGCTGCCGTGGTCTTCGTCCATCACGCTGGCAAGGCCACCGAGACACAGAAGGGCCGGCGCGGCGGCCAGCGGATGCGCGGTTCGTCGGCCTTGCACGGCGCCGTCGACGCCGGCCTGCACATGTACGAACCGCAGAACACCGTCGACGAAGCGACCCGGACGACAACGATGCGCGCCAGCGTGGAGTCCGAGGTGAAGGCCGGGCGCAGCGCCGGGACGTTCGGGATGACGTTGGTCATCGTCGACGCGGCGACGGCCGGCGATGACGACCGCGGCGAGTGCGAGCGCGCGACGTTCACCTTCAGCCGACAGCGGGCCGCCGAGCGGGCGAAGGATGACGCAGCCGAGCGCGACGAAGACACCGTTCTAGCGGCGCTGAAGACCCGCCACGACGAACACCCCGACGACCCGCAGATAGCGAAGACGGCGCTCGTTGCCCTGGTCGGTGGCAAGGCCGAGCGGATGCGCGCTGCCGTGGAGCGACTGTCGAGGGGCGGAGGTGTCTCCTGCGCCACCGGCGCGCGCGGTGCGGTGCTGCTGTCCTACAGCCCGGCGAAGGCGGAGGCGTTCGTGGCGAAGCGGAACCCCGACCCGTTCGGCGGCGCCGAGATCACCGGGACCGGAGTCCTCGACCTGTAGCCGGCGACCCTGTCCCACCCTGTCCCGACCCTGTCCCCACCCTGTCCCGGCGCCGGGACAGGGTCGTTTTCCTGCCTTTGACCCTGTCCCCGACCCTGTCCCTTTATCGGGACAAGGTCACGGGCGCATCCTGAAGCCGTTTCTCTTGCATTTGTCGACCCTGTCCCGACCCTGTCCCCACCCTGTCCGGACAGGGACGCAACGACCTTGTCCGCTGTCCCCGCCTTTATAGAAGGCGGGACAGGGACAGGGTCGAAGTCGGGACGAGCAGGACGGCCGCCAGAAAGTCCGACCGGGCCGACCGACCGGGCAGGGGTCCGCAGGCGAACGTCGAACACAGGGCATCCTGCGCGGCCGTGGGGTCAGTCCTGCACAGCCGTCACCGATGCCCGGCGGCCGTCGTCTCGGTTGCCGCTGGCGTGTTATGTAAGTGAATCGGGCGGCTGGCTGAACGCAACCGGCTTTGGCCGAGTTTTCGGAGGTGGCGCGTGCGTCGTCGTCGAGGGTGGGATGGCCGCTTCGTCCGGACGTCCAGCTACCTGGACGAGAAGACGAGGATCGACGCGCGCGACGTGCGGGAGCTCGCCGGCGTGGAGCCCGGCGCGTTGCGCGTGCGGCTGCGGGAGCCGCTGGCCGTGACGATCTGCCTGCGGTGGCGGGCGCAGCCGCGCGGTGCCCGTGGCGGCGGTGGCGGATGGGCGCTGACCCTCGACTGCCCGCGTTGCCATGACTCCCGGCGCAGCCTGTACCTGAACCGGATCCACGGCGCCGTCGACATCGGGTGTCGGGGCTGCCTTGGGCTGCCCTATCGGTCGACGTCGTGGGGCCGGGCGCAGCGAGCCGACCAGCGAGCCGAGCGGGCAAGGGCAGTCCTGGAGGCGCCGGGCAAGTGGACGACGACGCGGCTGCGGGCGCTGGACACCTACCGGGAGGCCACCGACGAATCGATGCGGCTGTGGTTCGCCACGCTGCCCCGGTGGTTGCTGGCCCTCGACGCCGCTGCCTGAACCGCCCGGCGTTCCAAGCGGAACACCGACGCTGGCGCCGTCGTCGACGCCGCCGCATCCGAGCGCGCAGCGCCAGCGGGCACGGTGCCTGCCTTGTGCATCGTCATGCTCTCCGACTTCGTCGACCTCTTGCTGTCCCTCGACGACGACGTCGTCGCTGACCTTGCCGCCGACTTGCCCGACCTCGATCGTGCGCTGGCTGTCGTCGACGTCGCTGCGGTGCTGGCCGAGCATGACCGGCGTGTGGCGGCGCGGTTGTGTGGCCGGGCCGCTTGCACGTCGAAGATTCCAAGCGTCTAGAAGCGCAGGATGGCCGCTGCCGCGCGTTCGTCGCGCGCGCCGGTCAGAGGCCGATGCCGGCGGCGCCGTTGTTCGTGAACACGCTGGCGCGGCGGATGTATCCGATGACCGTTGCTGTCGACGTGTGGCCGGTCTGCGCCATGATCACGTCGAGGGGCTTCCCCGCCTTCGCGGCCGTCGTCACGAAGCCGGCGCGGAGCGAATGGCCACCGAAGCGGGCAGCGTCGAGGCCGGCGGCGGCGGCTTTCGCCTTCACCGTGTCGGCCACGGCGCGGTCGGACAACGCGGCGCCGACGTTGCCGTGGCGGTCAACCGAGCGGAACACGCGGCCGTCAACGATGCCGGCGGCGTCGAGGTACGCGCGCAGCGTGCGAACCGGGCACGTCGAGGGGTCCGACCCGTAGGGCAAGCCGACGATGCGCCCGGCGCCTTCCTGGTCGGTCTTCGACCGGCGCAGCGTGACGACGACGCCGTCGCGGTCGAAGGCCACGTCGGCCACGTCGAGGGCGACGAGCTCGCTGCGGCGGAAGGCGCCAGCGAAGCCGACGACGAGCAAGGCACGGTCACGAAGGCCGACGACGTCGATACCGCAGGCACCGACGAGCGCGCGCAAGTCCTCGACCATGACCGGGGCTTTCTTCGTCGGCGCGGTGCCAAGCGTGCGGCGGATGCCGGCGAGGACGGCGACGACACCGGGCGCCGTCGTGGGCGACGTGTGGCCGGCGGTGGCGTGCGCCGTCGAGATAGCAGCGGCAGCGCGCGCGACCGACGACGCCTTCGCGCCGGCCTTCGCCTTCGCGGTCAGGAAGGCCGCCACCGTCGAGGGCGACGCTGGCAGCGACGCGGCACCGATGCTGCGGGCGAAGGCGTCGAAGGCGCGGAGGTCGGCGGCGTAGGCGCGGCGCGTGTTCTCCGACTTCGACGCGGCAGCGAAGGCGCGGACGTCATTGGCCAGCATGGCCAGCGCGGGGGTCGTCTCGGTGGTGGTGGTGAGGGCGGCGGCGTTCATGGTCTGACCTCCGATAACTTCGCTTATCGGAGGTTAGGATTCCAAGCGTCTGAAAGTCAAGGCACCGCGACTTGCGAGCGTTGCGACGGTTGGGCATCCTGCCGCACCTATGCCCCACATCGTCACGATCGCCGCGCTGAAAGGCGGCGCCGGCAAGACAACGGTGGCCACGACGCTCGCCGCTTCCCTTCACGCTGCCGGCCACCGGGTTCTCGTCGTCGACGCTGACCCGCAAGGCACGGCGCTACGGTGGGCGGCCGTCGCTGCTGAAGCCGGCCGGGCCGAGGGCGTGCCGCCGGTGGTCGCCATGACCGCCGCCGCGCTGCGCACCGACGTTGCCCGCGTTGGCGCTGCCTATGACGTCGTCGTCGTCGACGGGCCGCCGCGACTTGGGGCCGAGCAACGGGCCGCCTTGCTGGTCGCGCACCTGGCCTTGCTGCCCGTTGTGCCTGGCGGCGCCGACGTGTGGGCGCTGGCCGATACGCTGGCCGTCCTCGACGAAGCCCGCGCGCTGCGCCCCGACCTGAAGGCCGCCATCGTCGCCAACCGCGTGGATGCACGAACGGCGTTCGGTCGGGCGCTGCGGGCCGCGCTGGCCGAGCTCCCGGTGGCCACGCTGAAGGCCAGCTTGGGGCAGCGAGTCGCCTTTGCCGAAGCCCTGACCGCCGGCGCCGGCGTCGTCACCTACGCGCGCGGCAGCACGGCAGCGAAAGAGGCCGCCGCGCTGGTCCGTGAAGTCCTGAAGGTGTTGGGAGCCTGAACATGTCGAAACCGAAGAAGCCGTCGCTGGTCATGCCGAAGCCGAAGCCCGCTCCCGTCGTCGAGGTCGCGCGCGCGGATGCGTTCGTCGCTGGCGAGGATTCCAAGCGTCCGGAAGCCGAGAAGCCGAAGCGCGGTCGTCCACCGAAGGCAAACGGCAAGGCGGCGACGTGGGAGAAGTTGACGCTGTACCTGCCGCCCGACGTGGCGACGGCGCTGCGCCACCGAGCCGTCGACGAACGGTGCGACCTGTCCGACCTCGTGGCCAACGCCGTGGCGGCGTTCCTCGACACGTCAGGAACGTAGCCGCTGATTATGACGGATTATGCCGTTTCCGTCATACGCTTAGACGCCGCAGACGACGACGACGAACGCAGTATCCGCTTCGTGGGGCTGCGGTCTTTTTCGTGGCCACCGATCCACCGGCCGTCAGGCGCCCCGGTCACCTCGACAAACTGGACGGGAAGGGATCGCGGTCCCTCGCGCTGGCGCGGATGGTCTTCTAGATACTGATACACAAGACGATGAATCTTCGCAGGTTGGTGGACTACCTGTGGAAAAGCGGACCCAGCACCGTTGACACGTCGGACCGAAGCGTGCGCCCAATGGCGCAGACAAGAAAGACGAACCGCCCGATCCCGTGCCTACCAGAGCAAACGGGGAAAGGGCGGTTCAGGCGAGCGGATGATGGCTCCCCCCCATCATCATCCGGGCGCCTTGGACTGCACAACCGGGGGGATGAAGGGTGGCCACCGTGGCCATGTTCGACCTGTCCGCATCCTGCGCCGCTGCCGGCGTTCCCGTCGCTGACCGATTCACCGTGCCCGACGCCGCGCGCGTGTTGCGCGTGCCGCTGAGCGCTGTCCGCGCGTGGGTGAAGGCTGGCCGTCTGGCCTGCGTCGCCTACAGCCGGCGCCTGCGGTTCATCCCCGCTGAAGCGCTTGTCGCCTTCGCCACCGACGCCTACCGGCCCGCGCGCTGAAGGTGCTGTCCGCGCGCCTGGCCAGCGGTCTGCGGTTCCATTCGTCCTCGACGTGGCGCTACGCTGCCGTCGTCGTAGGAGAGATCACCCCAAAGACGAAGCGAGCGGTCCCCGGCCAAGGTTCCCGCTCGCTTCAGAGATTCAACCTTGAAAGACTCTAGCATCGTCTCGCCGGCGACGTCCACGACGTCGCTTCCCCCTCATGCATGCTGCCGCGT
>VGSZ01000264.1 GCA_016874845.1 Deltaproteobacteria bacterium
GCTGGTGGGGAACAATGGGGGGCTGGCGCCCCCCGGTTCCCCACACCCCTCCACCCCCCTCGTGCGACCCGCGGGCTCGCGATGGCGCCACGATCGCCACGATCGCCACGATCGCCACGATCGCCGCGATCGCCACGATCGCCACGATCGCCACGCTCGCCACGCTCGCGATGCTCGCCACGCTCGCCCGGATCGCCCCGACCGCCCCGACCGCCCCGACCGCGACGCCGTGGTCACCGGTGCGCCGTCGTCGTCGACCGTTGCCAGCGCGCGCGGCGCGGTGCCATGGTTTCGCGACGCAGACGAAAGGCCGGTGCGCGTGAATGCCGCTTGGATCCTCGACGTGACCCGAGCGCTGGCGGCGGCCCGTGGATGAGCCCACGCGCCGCCGCGCGACGGCGCTGCTCGGGCTCGTCGCGTGGGCCTGGGTGCCCCTCGGGCTGACCGGGCTGAGCGCGCCGCCCGGCCTCGTCGCGCTGCCGGTGGCCGCTGTCGTCGTCGCCGGCGCCGTGGGCTTCGGCGCGCTGCTCCTGCGCCTGCTCGGCGCCTGGGCGCGGCTCGACCGCGAGCGCTGGGTGTGGGCGGCCCTGCTCGGTCTCGGCGTCACCGGCAGCGCGATGGCGTCGCTGGCCGGCGTCGATCGCTTCAGCACCGGGACCGCCGTCGTCGTCGTCGCCGCCGGGCTCGTCGCGCTGGTCGCCCACGGGCGCGCGCTCGTCGGTGACCTGCGGCGCCCCCCGGCCGCCGGCGGCGCAGGCGACAGCGCACGCTGGGGCGCAGGCTGGTACGCGCTGCTCGCGCCCGCGGCCGCCCTCGTCGTCGTGCGCGCCGCGGCGCCGCCGAGCTTCTACGACGCCCTCGTCTACCACCTGGGCTTGCCGATGCAGTTCGCCGCCCGCGGCGGCTCGTTCGTCACGCCCCACGACCACTACACGGCCATGCCGCTGCTCGCCGAGCTGGCCGCGAGCCCCGCGCTGCTGATGGGCGGGCCCGAGGCCCACGGCGCCGTCTACGCCCTCGAGTGGCTGCTGCTCGTCGTGGCCGTCGGCGTCTTCGTCCGCCGCGCGCTCCCCACGGCCCCCGCGGGCAGCGCCGGCGCCGCGGGCTTCGTCTGCGCGTCGATGCCGCTTGCCGTGTTCCTGCCGTCGGCGACCAAGCCCGACCTGCTCGCGGCCCTGTGGGCGCTGCTCGCGCTGCGCGCCGTCGTCGGCGTCGGCGCGCCTGCGGCGGCGTCGCGCGGCGCCTGGGCGCGGGTGGGCGCCGCCGCTGCCGGCTTCGGCTGCGCGACGAAGACGACGTTCCTGCTGTGGCTCGTGCCGGTGGGCGTCGTCGCCGTCGCCGTCGCGTGGCGCGCCCGCCGCTCCCTCGTCGATCCGACACCGCCGGCGACGACACAAGGCGCGCTGCTGTCGAGCCTCGGCGCGGTGGTGGGCCCGGGCGTGGTGGGCCTCGCCTTTGGCGCGTGGCCCTACGTCCGCAACGCCGTCCGGCTGGGCGACCCGCTTTATCCCTTCGGCCCGTGGCGCGGCGACGACGGACCCGCGTGGCTGGACCACACCCGCGCGCTGCTCGCCGGCGACGCCCGGCCGGTGCGTGACCTCGACGCGCTGCTCGCCTTGCCCGGCCAGCTGGCCTTCGGCCGCGACCCGACAAGCAACGAGGCGCTCGGCCTCGTCGTCGTCACCGGCCTGCCGCTCCTGCTGCTGCACCGCGCGACGCTGCGCGCGCTGGCCCCGGCGCTGGTCGTCGCCGCGCTGACGCTGCTGCCGTGGGGCGCCACCCACGCGCTGCCGCGCTACGACCCGTTCTTGTGGCTCGCCCTCGGCGTCGCCGGCGGCCTCGGGCTGGCCCACGCCCGCGCCGGGGGGCGCGCGGGCACCGGCATCGTCGCCGCCGCGGCGGTGCTCGCCGGCGTGCAGTGGCACTGGAACCTCGCCGTCGACGACAGCCTGCTGCGCGGGCCGGGCCAGCTGCTGACCCAGCGACGGACGCGGGCCGAGTTCCTCGCCGGCGCCCTCGAGCTCGCCCCGGCCTACGCGTTCGTCGGCGAGCACGCCCGCGGCGGCTGCGTGTTCCTCGCCACCGGCGACGCGCGCATCGCCTACCTCGAGGTGCCGGCGCTGGTGTCCGAGGTCTACACGCGCCCGCTGCTCGACGTGCTGCTGGCCGAGGCGTCGTCGGCGCCGGCGGTGGTCGAGCGCCTGCGCGCCCTGGGCGCCACCCACGTCGTGCTCGGTCGCAGCGCGCGCGCGCGCCTGCAGCGCCGCGGCTGGTCGGGCGGCGACGAGGCGGTCTGGCAGGCGCTGCCCGCGGCCCTCGGCGCCCCGCTGTACAAGGACGAAGACGCCGCCGTCTTTGCGCTGTCGCCGTCGTCGCCGGCGTCCGCGACCTGCAACGTCGGTGTGGCCCTCGGCGCGGGGCCGTCGTCGACGCGTTGATCCGGTTGCCACGCGCGCCGCGAGTCACGAAGACGGGCGCCATGACGACTCCGGCGAACGCGGCGAAGACGACGACGACGAAGGCCGGCCCGCGCGGGCGCCCGCGCACGCGGCACCTGCGCGACGACGGCAGCCCCCGCTACACGAACCACCTGAGCGGCCAGACGTCGCCGTACCTGCTGCAGCACGTGCACAACCCCGTCGAGTGGTGGCCGTGGGGCGACGACGCCTTCGCCGAGGCCCGTCGTCGCGACGTGCCGGTGTTCCTGTCGGTGGGCTACGCCACCTGCCACTGGTGCCACGTGATGGAGGAGGAGTCGTTCGAGGACGAGGACATCGCCGCGACGATGAACGCGCTGTACGTGTGCGTGAAGGTCGACCGCGAGGAGCGCCCCGACGTCGACGCCACGTACATGACCGCCGTGCAGGCTTTGACCGGCCGCGGCGGCTGGCCGATGAGCGTGTGGCTGACCCCCGACACGCGGCGGCCGTTCTTCGCCGGCACGTACTTCCCGCCGCGCGACGGCGACCGCGGCGCGCGCACCGGCTTCCAGACGGTGCTCGTGCGGCTGGCCGAGGCGTGGCGCGAGCGTCGTGACGAGGTGGTGTCGAGCGCGGGCCAGATCGCATCCGAGCTGGCGTCGCTGTCGCGGGCGCCGCGCCCCGCCGACGTCCCCGGCGCCGACGCCGTCACCGACGCCGTCGCCCGCTTCGTCGACGGCCGCTTCGACGCCACGTGGGGCGGCCTGCGCGGCGCGCCCAAGTTCCCGTCGACGACGCCGGTGCGGCTGCTGCTGCGCCACGCCGCGCGCAACGAGGGCCCCCACGGCGCGCGCAGCCGGCACCTCGCGCTCACGACGCTCGACCGCATGATCGACGGCGGCCTGTTCGACCACGCCGGCGGCGGCTTCCACCGCTACTCCGTCGACGAGCGCTGGCAGGTGCCGCACTTCGAGAAGATGCTCTACGACAACGCGCTGCTCGTGCCCGCGCTGGTCGAGGCGTGGCAGCTCACCGCCGAGCCCCGCTACGAGCGCGCCGCCCGCGCCACCCTCGACTTCATGGCCACCACCCTCGGCCACGTCGACGAGCACGGCAGGGCCAGCGCCTTCCTGTCGGCCACCGACGCCGACAGCGCCACCCCCGATGGCCACCGCGAAGAGGGCTGGTTCTTCACGTGGACGCCGGCCGAGCTGCAGGACGAGCTGGGCGAGGCCGACGCCGCCGTCGTCGCCGCCGTCTTCGACGTCACGCCGATGGGCAACTTCGAGCACGGTCGCTCGGTGCTGTGGAAGAAGGAGCCCACCGCCGTCGTCGCGCGGCGGCTCGGCCGCACCGTCGACGAGGTAGAGGCCGTCATCGACCGCGCGCGACCGCTGCTGGCCCGCGCCCGCAGCGAGCGCCCGGCGCCCCTCGTCGACGACAAGGTGCTCGCCTCGTGGAACGGCCTCGCCATCTCGGCGTTCGCCCGCGCGGCCTTCGCCTTCGACGACGCCGCCCTCGCCGCCCGCGCCCGCGCCGCCCTCGACTTCGTGCTGACGCGGCTGCGCCGCGACGACGACGGCGGCGACGGGCTCTCGCTGTGGCGGTCGTTCCGCGCCGGGCAGGCGAGGAACGACGGCGTGCTCGACGACCACGCCTTCGTCTGCCGCGCCTGCCTCGACGTCTTCGAACTCGACGGCGACCGGCGCTTCCTGCGCGCGGCGCGGGCCCTGGCCCGCACCATCGCCCGGCACTTCGCTGACGACGAGGCCGGCGGCTTCTTCGCCACCGCGAAGGGCGCCGAGGCGCTGCTGTCGCGCGAAAAGCCCGACCGCGACGGCGCCGAGCCGTCGGGCAACGCGGTGCACGCCGAGAACCTCGTGCGCCTCGCGCTGCTGCTCGACGACGCCGACGCCCGCGCCGCCGCCGGGCGCACGTTTCGCGCGTTCGGCCAGATCCTGCAGGCCCACCCCCACGCGCTGGCCGAGCTGGCGCTGGCCCTCGACCTCGACGAGCACGGCAAGGAGCTCGTGATCGCGCGCCCCGCGGGGGCCGACGGCGGCCAGGCGGGCGCGGTCGACGACGACGGTCGCCAGCTGCTGTCGGTGCTGCGTCGGCGCTTCCTGCCCGCCCGCGTGATCGTGTGGCGCGGCCCGGACGACGACGACGACGACGAGCTGTCCCTCGCCCGCGGCCGCGGCTGCGTCGATGGCAAGGCCACCGTCTACGTCTGCGAGCAGGGCGCCTGCCGGCTGCCGGCAACGACGTCGCGGGCGCTGCTGGCGGCCCTCGACTGAACGGCGGACGACGACAGCGGCTCGCAACGTCGTCCGCCGCGGCGACGTCGGCCCGCGTCCGGCGACGTTGGCCGGGACGCCGGCTGACCTCATCATCGATCACATCGCCAGCCGCGCCGTCGCGGCGTCACCGGGCCTCACCCGCGGCTCCGCCGCTGCCCTCTCCCAATTCTGGGACAGGGCTTGGTGCAGCAGCCCTACGTCGCCGGCCCCGACCGCCACGAGGACCTGTGGGTCTACACGAGCCGCGGCACCGCTCTCACCCAGCGTGATCTCAGGACGCGGTGGTGCTGAGCGCGACCGTCAGATTCCCTCTCTCCCAGAATGGGGAGACGGGGCCAGGGGATGAGGGTCCGGTCCGGCGACGTCGACCTGTGCCCGGCGCCGCCGGCTTGCGCCCGGCGGCGTCTGCCGAGACGCGGGTTGACCGCCTCCGACGGGCGCAAGAAACGCCCTCATGCCCGTCCTCGACGACGCCACGCCCGCTGCCTCCCCGTCGTCGGCGGCGACGCTGCCCTCATCGCCGCCGCCGTCGTCGCCGGCCGCCGCCCTTGCGCCGTCGATAGCGCCGCCGCCGTCGTCGTTGGCGCCGCTGCAGTGGGCGACGATGCTCGGCACGGGGTTCGTGTTCCAGGCCTGCGCCAGCGGCCGCTGGTCGTTCGCGCTCGCGGCGTGGCTGTCCTTGATGCCGCTGGCGGTGCTCGCGCGCGCCGCGCCCCTCGCGCGGGCCGCGCCGGCGATCTTCGTCGTCGTCTTCGCCGCCCGCCTCGTCGGCTGGTCCGGGCTGGTCACCGACGCCGTCGTCGGCGCGGTGTCCGCGGCGCTCCTGACGACGACGGCGCTGCTCGCCTACCGCCACGTCATGCGCGAGCTGCCGCGCGCCGGCAGCTTCGCCCTGCCGATGGCCATCGTCGCCGCCGAGGCCCTCGCCGGCGCCGTGGGCTGGCCCGGCCTGTCCCTGTGGCCGCTGTCGACGACGCAGCCCGCCGACGCGCCGCTGTGGCGCTTCGTCGATGTGTTGTCGCCGCTCGGCGTCTCGTTCGCCGTCGCCTGGGCGCAGGGCGCGATGGCCGGCTGGGGCGAGAGCTGGCTCGCCGAGGACCCGTGGGACCAGGCGACGCGCGAGCGCGGCGTCTGGCAGTCGGCCAACGCCTGCTTCTGGCTGGTGGCCGTCGTCGGCCACGTCGGCGGAGCCCTGCGGCCGGCGGCGCCCGTCGTGAGCGCCGACGTCGGCCGCGTCATCGCCGACGTCTGGGCGGTGGCCGCGCCGCTGACGCTCTTCGCGCTGCTCGTGCAGGCCGCCGTCGTGCGTGTCCGCCGGCGGACGCCGCCGACCGCGCCAGCGACCTTCGCCGCCGGGCCATCCTCGGCGCGATGACCCTGCCGCGCTGTCGCCTCGTCGCCATCGCCGTGTGCGCCGTCTGCGCGCTCGCGACGCTCTTCGCCTCGCCCGCCTCGGCGGGCAAGCGCCGCGCGCGTCGACCCTCGCGCCCGTCGTCGTCGTCGCCGCTGACCGTGCCCGTCGAGGTGGCGGTGGGGCCCATCGCGCTGGTGCCGTCTACCCCGCTGCTGCTCGACCAGCCGGTGCACGCCGGGCTGCGCATCGAGCTGGCCGCCGTTGTCGACCAGCAGCTGATCCGTGCGAACGCCGGGCGCGTGCCGTCGTGGGCGCGGGGGCTCGCGGGCTCGGTGAGCGAGGTGAAGGTGCGGCCGTCGTGGCTCGGGCTGCTGCCCGAGCAGCTCGTGATCTCGCCCCAGGTCCTGCACACCGGCCTGTACGGCGCGGTGTGGCGGCCCTTCGGCGTCAGCGTGAACCTCGTCGACCAGCCGGCGCTCCGCGTCACCGCCGGCGCCGCCGTCAACGCCGTCGCCCTGCTCGTGCACTCGACCACGATGGGGGTGCCGGCGGGGGCGCAGCCGGGCACGCAGGCGCTCACGCTGGTGCTGCGGCCGGGCCTCAGCGGCAGCCTCGCGGCGGAGTGGATCGTGACGAAGGAGTGGCGCCTGTCGGCGGGCTGGGCGTCGGACCTCTTCGTGCCCCAGGCGCTCGGGCGGCCGCCGTGGGAGATCACGCCCGTCGACAACGCGCTGTTTCACCTCGGCGGCCCGTACGCGATGGTGCACGTGCGCTTTCCCTACACCGTGTCACCGTGACTTGTCGCCCGCGCCCGCCGCGCGGCTGACGT
>VGSZ01000265.1 GCA_016874845.1 Deltaproteobacteria bacterium
TCGCCGGCGACGTCGGCGGGCTTGCCGAGCGGCGTCTTTGCCTCGAAGTACACGCGGCTCGGCAGGCCGACGACCATGCGCCCGCCCTCAGGGAAGAACGCGAGGTCCATCCGCTTCCTGACGATCGGCACGGCTTTGCTGATCGACTCGGTGACGCCGCCGTCCTCGACCAGCACCGTCAGCAGGCCGTCGCCCAGCGCGATGGCCGGCGGCAACGGCACCTTGACGACGACGCTGCCCTGCTCGTTGGTCGCCGTCGTCACCCGCGGCAGCTCGCTGCCGTCCAGCCGCACCAGCGCGGTGACGGGGTGGCGGGCCACCGGCTCGCCAGTGGGGCGACGCAGCTCGAACGTCGCGCTGAGGACGTCGCCGGGCCCATATGCCTTGCGCAGGAACTCGAGCTTCTTCTTCATCCGCGGCGCCTCGTAGCGGCTGACGACCACCGGCCGCTCGCCGGTGACGACGCCATCGGGCGAGCGGACGCGAATGGTGTACTCGCCGCCGACGATGTCGTCGGGCAGCACGAAGTCGTTGGTCGAGTAGCCCGCCGTGGCCGACACTTGCTTCTTCAAGACCACGGAGCCACGCGGTGACAGGAGCTCGTACGTCGCTGGCCCGTCGCCGGCGCCGCCCAGATCCTTCGCGCGCAGGTCCCACGCCCGCAGCCAGATGGTCTCGCCCGGCTGATACAGTGGCTTGTCGACCTGCACGTACAGCCGCCGCGAGCCGACACCGTCGAAGTAGGACGTCAGCTTGCTGTCGAGCTGGGCGAGCGCCGGCGACTGCAGCCGCGGCGCAGCGTCAGGCGAAGGCTCGGCGGCCACCGGCGGCAAGGGCGCCTTGCGACCCAGGGGCGGCGGTGCCGGCGACGCCGCCGCGGTCGTGCTCAGCGACGCCGACGACGACGCTGCGGACGACGCAGTCGGCATCGACGGCTCCACGGTCATCGTCTTCGATGACGGGGCGCAGGCGACGCCGGCGAGGACGGCGAAGAGGGTGATGGATGCGAAACGAGCGGTGGGCATGGGACCTTGAGGCAAGAGAGCGCGCGCCGCGCCGGGGGGGGCGCCCGGGACCACGAACGGGCGAGCGCAGGCGGCGATCTGCGCGCCGACGCTACCTCGACCGCTCCCGCAGGATCGCCGTGGGCCGGCGGGCACCGACCGCGTGCGTCCCGCCAGCGGTTGCCGTATTCGTGCCGCATGACGCTGTGCCCTGCGCGCCGCCTGTCCGCCCTGCCCGCCCTGCTGCTCGCGTGCGCCGCGGCGCTGACTGCCGTGCCCGCCGCGGCCGAGGACGCTGCCCCGCCGACGCCCGCGACCGACGGCGGCCACAGCGACACAGCCCGCGCCGACGTGCGCACGGGCGACGCTGGCAAGGGCGACGCCGGCTTCCTCGCCGATCTGCAGATGGGCTCGTTCCGTATCGACAGCGCGTCACCAGGGGGGCGGCGTCTGGGGGTCGGGCTGGTGCTCGGCTGGCCGAGCGGCGTGGAGGCCCAGGTGATGCTCCGCCCCACCCACGCCGCGCGCGTCGGCGTCGGCGCCTTCACGGGCCTCGCCTACACCGAGCCTGCCCTGTCGCTGCGCGCCGACTGGCTGTGGCACCCCGCGACGCTGGCGCGCGCGCCGACCTTCCGGCTGCACGGGCACGTGGGCGCTGGCGCCGCCGTCGTCGTGCTGGCGCTGCCCGACAAGCGCACGACGCTGCCCGGGGCGCTTTATTACCGGGGCCGCACGCAACTGTGGTCGGCGCTGCGCGTGCCCGTGGGCGTCAGTCTGGCGCTCGAGCAGGTGCCCGTCGACCTCGTCTTCGACGTCGTGCCCACCGCGCTTGTCTTCCCCGGCGTGGCTTTCGGCGCCGACGTCGCGCTGGGGGCACGCCTGTGGCTCTGACCGACAGCCGCGCGCCCACCGTGACGACGACCGCGGCGCTCCCTGCCGGGCCGACGCCACGGCTGGCCCTGTACCGCGGCCGCTTCGATCCGCCGGGCCTGCACCACGTCGCCATCCTGCAGGCGCTGCTGCAGCGCTTCGACCGCGTCGTCGCCATGCCGTGGGGGCCGATGCCCGCCCGGCCCATCGACGAGAATGTCAACCCCGTCTACCGCGCGCGCATGATCGACCTGGCGTTCCGTCGCGTCGATCCCCGCGTCGTCGTCGACCTGCGTGACCTCGAGGGCGCCACGATCTCCGACTCCCGGGCGCTCGAGGCCGACCCGGCGCTGGCCGGCTACGTCGTCTTCCACGTCGTCGAGGCCGACGCGCTCGACGAGGACCGCGCCCGCCTGCACGACGGCGCGCGCCTCGTGGTGATCGCCACCGCCGAGGCCGTCGCTCACGTCCCGGGTGGCCACGAGCGCGTCGTCGTCGGCGGCGACGTCGCCGGCAGCGTCATGCGCAAGCGCCTGTACGAGGGCCAGGGCGTCGACGACCTCGTGCCCGCCGCGGTCGCCCGCGTCATCGACCGCCACGGGCTGTACCGCGGCACGGAGCCGCGCATCTCGGCGCGCGCGCGCTTCGACAGCCCGCGGGCCTTCGTCGTGCACGACGAGCGCAACGAGCGCGCCGCTGCCTGGGCGAGGCTGTTCGCGCCGTGGTCGACGACCGCTCCCGACGACGCCGATCTGATCGTCGTGCTCGGGGGCGACGGCTCGATGCTGCACGCCATCCAGACGCACTGGCGGAGACGAGTGCCGTTCCTCGGCGTCAACGCCGGCCACCTCGGCTTCCTGCTCAACGACCCCCGCGGGCTCGTCGACGGCGTTGCGCAGGTCGAGGGGCTGTTGCGCAGCGATCTGGTGCTGCACCACCTGCCGATGCTGCACGTCGAGCACCAGAAAAAGGACGGCACGTGGGGCGCCGACTTGACGTTCAATGACGCGTGGGTCGAGCGCTCGAGCGGCCAGTCGGCGTGGCTCGAGGTCAAGGTCGACGACAAGGTGCGCCTGCCGCGCCTCGTCTGCGACGGAGTGCTCGTGTCGACGGCGGCGGGGTCGACGGCCTACGCCCGCTCGATGGGCGCGCAGCCGCTGCTGCTCGACACGCCGGCGTGGCTCGTCGTCGGCAGCAACGTGATGGACCCCATCCACTGGAAGAGCGCCCTCGTCGGTCAGGGCAGCGTCGTCGAGGTTCGCTCCCTGCACGTCGAGAAGCGCCCGCTGATGGGCTTCATGCACGGCGTGCCGCTGGGCGAGGTCACCGCGCTGCGCGCCCGCATGTCGCGCGCGGCGTCGGTAGAGCTGGCGTTCGTCGAGGCCCACGACATGGCCGAGAAGATCGCGCGCATCCAGTTCCCGTCACCATGACGCCGTCGACGACGTCGGGTCGCTGCCCCTGACGCCCCTGACGGCGGCGAGACCCTGCCCCGCGTCGGGCTCCTTCAACGCGCGGCGTCCCCGGTGGCACCGTGCTCATCGTCGTCGGCGGTGTCATCGTCGCCGTGGTCACAGGCGTCCTCGTCGTCGTGCAGGCCATTGTCGTCGACGTGGGCGCCGGCCGTCGCCACGGCGTCCTCGTCCTTCTTCGGCGCGCGCAGCACGTCGATGGTCACCACGGCGGCGGCGACGAGGAGCACAACGACGGCGTGGCGAAGGGTCACGCGCGCGACGTTAGCAGGCCACCGTGGGCTCGCCCGGCCCGGCGTGCCGACAGCCTGCCGGCGAGACCGCGCGCCCCGCCGCCGATCCGCCGTTGTCACTGTCGACGCGCGTTCGTAACGGGACTCGCCATGATCCCTTCCCGCCTGCTCGCGCTGATGGCCGTGCTCACGACGGTGACGCTCCTCGTACATGGCTATCTCGGCGCGCGGCTCATCGGCCCCTCGGGGCTCACCGGCCCGGCGCGCACGGTGGCGTGGGCCGGCGTCTTTGGCTGCGCGATGCTGATGCCGGTGGCGATGTCGGCGCGGTTCTGGATGCGCCCGCCCTACGCCGAGGGCGCCGCGTGGGTCGGCTTCGTCGCCATGGGCCTGTTCTCGGTGGTGCTGACGCTCACCGTGCTGCGCGACCTGGGTTGGCTGTTGCTGTCGTCGACGCCGGTGGTCCCCGCCGATCCCGAGCGCCGCTTCGCGCTGCTGCGCCTGTCGAACACCGCGCTGCTAGGGCTCACCGGTATCGCCGCCGTGGTCGGTACCGCCGCGGCCCGCAAGCGCGCCGACGTCGTGGACGTCAAGGTGCCGATCAAGGATCTGTCGCCGGCGCTCGAGGGCTTCACCATCGTGCAGCTCTCCGACGTGCACGTCGGCCCGACGATCAAGAAGGGCTACATCGACGCCATCGTCGACGCGGTGAACGAGCTGTCGGCCGACGCCATCGCCATCACCGGCGACCTCGTCGACGGCAGCGTCGCCGAGCTGTCGCCGCACACCGCGCCGCTCGGTCGCCTGAAGGCGCGCCATGGCGTCTACTTCTGCACCGGCAACCACGACTACTACTCGGGCGCGCTGCCGTGGATCGACGAGGTGCGTCGCCTGGGCATGCAGCCGCTGTTGAACGAGCACGTCGTCATCGTGCACAACGGCGCCCGCGTCGTCGTGGCCGGCGTCAACGACTACACCGCCGAGCAGTTCGTGCCCGAGCACCGCTCGGACCCGAAGAAGGCCGTCCATGGTGCGCCCGCCGACGCCGTGAAGATCCTCCTCGCGCACCAGCCACGCAGCTGCGCCGACGCCGCCGGGTGCGGCTACCACCTACAGCTATCGGGGCACACGCACGGCGGACAGATCTTCCCGTGGATGTTCTTTGTCCAGATGCAGCAGCCCTACGTCGCCGGCCTCGACCGCCACGAGAACCTGTGGGTCTACACGAGCCGCGGCACCGGCTACTGGGGACCGCCGCTGCGCCTCGGCGCGCCGTCGGAGATCACGCGGCTCACGCTCGTGCGCGCCTGACCGGCGCTGCCGTCAGCGACCGTCTTCACCCGGTCTTCGCCGGCGGACCCGGCGGCGGCTCGTCGACGTGGGACAGCAGCGCGTCGAACGTGGTCTGCCCGGTGCGCAGCATGCGCCGCACGTAGGGGTTGCAGATGCGGCAGGCGAGGCCGAACTCGGTCTCCTCCTGCAGCGCCTCGAGGCTGGCGGCCCCCGTGCGGCGAGCGATCGACAGCAGGTCGACGAACGACCGGTCGAAGCACACGCAGCGGTCGACGCAGATCTTCATCACCTACACGGCCTTTCGACAGGCGTCTCTGAGGAGATCGAGCAATCGATCGAGGCGAGGCGCCGGTCAACGAGCAAGTCGAGCGCCCGCGGAGTGCGTGACGATGGCCGGCCACGAGGTCGCAGCCGACCGATTCTTCCGCCGCTCAGAATTTGCCGGCCATGACGAGGAACGCGCGCATCTTCTCGTTGGTCTCACGCAGGCGCGACGACAGCACGCGGACGAAGGTCCACAAGAGGTCGTAGGCGAGGTCCTTGTTCATGAACAGCAAGTCGTCGAAGCGGCTCTTGGCGATGGAGCCGAGCACGCAGGTCGTATTCGAGATCGCGTCCGCCGAGCGCGGGCGCTCCTCGATGAGCGCCATCTCGCCGAAGTATTCGCCGGGCTCGAGGATGGTCAGCGCCTCCTCGCCCATCCCCGGCACCTGCTTCGAGATGCGCACCTTGCCCTCGACGATGAAATAGAAGCGGTCGGCCACGTCACCATCGGCGAAGATCCTGGTCGAGGGCTTGACCGTGAGCTCATCGACGATCTGGGCGACGAGCCGCAGCTGCTCGGGCAGCAGGTTCTCGAACAGGGCTACCTTCTTCAGCTGGGCGACGTCGATGGGCACGCGCCAAGCCTAGCAGGGTGCTGCACAAACCCTTCGCGGCATTTTTCGGCCATCCCGCTGGTCATGGACGCGCGGCGGCGCGCGCGGCGTCCGTGATCAGCCGGCGTGGGCCCGCAACAGCGGCGCGAGGATGGCGAGCAGCCCCTTGGGGTCGTCGGCGTGCACCCAGTGGCCCGCAGCGTCGAGGACGTGGTCGACGACGACGCCGTCGGCCACGGCCGCGCGCAGCCGCTCCTGCTCGTCAGCAGACCAGCGGTCGGAGCGCCCGCCGCGGACGAAGACGACGTCGGGCAGCTCGCCGGTGGCGGCGTGCGCACGCAGCGCTGGCCACAGGTCCCGCGCGCCGAAGTCGGCGAGCATCGCGGGGATCGCGTCCAGCTGGAATTTCCAGCGCAGCCCGCCGTCCACCGCCGCCGGAGCCGGCTCGAGGTTCGTCGTCATCCACTGAGCGATGGGCTCGGACAGCCCCGCCGCGCGCAGCTGCTCGACGAGCGACCGCCGCGATGGAACCGGCAGCGGCACCGCGGCCACCGCGGCGACGACGCGGTCGATCTCTTCGCGCGGCCCCGCGCGTGCTCCGTCGGCCGACGCGCCAAAGACGCGCGTGCCAGGCGGTGAGTCGACGATCACCGCCAGGTCGACGCCGCCCGACGTCGAAGGCGGACGCAGGGCCAGATCGAGCATCGCCTTGCCGCCCCACGAGTGCCCCACCACCGCCCGGGGACGCACGCCCAGGTGACGGCACAGCACGGCGACGTCGTCGGCGGCGGCGGCCACGGTGTGCGGCGGCGCCTGCCCGCGCGACTGCCCGTGGTTGCGCAGGTCGACGAGCAGCGCCGACCAGCCCGGCGCCGTGGCGACGGCCTTGTGCGCGAAGCTCTTCCAGTTGTTGCGGCTGCCGAGGATCCCGTGGGCGAAGACGACGACGTCGCCGCAGGCGTCCTGGCCGGCGACGACGTCGTGGGCGAGCAGCGGCTGCTCGTGGATCATGGCCTCACTTCTTCAACGAGCCCTTGAGGCGGTCGGCCATCTTCTGCGAGCGCGCGTTCCCGACCGGCTTGCGCGCGGCACGGCGCTCGTCAGCCGGCACGTCGGGCAGCTCCTCGGCGCGGCCGGTGGCGATGTGGGCGTC
>VGSZ01000266.1 GCA_016874845.1 Deltaproteobacteria bacterium
GCAAGGGTTCGTCGTCTTCGCGCCTTGAGCGCACGGTCGAGCGGCGCGGTGACGGGCGCGCCTACTGGCGTCGCAGGCCGAGCGGCGCCAGGGCCTCGGGATCCAACGCCTGCGGCGCGTCGCTGAGCGCCTCGGCAGGGCGATCGTGCACCTCGATGACGACGCCGCACGCGCCGGCGGCGAGGCCGGCCATCGCCAGCGGTACGACGACGTCCCGGCGGCCGGCGGCGTGGCTGGGGTCGACCACGACCGGCAGGCCATGGGCGTGGGCCAGCACGGCGACGGCGCCCACGTCGAGCACGTTACGCATGCCGTTGTCGGGGCCGCGCACGCCGCGCTCGCAGAACAGCACCACGGGCGCGCCGTGCAGCAGCAGGGCCTCGCCGGCGAGCAGCCACTCTTCCAGTGTCGCGGCGAAGGCGCGCTTCAGCAGCACCGGCCGGTGCGCCGCGCCGACGGCGCGCAGGAGCGCCCCGCTGTGCATCGTGCGGGCGCCGACCTGCAGCACGTCGACGACGGCAGCGACGGCGTCGACGTCGCGCTCGGCGACGACCTCGGTGACCACGGCGAGACCGTGGGCGCGGGCGGCGTCGACCAGCCAGCCGAGCGCCGGGGTGCCATGCCCCTGGAAGCCGCGCGGCGACGTGCGGGGCTTCCAGGCACCTCCGCGCAGGGCGACGGCTCCGTGGCGGGCGACGGCGGCGGCAACGCGGTGGATCTGCTCCTCGCTCTCGACCGAGCAGGGGCCGGCGAACAGCGCTGGCGCCTCGCCAACCCCGAGGACGCGCCCGCGCAGCGTGCAGGTGCGCGGCATGGCATCGACCAGGGGATGAAGGCTGTCGGCGTCGTAGACCGCGACGACGCCGTCGACGCCGCGCACCGCGGTGGCCGGCACCGGCGTCGACGTCGGCGTGACCGCGAAGGCGACGTGGTCCCCGCCGTGGCCGTGGGCCGAATGACGGCGTGTCCACATCCCGAGCCCGCGGAGCGCGTGCTCCACCGTCGTTGCCCGCCCCGCATCGGCGAGGACGATCCTCACCCGCCACCGCACTGGTCCGCCGGCACGTAGCCGACGAAGCCGCTGCAGTCCCAGACATCGCTGCGGCACTGGGCGCCGCAGGCAAGCGGCGCGTCGAGGGCGTCACAGCCCCTCCAGCAGGCGACACGCGGAACACCGTTACATGTCGTCGGCTGCCCGGGACACGATGGCGCCTCGCCTTCGCCCTCTCCCTCTCCCTCTCCCTCACCCTCACCTTCGCCGCACTCGTTGGCCGGCGTCGCGCCTTCGTCGCAGACCCACGCCGAGTCAGTCAGCTCGCAGCGGGCCGGGCCGGAGTCGGCGTCGGCGTCGCAGCCGACCAAGCACGCGGGCGGCAACGCCGGCGTGCATGTGCACTCGACATCGGCGATGCCCGCCTCGCACACGTAGACGAACGCGTCGGTGCACACCGCCTCGCCGACGAGGTCGAGGGGATCACACTCGTTCAGGCAGCGCGGCGGCAGGCCGATGCACGCACCGCACGCCGTCGCCTCGTCCACGGTGCCTTCGGGGCAGCGGCGAACGCCGGCCTCGTTCGGTCCGGCGGACACGCACTCGCCGTCCGACACCGTGTCACCGCCGCAGTCGACGACGCAGCGGCGCTCGTCGAGGCAGTCCTCGACGCGGCACAGCCCGTCGGACGTGGCGTCGAAGCAGAACACGACGCCGTCTTCGCAGTACCAGCCGACAGGCAGATCGGCGGGGCACACGCAGCTCGTGGCGATGACACCGACGCTGCAGGACTCGCCACCGTCGCGACACTCGGCCGCGCCGACCACGGTGCGATTGTCACAGGCGGCGACGCAGTCCGACGGTGTCTGCGGACAGCCATCGGGCGCCTCGCCGTCGCACAGCGGGGGGCGCAGCGCGTCGGCGTCGGCCTCGGCGACGCAGACGCCACAGCCACAGGTGAGCCCGTCGCCGCAGTCGAGGCTGGCGCTGCAGGCGCTGCCGGCGGACGCCCCCGGCGCCACCGGAGGCCCCCCCAGACAGCCCGACGCGAGCCACGCTCCCGCCGCGAGCAGCGACACCCCGACGACGCGCAACGCGAGGGACGACGGACGATGGCGTTTGTACCAGCCACCCGGCGACGGTGCGACGCCGTCGATGAGCGACGCCCGCGACGGCGCGGTCATCGGCGCGGCCCAGGTGGCATCGAGGGACGTCCCCGCGGCGCCGGCGCCGGCCGGCTCTGCGCCGCCAGCCCGCGGGCCGCGTTGAGCAACGGCTGCAGGCGCTTGAGTTGGGCGCGCGCGTCGAGGTCGGTGAACAGCGTCTCGGCCCGGCGAGCGATGCGCAGCGCCCGGCGTGGCGCCGACGAGCGCAGCAACAGCTGACCGAGCCCGATCAGCGCATCGCCGAGAGCGAACCGGTCGCGCGCCTTGCGCCACGCGACGATGGCCCGACAGAACGCGGCGCGCGCCGCCTTCAGATCACCCTTCTGCATCGCCAGCTGGGCGTCGGCCTGCTCGAACTCGCCGACGGTTCGCGACAGTGCGTTGCGCTTCAAACGTGACCGGGCGCCGAGCAGCACGAGCTCGGCCTCGGGCACGGCGCTCTTCGTCAGCAGCGCCTGCACCAGCGCCGCGCGGGCGCGCACCGCGTCGTCGTCGGAGCCGGCGCGGTCGAACGACTCGACCGCCGCGCGCAGGTGATCGATGGCGCGGTCGTAGTCGCCGCGGGCGACGTAGCACCGACCGATGCTCTTCAGGCTCTCGGCGCGCGCGAGGGTCTGACCCAGATCGGCCGAGAGCGTCGCCGCATTCTGGTAGCGGGCGATGGCCTCGGCGGTGGCGCCCGAGATGAACAGCTCATCACCAAAGATCTTCTGCAGCAGCGCCTCTTCGAAGCGATGCCCGTACTGCCGCGCCAGCTTGAGCGCGGCGTTCAGGTGCTCGCGGGCGCCGAGGCGGTCGCCGCCCGCCGACGTAGCCTCGGCGAGCGCGCGCAGCGCGGGAATCTCGTCGAGCTTGCGCAGGGCGCTGTGGCACAGGGTCACCCGACGTCGCGCGGCGGTGGCGGCGTCGGCGAACCGCCCGAGGGCCAGGCAGGCGGCGCCCTTGACGGCGAGCGCCGACAGCTCGTCGTCGAGGGCGGGCTTGCGGCCGAGCAGCGACAGCGCACGGTCGGCGTCGCGGTCGGCCTGCCGTGGCTGCATGTGCAGCAGCAGCTCCGCGCGCGCGATGAGCACCCGCGCCGTGGGCGGACCGCCGGGCAGCGCCGTCGTCGCCAACGCGCGCTCGACGTGGGCGAGCCCGGGCTCGAAGGCGCCGAGCTGACGACACGCGCGGGCGAGCCAGACGTGCAGTCCGGCGAAGCCTGCGCCGCGGGCGGCGTCGGGGCGGCCGATGGCAGCCTCGAGGAACGCGCGCGCCTCGCGGATCTGCCCGGCGAGGAACAGCGCCTTGCCCTCGGCGACGTCGGCGGCGACGACGTCATCGAAGGCCACTGGCGCGCTGGCGGCGACGCGCACGGCGCGGCGGGCGAGGGCGATGGCGTCGTCGAAGTCGAACTGGCCGAGGGCGTGCTCGACGGCGCGCAGGAAAAACTGCAGCGCCCGCGCCGGCTCGTCGGCGCGCTCGAGGTGCACCGCCAGCGTCTCGGCGACCACGTCGAGGCCGCCGCCGTTTTCGAGGGCGCGCTCCTCGAGCACGCGGGCGCAGACGCCGTGCCACTCGGTGAGGGCACTCTCGGCGCGCAGGCCGGCGAGCAGCACCTCGCGGATGTTCGGGTGGCGGAACACAACGCGCGGACGACCGTCTTCGGCGTCGACGACGCGGATCATTCCCTGCGCCTCGACGGTCGACAGGGCGCGACGCACCTGATCGACGTCGATGCGCGCGACGGCGGCGAGCAGCTTGGGGCCGGCGGGCCGGTTGAAGACGGCCAGCGCCCGCAGCGTGCGGCGCTCGGCGTCGCCAAGACGCCCGACACGCTGCTCGAGGACCGTTGTCGACGGGATCTGCACCGCGCCCTTGAACTCGTCGAGCGCCCAACCTGCGTCACCCCGCTTCAGGTCGCCGCGCTGGATCATGAGCGCCAGCACCTCTTCGATCAGCAGCGGGTTGCCACCCGAGTGCGACAGGATCAGCTCGGCGAACGGCTCGGGCACCTGGTCGGCCGACGGCACACCGAGCAGGGCGGACACCAGCTTGCGGACGTCATCGCGCTTCAGCCCCTCGAGCGTCACGCGGGCGACATCGCGCCCGGCGGCCTCGAGCAGGGCGGGCGGCACCGGGCCGTGGGCAGTGTCGAGGGTGACGACGACCAGGAGCCCACCGTCGCGCAGCTCGCGGCCGCGGCGGATTGTCTGGGCGAGCAGCGCCGCCGACGGCGGGTCGCAGAAGCAGACGTCCTCGACGATCAGCACCAGCGCCTGCCCGCCCGACACCAGCCCGGCTAACAGCTGGGCGGCAGATCGCTGAAAACTCGCCTGCTCACCGCGACTCGCGTCGCGGTCTTCGGCGCCGACGCGGGCGTCGGCGAGCTCGGGGCACAACCGCTCGATGGCCTGCCGCTCACCGTCGGACAGATGCGGGTTCGTCGGGCTCGGCGCCAGCGCCCGCACGAAGTCGGCGATGGGTCGGTACGCCCAGCGCCCGTCCTCGGGGCAGGTGCCGATGGCCGCCCGGGAGCCGGCGAGCTGCGTCGTGGCCTTCAGCTCGGCGACGAAGCGCGACTTGCCGACGCCGTCCTTGCCCTCGATGATCACAAGGCGCGGCGCGCCGTCACCGCCAGCGCGCGCGCGATCGACCAGCTGGGCCAACTGCTGCTGCTCGGCGTCGCGGCCCACGAGGCGCGCGCGGCCGAGCGCGATGGGCATCGCCACCGCTTGGTTCGGGATCAAGGCCGACAGCGCGGCGGCGACCTCGGCGGCGGACTGCGGGCGGCGGCTCGGCTCCTCTTCGAGCAGCCGCTGCACGATGTCGCTGAGCGCCCGGTTGCCGTAGCCCAGCTGCTGCAGCGTCGGCGGCTGCGTCTTGCGGGCAGCGAGCAGCTCCTGCGGCGTGCCGCGGCCGTGGGGCAGCTTCCGGGTGACGACCTGAAACAGCGTCACACCGACAGCGTAGAGATCGGCGGTGATCGAGTGGCCAAAGCCGCGCAGCACCTCGGACGCCAGGTACGGCGGCGTGCCTGCCCAGCGCGCCCCCTTCTGTGGCGTCGGGTCAAGCTCGCGCCACAGCCCGAAGTCGAGCACCCGCACGCGCTCGCCGGGGTCGGCGTGGCTCTGCACGAGGATGTTCGCCGGCTTCAGGTCACGGTGGAGCACGCCGTGGCCATGGATGAACTCGAGCGCGCGACAGATCTCGACGAAGAGCGCCAGCACTTCGTCGATCTTCTTGCCGGCCAGCGTGTCGAGTAGCGGCTTGCCGACCACGAGCTCCTGCGTGAAGTACCAGCTGCCGAGGTCGGGGGCGGGCGCGAAGTCGAAGACGCGCACGAGGTTCGGGTGGTGCAGCCGGCTCAGGATCTCGAACTCCTTGCGAAAGAAGTTCTCCCAGCGCGGGTCCTTGGCGTGCAGCAGCTTCAGCGCGACGAACTTGTGCCCGCTCCCAAGATCTTCGCAGCGAAAGACCTTGCCCGCCGCGCCCTCACCGAGCACGTCGAGGAGGCGGTAGCGGCCATCGACGATGTCACCGACCTGCATACTGACGTCGACAATGCGTCGCGCACGTCGTCGGCGTCAAACGCGGGGGCCGGCGCCGGCAGCGGCGGACACGACACCCCCAGCCGGGCCGACACCGACCGCGTCAGGCGATGGCAGGACGACGCCGTGCCGACGTCAGGCCAGGATGGGCAGCCCGCGGCGCGGCGGCGCCGGCGCGGCGGGTCCGTGCTGGTGGTGCGCGAGGGCCTCGGCGGCGTGGTAGCTCGACCGCACGAAGGGCCCGGCGAAGACGTGGGTGAAGCCGAGGCCCAGGCCGAACGCGCGCCAGGCGTCGTAGGCGTCGTCATCAACATAGCGGTCGACAGGCCAGTGCTTCAGCGTCGGGCGCAGGTACTGACCAAGTGTGGCGATGTGCACACCGAGCCCGCGCATCGTCGCGAGGGTCGCGCGCACCTCATCGTCGGTCTCGCCGAGCCCGACCATGATGCCGCTCTTCACGGCGCCGTGACCGCGGCCGGCCACGTGACGCAGGACGCCCAGCGTCGTCTCCCACGACGACTGCGGCCGCACGGCCTTGTACAGGCGTTCGACGGTCTCCATGTTGTGATTGAAGACGTCGGGGGCGGCGTCGAGCACGACGTCGATGAGCGCGGGGTCGCCGGCGAAGTCGGGGGTGAGCACCTCGACGCTGCCGCCGCGGGGCGCGACGGCGCCCTTGACGGCGCGGATGCAGGCCGCCCAGTGATGGGCGCCTTTGTCCTTCAGGTCGTCGCGGTCCACCGAGGTCAGGACGACGTGACGCAGGCCGAGGGCGTCCACCGCCCGCGCCAGCTCGGCGGGCTCGGCGGGGTCGGGCGCCCGGGGGCGACCGGTGGTCACACTGCAGAAGCCGCAGCGCCGGGTGCAGCGGTCGCCAAGGATCATGAAGGTCGCGGTGCCCGCCTTGAAGCACTCGCCGATGTTTGGGCAGCGGGCCTCCTCGCAGACGCTCGACAGACCGCCGGCGCGCATCAACGCGTGGACGCGGGCGCGGTCGGCGGTGGTCCCAGTGTGCTTGCGGAAGCGCTCGGGCAGGCGCAGCGGCGCGTGGGCGGTCGACGGCATGTAGAGCAACATGCCAACGCCTACGTCGACGTCAACGACGGGCCGCGCGGATCCCGCGGCGTCAGCTGAGCCGCTCAGCGACGAGCCAGGCGAAGCCGCCGACGGCGAGGGCGAGGCCGGCGGCGGCCGCCGCCACCGATGTGAACCA
>VGSZ01000267.1 GCA_016874845.1 Deltaproteobacteria bacterium
CCGGGATGCGTGGTCTGATGGCTAAGCCTTCGGGCGAGATCATCGAGACGCCGATCACCGCGAACTTCCGCGAGGGTCTAACGGTCCTGCAGTACTTCATCTCGACCCACGGCGCGCGCAAGGGTCTGGCCGACACGGCGCTCAAGACCGCGAACTCCGGCTACCTGACGCGTCGCCTTGTCGACGTCGCTCAGGACGCGATCATCACCGAGTTCGACTGCGAGACCATCGACGGCATCGAGATCACGCCGCTCATCGAAGGCAACGACATCATCGAAGGCATCGGCGACCGCATCCTTGGCCGCACGCCCCTCGAAGACGTCGCCGACCCGGTCACGGGCAACGTGATCGTGCCGCAGGGTGTGCAGATCGACGAGGACAAGGTCCGCGAGATCGAGAACGCCGGCATCAGCCGCGTGAAGATCCGTTCGGTGCTGACGTGTCAGACCCGCCGCGGCATCTGCGTGCAGTGCTACGGCCGCGACCTTGCGCGTGGTCAGGCGGTCAACGTCGGCGAGGCCGTCGGTGTCATCGCCGCGCAGTCCATCGGCGAGCCCGGTACGCAGCTGACGATGCGGACGTTCCACATCGGCGGCATCGCCTCGGGTTCGGCGTCGCAGTCGTCGCACCAGAACAAGGCCGACGGCGTCGTGCGCTTCGAGACGCTGCAGACCGTGACGCGCAAGGACGGCGCGCTGGTGGCGATGAACCGTCAGGGCGAGCTGAAGATCGTCGATGATAGCGGCCGCGAGCGCGAGACCTACCCGGTCGTCTACGGCTCCGTCATCCGCGTGAAGGAAGGCGAGCGGGTCAAGCCCGGCACGACCCTGACCGAGTGGGACCCGTTCTCGACGCCGATCCTCACGCAGGTCGCCGGCAAGGTGAAGTTCGGCGACCTCGTCGAAGGCGTGACGATGAACGAGCAGGCCGACGAGCTGACCAACATCAGCCACAAGGTCGTCACCGACACCAAGGACGCCTCGGCGCGGCCGCGTATCTCGATCAAGGACGAGGGAGGCAACACCAAGGCCCTGCCCGACAACCGCGGCGTCGCCCGCTACATGCTGCCCAAGGGCGCCATCATCCTCGTCGACGACCACCAGGAGGTCTTCCCCGGGGATGCCATCGCCAAGGTCAACCGCGAGGCGTCGAAGACCAAGGACATCACCGGCGGTCTTCCCCGCGTCGCCGAGCTGTTCGAGGCCCGCAAGCCCAAGGACGTCGCGATCATCAGCGACATCGACGGCTCGGTCTCGTTCGGCAAGGACACCAAGGGCAAGCGCAAGGTGGTCGTCACGTCCGACACCGGCAAGTCGTTCGAGTACCTGATCCCCAAGGGCAAGAACATCACGGTGCACGAGGGCGACTTCGTGCGCGCCGGCGAGGCCCTGATGGATGGCGCGGCGAACCCGCACGACATCCTGCGGGTGCTCGGCGAGAAGGCGCTGGCCAAGTATCTCGTCGACGAGATCCAGGAGGTCTACCGGCTGCAGGGCGTGAAGATCAACGACAAGCACATCGAGACCATCGTGCGTCAGATGCTGCGCCGCGTGCGCATCACCGACGCGGGCGACACGACGTTCCTGCACGATGAGCAGGTCGAGAAGCACGTCCTCGACGCCGAGAACGAGCGCGTGGCGGCCGCGGGCGGCAGGGTGGCGCAGGCCACGGCGCTGCTGCTCGGCATCACGAAAGCGTCGTTGTCGACGGAGAGCTTCATCTCGGGCGCCTCCTTCCAGGAGACGACGAAGGTGCTCACCGAGGCGGCGGTCTCGAGCAAGGTCGACTACCTGCGCGGCCTGAAGGAGAACGTGATCATGGGCCGGCTCATCCCCGCCGGCACCGGGTTGCCGCACTACCGCTACCTCAACGTCGAGGTCGACGAGGCCTCGGCCTACGAGGACGCCGGCGCCTTCGACAACAACGAAGAGCTGATGGAGCAGGCCGGCTGACGCCGTCGATGGCCGTTGGACGCGACGCGGGCGCCGAGAGGCGCCCGCTTTGCTTTTCGGGGCCCGCCATCGGGGGCGCCGCGGAGAACACCCACGCGGCGGTGGCCAGCCTTCAGGTCTCTCCAGCGCTGGGGGACGGCAGGCCAAACAGGCGGCGCGCGTTCTCGCCGGTGACGCGCACCAGGTCATCGAGGGCCTCGCCGCGCACCTGGGCAACGAACGCCGCGGTGTGGGCGACGAACGCCGGCTCGTTGCGCTTGCCGCGGTGCGGGACCGGCGCCATGTACGGCGCGTCGGTCTCGACGACGAAGCGGTCGGCGGGGCACAGGCGGGCGACGTCGGAGAGCTGGCCGTTGTTCTTGAACGTCACGACGCCGGGGAACGACAGCAGGAAGCCCAGATCGAGCGCGGCCTTCGCCTCCTCGGCGGAGCCGGTGAAGCAATGGAAGACGCCGCCGACATCACGGGCCTGCTCGGCGCGCAGGATGTCGACGGACTCGACGAACGCCGGCCCATCCTGCGCGGCGTTGCGAACGTGCAGCACCAGTGGCTTCTTCGCCCGGCGCGCCGCCGCGATCTGCCGCGCAAAGACCTCGCGCTGCACCGCCCGTGGCGAGTGGTCGTAGTGGTAGTCGAGGCCGCACTCGCCGACGGCGACGCAGCGCGGGTCGCGACACAAGGTCACCAGCTCCTCGTCGAAGCCGGGCGGCGCGTCCTTCGCCTCGTGCGGGTGGATCCCCACCGTCGCCCAGACGTCGTCGTGGGCGTGGGCGAGCGCGAGGGACCGGCGGCTCGACGGCAGGTCACAGCCGACGTTGACCATGGCGGCCACGCCAGCGGCCCGCGCGCGCGCGAGCACGAGCGCGCGGTCCGCTTCGAAGAGGTCACCGTCGATGTGGCAATGGGTGTCGACGAGCATGGGTCGTGGTGCCATGCCGGTCGCCGCCGGTCACGTGGGGACACCCGATGACGAAAGCCGAGAACACCGAGGCGTTCCTCAAAGTGCTGGAGAAGGGCACCCTGCCTGCCGTCGTCGCCTTTGGCGGGGATGAGCGCATCTTCGTCGACGAAGCGCTGGTGGCCGTGCGCACGCGGGTGCTGTCGGGTGGGCTCGCCGACTTCAACCATGACCGGGTGTCGGCCCGCGAACGCGGCGCCGGCGACGTCGTCAACCTGTGCCGGACCCTGCCGGTGATGGCGCCGCGCCGGCTGGTGGAGGTGCGCGACGCCGACGCCATACGCGACGCCGACGTCGACGTGCTGGCCGGGTACCTCGAGCGCCCGTGCCCCGAGACGGTGCTCTGCCTCGTGCTGGACGAGATCGACGAGCGCGTCCGGCTGCCGAAGCTGCTCGCGAAGGCGCCCGCCGCCCTGATCTGCCGGTTCGACCACCCGAAAGGGTCCTACATGCCGGACCTGGTGCAGAGCCGCGCGCAGCGCTCGAAGGTCGGCCTGCAGCCCGGGGCCGCCGAGGCGCTGGCGCGCATGGTCGGCAACGACCTGACGCTGCTCGCGCGGGCTCTGGAGAAGCTGGCGCTCGCGGTGAACGGCGACGTCTCCGTCGAGGACGTCGGGCGCCACGTCGCCGACACACACATGGAGGACGTGTACGCGTGGGCGAGGGCGGTGGCGACCGGCGACCGCGACGGCGCGCTGCGTGCGATGGCGGCGCTGCAGGCGGCGCGCGAAGAGCCGCTGGGGCTCGTCGGCCTGCTCGCCTGGCAGCTGCGCGAGGTCGCTACCGCGCGCGCGCTGCTCGACGAGGGCAAGGACGCGGCGCGGGAGCTGCGGTTGTCCGGCGATCGCGCCGGCCCCGTGCTGCATGCCGCCCGACTGTACGAGCCGGCGCAGCACGCCGCGCGCCTGGTGCGCCTCGCCGACGCCGACCGCACGCTGAAGTCGTCGCGTCAGCCGCAGTGGCTGCAGATGGTGCGGCTGGTGCAGGACCTCACGGCGCCGCCGCGGACGACGCGGGCCGGGGCTTCGACGACGGCGCAGGGGCGGCGACCCTCCGGGTGAGCCCGCGGACGGCGACCACGACGTTGTAGGCGAAGACCCCGCCCACCGCGCTGAAGAAGACCCACTTCGGCGTCTGGATGGTCAGGAACACGAGCCCGCCGTCACGGCCGGCGAACTCGTGCCATCCGAAGAACGCGGCGGCCACGCACCACGACGCCGTCAACAACGACCCGCCGATGCGGCTGCGCGTGTGGACCAGCGCGACGACGACCAGCGCGGCGATCAGCAGGCCCTGCTGCAGCCCGAGGACACGCCCCGGCCACTGCAGCAGCGCATCGAGCGCGGTCACGCCGGCGCGGAGGCCCCGGAGCCGCCGGAGCTGCCGCCCTCACCGCCGCCCGCACCGGCGGCGGCCTGCGCTGCGCCGTGTTCGCCTTCGTCGTCGCCCTCGTCACCCTCGTCGCCGCCCTCAGCGCCGTTGACGACGCTGGGCTCGCCGGCGACCTTGCGACGACGACGACGACGACGTTTCTTGCGCCCGTCGGCGCCGGCCGCAGCCGCGTCACCCGGCGAGGCCGACGGCGCCGCCGCTGCCTGCACCCCACCACTCGTGGCGAGCCGCGCCTGACGCTCGGCGAGCCGCTCGGTCACGCCATCCACGACCGCCTCGGCCTGTCTCTGCAGGTCGGCCTCGCTGGCGTTGGCCGGCAGGCCGGCCTGCACGGCGAGCTCGCGGCACACGGCGAAGTAGCGGCGCTGGATCTCGAGGTAGCGATCCTTTTCGAGCTGCAGCTGCGACTGCGCGACGGTGTAGAGGCGCTCGAACTCTTCGCCCTTGCGGAAGTAGCGCGACAGCTCCTGCACCGCCGGCGTCGGCAACTCCTTCAGGTTCAGCGCGGTCCCCGGGATGTCGGGGCGGGCGTCGGCCTTCTTCAGCGCGCCGCGCAGCTCGTCGATGGTCTTCTTGAGCGCGGCGATCTCGTCATCGAGGACCCGGCGCTTCTCGCGCTCGCCCTCGGCGGACCTCTTCGCGCCCTCGATCTCGGCGGCGGTCTTGCTCGACGCATCTGTCGACGACGCCTCCTTCGCCGCGGTCTCGCGCTTCAGCGCGTTCAACTGGCTCTCGAGGCCAGCCATGCCCTTGCGCAGCGACTGAATCTCGACGTCGCGCGGGTCGGGGCCCTTGCTCTTGCTGCCGTCGTCGCCCTCGCGGACCTCCTTCTTGCCCTCACGGCGGGCCTTGGCCTTCGCCTGCTCGCGAACGTCGTCGAGCTCCTTCTGCTTGGCGGTCAGCTTGTCGCGCGCGGCCGACGCATCGGCGCGGGCCTCGGCGACCTTCTTTTCGAGGCCGGCGAGGACATCGTCGGCGGGCCGGGCGGCCGACGCGGACTTCGGCGGCGCGGCAGCGGAGGACGACGAGGTCGCCGCGGGCAACGCCGGCGCGGCCGGTTTGCGGACGAAGAGCAGCGCCGTCGCGCCGACGGCGTAGAGGCCCAGAAGGACGAGTCCGACTTCCATGATCACGCTCCGACGACCGCGCTCGCGGCCGTCCCATCGAGCGCCCGCCCTGCGGTGTCCGCAAGGCCGAGCGCGGTTCGCCGCGGCCTGCAGCCGCGACCGCCCGACGCCGGGCGTGTCATCGGCTAGAACAGAGATCCGTCGCACGCAACGCACCTGCCGCGGCATCTCCCGGCGCGCTATGCTCGTTCCATCCGACGTCGAAGGGAGCCGGGATGGCCGAACAGAGCTTCTTGCAGCGCGGACTGGCGGGCTTCCGCGACACGATGCGCAACGTCGGCCGGGCCGTCTCGCAGGCAGCTCAGGGCGCCGTCAAGAAGGCGAAGTCGTCCATGGGCGGGGCCGTCCGAGGCGCGCGTGGCCACTCCGACATCGACGCCTACAACGAAGACATCGAAGATCAGCGACGCAAGAAAAAGGCGCAGCGGTTCTTTGGCGACGACGAGCCGAGCTTCGTCGGCATCCGGACCGACGACCCGCGCCGCGACCTCGCCACCGTCTCGCCCGAGTTCCGCGGCCAGGTCTCGGCGGGGCTCGCGGCTGCCAACTCGCACACGAGCGGCTCGACGCTCGTCGACCGCAACGGCGGCGGCGGTACCGGCGGCGGCGGAAACAACCGCTGGTAGCCCGCCCTCGACGCCAGACGACCCAGCGGTGGACGTGTGTCGCCCTCGCCCCTGGTGACCGTGCGCATCGGGCGAGGCTCCTTCGGACCCGTGATGGCGGGCGCAGACAGCGAAGCCGTCGTCCCCATCGTCGTGCCCCTGGGCCAGGGCACGGCATCGCCACCAACGTCGACGCCCTGAGCAACGCCAGCGCCAAGGCGACCGATCTGGCCGTGCCGCCCTGCGCCCGCCTCGCCCTGCGGGCCGTCGACGCAACGGCCCGCCACACCGCCGCGGCGTCCTCTGCGGTGTGCCGCAGGGCCGTGGCTAAGACGCGCCGCCTACGGCCAGCTCTGGCGTGACCGCGCTGCGGATGGTGCCGCTGCTGGGCTCGTTCGCGCCGCGCCCGCTGCTGCCGGTGGGCGGGGCGCTGGCGCGATCCTCGGCGCCGACGCCAGCTCCGTCGTCGATGACGGAGGCGTCGCGGCGACCGCGGTCTACGGCGCCGCGGTGCTCAAGGGCGTCGCTTTCGTGGGGCCAGGCCCCATCGACGCCGCCGTGCGGCTCGGCCTGGCGCAGCCCATCACGGGCCCCTTGCCCGGCTTCGCCGCGCCACCCTGCGGCCCCGGCGTCGTCGTCGGCTATCGCCTCGGCTTCTGAGGCGCCGGCTCGGTCGCCGACGCGGTGCCCGTCGTCGACGCCGCCGACGGCGCGCCGATCGCCGGCCACCGCTTGCGCCCAATGCCGACGACGAAGGTCTCGGTGCTGCCGGGCCGGGTGGACTTCGGGCGCTTGATCTTGACAGCGTCGAACACGGCGCGGCACTGCTCGACGAAGTGCTTCATATC
>VGSZ01000268.1 GCA_016874845.1 Deltaproteobacteria bacterium
GTCGCCGACGCGGGCGAAGCCGGCGATCCCCGTCTGGGCGACGACGATGACGTCTTTGCCGAGGACGACGTCGTGGCCGATCTGTACGTGGTTGTCGATGCGGCAACGGGGGCCGATGCGCGTATCCGACAACAGACCGCGGTCGATGCAGACCAGCGCGCCGATGTCGACGTCGTCGTCGATCACGACGCCGCCAGCGTGGGGCACGACCTCGTTGCGCTCGCCCACGGCGACGGTGACGAAGCCGTCGTCGCCGAGCACGCTGCCCGGCCCCACGGTCACGCGCGCGCCGAGCCGCGCGCTGCGGCGCAGGACGACGTGGGCGTGCAGCACGCAGCCGGGGCCCACGACGACGTCGGCTTCGACGACGACGCCGGGGCCAATCACGGCGCTGGCGTCGACGATCGCGCCGGCGTCGACGACGGCGCTCGGGTCGACTCCGGCGGCGGGCGCGGGGCGCGGATGCAGCAGCGCCAGCGCGCGGCCAAGGGCGCGTCCGGGCTCTTCGGCGGCGAGCACGGCGCAGGGCAGGGCATGGGCGCAGTCGGCGGCGGTGTCGACGTCGACGATCAGCGCTGCGGCGCGCGTGGTTCGGGCGGCCACGCGCTCGTGGGCGTGGCCGACGAACGCGATCTGCGCGGGGCCGGCCTCGTCGACGCGGGCGACGCCCATGACGTCGCGGTCGCCGTCGCCAATCAGCCGGGCGTCGATGACCCGGGCCAGCTCCGCGAGGCGCACGGCGCGCTCAGTTCTTCTTCTTGCCGCCGTACGCGGCGTTGTAGCGGCGGATAAGCTCGTTGGTGACGTCAAGCGACGGCTTGAAGTACGGCACCGCGGTCTTCTCGACGATGGCCGAGAAGCCCTGCTCCTCACCCATCTGCGCGAGGATCACGCCCATCTTCTGGAAGATCGACGCAGTGGCCTCGGCCTCGCGCTTGGACAGGTCCTGCTGCAGGCTCATGTAGAGCTGTTGCAGCTCGCCGAGCTTGCGCTGCAGCTCGGCGAATTTCTCCTGCTTCTTCTCGGCGGCCATCATCGCCGCCTGGGCGTCGAGCTCGTCCTTCATCTTCTTCAGCTCGGTCTGCCGGGAGTCGAGCTGCTTCTGCTTGTCGTCGAATTCCTTCTTCAGCGCGCGCTTGGCCGACGCGCCCTCCTCGACCTCGTTCAGGGCACGCTGCAGATCGACGACGCCGATGCGGTCGTCGGCGACGGCGGGGGCGGCAGAGAACGCGAAGGCGAGGAAGGCGAGGAAGGCGAGCATGCGCATCGAAAGCTCCTGCGGGACTCGTCTCCAGCGACGGCGACGCCGGCCCGTTGATTCGAACGGCGCCCGGATGGACGATCCACCGCGCCGTGCCAACCGGGTTCGCGCCGGCGTGGGGCGCGGCGCTGCGGATCAGCGCCACCGTCTTGTCGACCGGATCGGCGCGCTTTTCATCTCTCGCGTTGCTCGTCCACCGTGGATCGACGAGCAACGCCGGGAGGGTGCCGCGATGCGAAAGCAGCTTGCCGTCGTCGTCGGAGCGTTGGCCTTCGTCTACCTCTTCGTACCCGAGCCCAGCGACGTCGTCCCGGTCATCGGCTGGCTCGACGAGGGGGCCGCCGGCGCGCTGCTGCTGTGGGCGATGCGCACGCTGGGCGTCGACCTCTTCGGCGTGTGGCGCGGCGTCAGGGGTACGCCGGCCGAGCCGGCGGCCATTCGTGACGTCACGCCGCGTCGCGCGGGCTGACCTGCGTCAGCGGTCCTGGCCGCGCAGCGGCGGTCCGTCGTAACCGGCCTCTGGCGACAACACGCGTCCGCGCGCGCGCTGTTCGCGGATGTGTGCCACCCAGCCTACCGAGCGCGCGGCGAAGAACAGCGGCGTATGCCACGCCAGCGGTACGCCGAGGGTGGCGTAGAGCGCGGCGGCGTAGAAGTCGACGTTGGCGAACAGCCGCCCCTGCGAGCGCGTGCGGACCAGCTCCTCGACGCGGACGGCGACGTCGAGGACCCGGTGCCGTCCGGTGACCGCGGCGGCACGCTCGCACAGCGAGCGCAGCACCGCCGCCCGCGGGTCGCGGGCCTTGTAGATCGGGTGGCCGAAGCCGGGGACGCGCAGCCGGCGTGCGCCGCGGTCGTCGAGGACGGCGTCGACGTCGTCGGGGTGCGCGATGACGTCGAGCAGCGCGCCCACGGCGGTCGAGGCCCCGCCGTGCAGCGGTCCCTCGAGCGTGCCGAGGCCGGTGTCGAAGCACGCCGACTGCGTGGCCCCTACCGACGCCGCGACGCGCACCGCCAGCGTGCTGGGGTTCAGCGCGTGGTCGAGGTGGACGACGAAGCAGGCGTCGAGCAGCGCGGCCCGCTCGTCGGCGTGCGCGAGCTCGGCGTCGTCGCCGTCGCCGGGCGCGGGGGCGACGCCGCGCAGGACCGCCGCGGCGAAGGCGTATGGCCCGTCGGGCACCGCGGACGTAGCCGTCGGCGCGTGCGGCCCGAGCACGCCGATGGCACGCGCGCAGCAGCCGGCCCAGGCGACGTCGTCGTCCTGCTCGTGCCCCTCCAGCGCGGCGGCGACGATGCGCAGCCGGGCCATCGGCGGCAGCGACGTCGTCGGTGCGACGAGCGCGATGACCGCTGTGGGGAGCGGTCGCTCGACGAGCCGCCGGGCGATGTCGTCGGCCTTGTCGACGTCGCCGGTGAGGAGCAGCGCTGCGGCCGCCGCGTACGGCAACGCGACCGCCTCCTCGAGCCGTACGCCCCGATAGGCCAGCACCGCGGCCTCGCCGTCGACGAGTGACAGCGCCGTCGTGACCAGCGGCGGCGTGCCCGCCGCGCCCGCATCATGCAGGCTTGAATTTGAGCTTTCCATTGGACTCCGCGACGACGAAGACCGAGCCGCAATAGTAGCAGGTCACCTCGTCGTCGGGACCGAAGCCGTCGTCGACGGGGTTGTTGGCGCTGCAGTCGACGCAGTCGAAGGCGGTGGCTCGGCGGGACGCCGGCGGCGAGTCGTCGTCGAAGTCGTTCATGCTGCGGTCCTCGCGGTCGTCCCTACGTCATCACCGGCCTCCGGACGATCGCCGAGCCGACCTTCCGGAGGCCCTCCAAGAGCCTTCCGACAGGCCGCCGACAGGCCATTTGACCGGCTGTCAGTCCGCTCTCAGTCCAGCTTCTTGATCTCGGTCTCGCCGTAGGCCCGCGGCGGGTCGTTGCCCTTGAGCGGAATGATGACCTTGTTGTTCGGGGCGGGGCCTATTTTGAGTTGATAACGGTGCTTCTTGTTCGTGGCCTTGTCGAAGAACTCCAGCCGGTGGGTACCCACGGTCAGCGTCAGCCGCTTGGGTCCGTAGAACGGCGTCGAACCGTACTTGCGGCCGTCGATGGTCGTCTCGGTGTTCGGGTTGGTGCCCAGCTCGATGGAGGCGACCTGGTTGGTCGCGGTCTTCGTCGGCTGGCGTGGCTCCGTCCTGGGTTCGCGGTCGCCTGGGGGCTCCGTCCTTGTCTCCGAGGCGCGGTCAGGGCGCGGGTCACGGGGCCGGGCCTCCGGGTCGGCGCGTGGCTCGCGGCGCGGCCCCGGCCGCAGCGCCACCGGCTCGTCCGCCGTCTTTCTGGCTGGGGGCGTCGCGGGCTCGGCCGAAGCGATCGTGGTCAATGGCGTCGCCGGCGACGTCGCGACGGTGGGGGATGTGGCCGGCGGGGACGTGGCCGGCGGGGACGTGGCCGCCGTCGCGCTGCCGTTGACCGCGGGCGTCGCCGCGCCGTCGATGGCCTTCAGGCTGACCGTCGCGGGGCCGACGGCGTCGCGGGCGTTTCGCTGCAGCGTGAGTTCGGCAGGGGCGAAGCCGTCCTTGGCGACCCGCAGCTGCACGGCTGTCAGCGAGCCGTCGAGCTCGCCTTCAAACGGGGTCCGGCCGAACACCACACCGTTCACGAGGACGTCGGCGCCGGCCACCGCCGCGCCGGCACCGTCGACGGTGGCGAGGCTCAGGCGCCACCCGCCGCTGACCGATGGGGGCAGCGGCGCGCCCGCAGCGACAGCGCCAGCCGCCGCGCTGCCGGTCGCGCTGCCGGTCGCGTTGGTGGGCGCGCTGCCCGTCGCGTTGGTGGGCGCGCTGCCCGTCGCGCTGGTGGGCGCGCCGTCGGGCGACGCGCTGGAGCGAACGTCAGGGGCAGGGGCTGCGACGAAGACGACCGGCTGGCGTTGCGCGCCGGCGCCGCTGACCGTGCGCTGCACGGGGACGATGCCGGTGCCGGCGATCGCGAGGGTGTGGTCGCCCGCCGGCAACGGCAAGCGCAGAGGCAACGCCGTGCCCACCCGCGCGCCGTCCAGCAGTACGCGCAGGTCGGCTGGCGGCGGCGCGCCGCCGGGCGCGGCGACGAGCTCGAGCACGGCTCCCTCGGCGCTGCCGCCGAACGCCCGCATCGCGACGAAGGCGGCGGCACTGACGAAGGCCGCCGCCGACACCGCGGCGGCGGCGAACAGCGGTCCCCAGCGCGCCGGCGGCGGCGCCAAGGCGACGGTGCCTTCGGGCGGCGTGGTCGAGGTGGCGGCATAGACGTCGTCATGAGCCAACACTCCCAGGGCGGCGGCCGACGGCGACCCCGACGGCGTCGTGGCCTCGGGGCGCGGGATCGGGATCGACGGGTCCGAGCGAGGCAGGACGCCGAACGGTAGGGCAGCGGCGCTCCACGCCTCGACTGGCGGTCCGCTTCCCCCGCTCACGGAGGCGAGGGCGTCGGGGTCGTCCTCGGCAAGAGCGGCGGCGACGGCGTCGAACGACCGGCCTGCGCGGGGCGGCGCCGGCGGTGGCGCTGCCGGCGGTGGCCGCGCCGGCGCCGTCGTGCGGGGGCGGGCGGTCTGGACCGGCGCTGGCGGCGGCGGTGCGGGGAGCTGTGGCGCCGCGTTCGGCTTGCGTGGGCCGCGCGCCGAGGCCTCGGGCGAGATCATCGTACGGGCGGCGTCTTCGACGCTGGCGCTGTCGCCGTACAACGACACGGCGCTGTCGTCGCCGTCGTCGCTGCTGGTCAAGTGGGCGTTGCGGGCTGCGGGGACATTGCCCCGGGCGTCGGTGTTCGACAGGCTCGCCCCGGCGTTGGCCTCGATGACGAAGGTCTTGTCCTCCTTCGCTTCGTCCTCTTCGAGGCCGGATGCCGTCGCGTCGGCGGTCCCGGGCCGCGCCGTTAGCGCTTTGGCCTGCGGCGAGGGCTGGCCAGAGCGCTGCGGCAGGGGCAGCACGCTCGACGTCAGCGGCGCGCCGCGCTCCTTGACGTCGTCGGGGTTGATGCGCAGGAACTCTTCGTGCTTGGCGCGCTCGAGCGCGACCTCGGGCGCGTACATCTCCTTCATCGCCGCCGCGAGCCGCCGCGTCGAGAACGCGCCCGCGCCGTCGCTCAGGAAGGGTTGCAGATCCTGCGCCAGCTCCGATGCCCACTGGTAACGGTCCTCGACCTCGCGCGCGAGGGTTTTCAGGACGATGTTTTCCAGCTGGGGCGAGATTCTTTTGTTGTAGCGCGAGGGGGGCGGGACATCGGCGTTGCGCACCTTCTCCAGCGTCGAGAAGTCCGACTCGCCGATGAACAGCCGCTCGCCGGTCAGCATCTCGTACAGCAGGACGCCGACGGCGAAGATGTCCGAGCGGCGATCGATGGGCAGACCGCGCACCTGCTCGGGCGACATGTAACCGAACTTGCCCTTCAGCACGCCGGCTTGCGTCTTGGACGCGCGGTTCGCCGCCTTGGCGATGCCGAAGTCGATGACCTTCACCTCGCCCTCGAAGCCGACGAGGATGTTCTGTGGGCTGACGTCGCGGTGGATGATGTTCATCGGCGCGCCATGCTGGTCCTTGCGTCGATGGGCGTAGTCGAGCCCCTCCGCGGCCCGCGCGGTGATGAACGCCGCCTGCGGGATGGGCATCAGCTGGCCGTTGGCCCGCAGGCGGTCGAGGATGCCCCGCAGGTCACGCGACGGGATGTATTCCATCGCGATGTAGTAGTGCTCGCCGTGCTTTCCGAGTTCGTAGATCTGGACGATGCTGGCGTGATTCAATTGTACAGCGATTCGTGCCTCGTCGATGAACATCTTGATGAATTCATCATCCTCGATGAGGTCCGGCAGAATCCGTTTGACGGCGAGGATGCGCTCGAGGGCGGCGACGCCGAAGGCCTTGGCCTTGAACACCTCGGCCATGCCGCCCACGTTGACCCGCTCGAGCAACAGGTACTTGCCGAACTTGCTCGGGAAGTTCATTGCTCGACGCTAGCAGGCCAGCGTCGTGGCCCCAAACCAGCTCCCCGACCGCGCGTTCAGCCGTCGTGTCGACCACAGTCGCGGTCGGGGGGCGTGAGCGGCGCGCGCGACGGTCATGCGCGGTCAACGGGCGGCGGCGGGCTCGGCGTCGATCCCGTCGGCGTCAGTACCCGCGTCGCAGGCGCACCTCGAGGCGCTTCAGGTCCTCGTTGATGCGGATGTACTGCGCCTGCCCGCGCTCGCTGTCGAGCTGTGCCTTGACCTTGTCGGCCACGGTGACGCCGTCAGCGGGCATGCGGCGCAGGACGCCCATGATCGCCGCGTAGCGGGTCTCGTTGTCCTTGTCGGCCAGCGCCTCGACGAGCCCGTCGCGGCTCTCGTCGGTGTTGGCCCACAGCAGCTCGTAGGCGGCGCGCTCGCGCACCTGCGCGTTTTGGTCCTTCAGCTTCTCCTTGAAGCAGGCGATGCCCTTGCCGTCGCAGTCCTTCGCGGTCTGCACGCGCGACTTCGCCTTCTCCATCGCCTCCTTGAGCTTGGGGTTCTGCTCGGCGGCCAGCGCCTTCTCGAGGTTGGCCAGCGCTGACCCGGGGGCGAGGCGCGACCAGTGCAGCAGACGCACGCCGCGGATCTGCGCCTCGTTGACCTTGCA
>VGSZ01000269.1 GCA_016874845.1 Deltaproteobacteria bacterium
CGGCGGCAGCCACAGCGCGTCGTACCCGGCGGCGGCGATCTCGGGCACGCGCGCCTCGATCTCAGCCCAGGGGGTCTCGAAGTACTGGAGGATCACCTCGCCGCGCGCCGCCGGCGCCGCGGCGAACGACGCCAACGTCGCCACGAACGAGACGCTGCGAGCGAGGAGGGAGCGAGCGAAGAACGAGTACATGCCCTCTTTGCATACACGGCGCTCCCCGCAGCACCAACACGGTTTTGCGGCCATTTGTCGACGAGAAACATGACGACGCCGGCATGGTTGATTGTCCAGATATTCGCGTCACGCCGCTCGACCTCGCGGACGAAATCCGCCGCCTACGGTCGCTGGCGACGACCCGCGCCGCGCCGGCCGCGCCTTCAAAAGGCTCCGCCGACCATGGCCATCGTCACCGGCTCGGCCCGCACGCCGGCGCCGGGGAGCACGCCGACGGTCGGCGGCAGCAGCCGCAGCGTGCCGGCGCGGAACGGGTCGACGGTTGCCGGCAGCCACGTACCCCCTGCCCCGCCCAGCGCCGCGCCCAGCGCGATGGACGACAAGACGACCCAGCCGGTGGACTCGGTCTGCGGGCGTCCCGTGCCCAGCCCCGGCTCGACGTTCGCCATCAGCAACGTCCCGGCGCCCCCCGCCACCATCGCCCCCAGCGTGGCGCCCGCCACCGGAAACAGGCCGAGGTCGGCGCGGGACAGCAGCGTCGTCGCAGCCACCCCCGCGATACCGCCGGTCGCCAGCGTGACCCCGAGGGTCTGATGGAACGGGTAACCGTAGCTGGCCGCGAGCACCCCGCCGGCGGTGCCGGTCGCCACCGACGCGGCGACGCCGGCGGCCAGCGCGCCCATGGTGGGCTCCTGGCCCGCGAGGAACGCCATGCCGAGCCCGACGCCGGCCAGCGTGCCCACCGTCGCCAGGTTCGCTGACGCGACGCCTGAGATCGGCGGAAAGCCCACGAGCTGGCCGGCCCCGTAGCCCGCCAGGGCCCCTAACGTACCGAGCTGCACGATGGTGTGCGCCCGCGGCAGCGTGTCGGCGGTGGCGAACCCATAGGCGGACAGGGCTGCGCCGGCGGCCGTCCCGAGGCCGAGCCCGACGAGCGTGCCGACCTCGCCGCCGGCGGGGCCGCCATGGGCGGCGACGAGCAGCGGCCCATGCAGCCAGCCGGTCATCGTGCCGTACAGCCCGAGCCACGCCGTCGACACGCCGACGTCGACGCTGCGGGCCGGCAGCGTCAGCGCCACGCCGGGCGGCGCCGCGGTCGGTGCGTTCGGGTCGGTCGAGGCGTCAGAGGACGCCAGCATCGACGGCGGCGGGCGGCCGGGGGCGGTGGCGCTGGGCGCGGCGCTCAGTCCGTACCGGTCGCGCAGCTTGTGGGCGTAGCCACGAAACAGCGCCGCGACGCGGTCGTCGGGGTGCGACGCGAGCGCCGCGACGGAGCGAATCGCGCCAGCCTCGCCGACGGCAGCCGCGGCCCAGCCGGCCATCGTCACGACGTCGAGGTCGGGGTCGGCGAGCGCCGCGACCAGCGCCGCGGTGTGCGCCGAGGCAAAGCGGCCGCCCACCCTCCCGAGACACTCGGCGCCCGCCCGCCGGACGAGGGCGTCGCCGTCGAGACGGAGCGCGCGCGCGCAGATCCGTGCGGTGGCCGTCCCGGCGTCGCGCGTCGCGAGCAGACGCAGCGTCAGGGCGCGCGTCGCCGGCGCCGAGGCCGTGCGGGCCGCGCGGCGCAACAACGGTCGGGCGACCGCGATGTCTTCGTGGGCGATCCGTTCGAGCTCCGCGTCGGTCGGCAAGGGCGGCGCCGTCGCGGCCTCGACGGCGGTGTCGGGCTCGACGACGCCGCTGACGGACGACAGCGCGGCGCTGACGGCGACGAGGAACGCGGACGCGAGCATGCCGGCACCGTACACCATCCGCGGCGAGGTGGCCGGCGGCCATGGCGACGCGGACGTTCCTTGTGCCCCGATCCCGGCATGCCTAGGGTCCGCGGTTATGACGCCGTCCGCCCTGCCACCCGCGCCCGGGCCACCCGCCCCCGTCACGCTGCGCGGCGGCCGCGCCGACGACACCCTGCTCATCCGAGTGCTGCGGGTCCTGTTGTTCTGCCTGACCGTCGGCGCCACCGTGGGCGTCGCCGGCCTGATGGCGACTTTCGTCTACTACGCTCACGACCTGCCCGAGTTCGACGACGTCAGCCAGTACCGGCCCAAGCTCGCCAGCCGAATCTTCTCGGTCGACGGGCGCTTGATCGGCGAGTTCTACGAGGAGCGTCGGATCGTCGTCCCCTACGAGGGGATCCCGCGGCGCCTCGTGCAGGCGTTCATCGCCGCCGAGGACAAGAAATTCTTCGACCACCACGGCATCGACTACGTCGGCATGGCCAACGCCGTGCTGCAGAAGGTCACCGGCCAGACAAAGAAGCTGCGCGGCGCCTCGACCATCACCCAGCAGCTGGCAAAGTCGTTGCTGGTCTCGTCGGAGGGCTTCGGCGCGGCCACCGAGCGCAGCGTCCGACGCAAGGTCCGCGAGGCGCTGCTCGCCTCCCGCCTCGAGGAGACCCTCCACAAAGAAGAGATCATCTGGCTGTACCTGAACCAGGTCTATCTAGGCCACGGCGCCTACGGCGTGCAGGCCGCCGCCGAGAACTACTTCAAGAAGAACGTCGACGAGCTGAACCTCGCCGAGATGGCCCTGCTCGCCGGCCTGCCGCAGGCGCCCTCGAAGTTCTCGCCCATCGTCAAGCCGTCGGCCGCCCGCGCGCGGCAGGAATACGTGTTGAAGCGCATGGAGGAAGACGGCTTCGTCTCCGCCGCCGAACGCAGCGAGGCGCTGGCGCTGGCCGTCGAAAAGACCGTGCACCCGCGCGACGACCGCTTCCTCGACACGGCGCCGTACTTCACCGAGCACGTCCGGCGTTATCTCGTCGAGAAGTACGGCCTGAAGGCGCTCCTGACCGGCGGCCTGACGGTGTGGACGACGCTCGACCTCGAGCGGCAGCACCACGCTGAGGTGGCGCTGACCGACGGCGTCCGCAGCACCGACAAGCGACAGGGCTGGCTTGGCCCCGTCGTTGACGGCGACCTGCTGCAGGATCCGGCCAAGGTCGACGCGGCGCTCAAGGCCATGGACTCAGCGATGATCCCTGGCAAGGGCGCGGGCCCGCTCGTCGAGGGCGACTCCGTGCTCGTCTACGTCGAGAAGGTCGACCTCGAGAACCAGTGGGCGTTGGTGCGCGCGGGGACGAAGCACACCGGCAAGCTGCCCCTCGCGGGCCTCCGCTGGGCCCGCAAGCCGAACCCGAACCAGGGGTGGGAGGGCCGCAAGGTCGAGAACATCAAGGCGGTGCTGAAGGCCGGCGACGTCGTGCTGGCGCAGCCGTGGTTCTCGAAGAAGCGCTTCATCGCCGAGGCGATGAGCCCCGCGGACGCGGTGCGCAAGCTGCCCGAGGCCGAGGCGGTGTCGCCGATGTCACCGCTGTTCACCCTCGATCAGGTGCCTCGCGTGCAGGGCTCGCTCGTCGCGATGAACCCGACCACCGGCTACGTCGAGGCGATGATCGGCGGCTACGCCTTCGAGCAGAGCGAGTTCAACCGCGCGTTCCAGTCGTGCCGGCAGCCGGGCTCGGCCTTCAAGCCCATCGTCTACGCGTCGGCCATTGTGCGCGAAGGCTACAACCCCGCGACGATGATCCTCGATACGCCGATCACGCTGCGCGACGACGAGATTGGCAAGTCGTGGAAGCCGCAGAACTTCGACGGCGGCTTCAAGGGCGAGGTGACCGCCCGTGAGGCGCTGATGAACTCGATGAACATGCCGGCGCTGCACACCATGCAGAAGGTCGGCACGAAGAACGTCGTCGACTTCGCCCGCCACCTCGGCATTAAGACCAAGCTCAAGGAAGAGCTCGGCACCGCGCTGGGCAGCTCTTGCGTGACGCCGTGGGAGCTGACGTCGGTGTACACAACGTTCGCCCGCATGGGCCTGCGCCCCGAGCCGGTGTTCCTGAAGCGCGTCGTCGACCGCGACAGCAACGTGCTCGAGCAGCACGCGAGCCCTGACGACCCGTGGCAGACCCACGCGCAGAAGTTCTCGGCGCTGTACCGGCTGCTCGAAGAGCGCCCGCAGCGCCTGATGAACGCCGACGAGACCTACCTGCTGCATTACCTCCTGACCCAGGTGGCCACCGCCGGAACGGCGGCGCGGGCGGCGTCGCTGCGGCACCCGGTCGCTGGCAAGACCGGGACGACCAACGACTCGTTCGACACCTGGTTCGCCGGGTACACACGGACGCTGGTGACGACGGTGTGGGTTGGCTACGACACCTACGAGTACCCGTTGTCTGTCGGCGAGCAGGGCGGACGCACGTCGTTGCCCATCTGGCTCGACTTCATGGGCAACTCCCTGAACGGGCGGGACGAGCGGGCGTGGGCGCCGCCCGAAGGGATCTGTCACGTCCGCGTCGATGGCCGGAATGGTCGCCGCACCAGCGACGACGGCCCCACGGTCTTCGTGGCGCCCTTCAAGTGCGACGCCACGCCCGAAGACGACGCAATGGCGGGGGCGCCGCGCCTCGACGAGGCTATCGACAAGGGGGGTCTGTGAGCGAGCCGCTGCGACCGTTCGCCGGCGGCCGGCGTGGTCGAAAACTTGAACCCGCAGGCCCGTCGGCGGTATTCGACGACAGAGCACGCGTCGGGCAGGGCCATCCGGCCGCCCCCCGCGAGGGAAAGGACGCGTCGTGAGCGACGAACCGAGCAGCGGCTACGCGCTGCGATTCATCTCCGGCAAGTACCAAGGCGGCGAGTACCCGCTGCCCGACGACAAGGAGATCGTCATCGGGCGCGGCGGCGAGCTCGATATCGTTCTCGTCGAGGACATGGTGTCGCGCAGGCACGCCAAGATCACGACCCAGCAGGGCAAGGTCGTCATCCAGGACCTAGGCAGCACGAACGGCACGTTCGTCAACGGCGAGAAAATCAAGCGTTTCCGCCTGAAAGAGGGCGACCGCGTCCTGATAGGCACGAGCATCCTGAAGCTGATCTCGCAGGCCGACGCCCAGCAGGACAACGCGGGCTTCACCCGTGAAGAGCTGAACGCGAACCTCGACGCCCTCGGCCGTCGCCAGGCCAACAAGGCTGACGTCACGTCGGGCAACCTCGAGGATCTGCCCCTACCCGACATCCTCACCCTCATGTCGACGGGCAAGAAGACCGGTGTGCTCGCCGTACGCAACGACGACCACGAGGGCCGGGTCTATCTGAAGGCCGGTCGCATCTTCTATGCGATCCTCGACGACAACGACGAATTGGGGCCGCTCAAGGCGTTGTTCCGCATGATCACGTTCGAGACCGGCCAGTTTGCCCTTGGGGCGGCGACGAACGAAGAATTCATGCTCGAGCTCGAAGAGCCCACCGACCAGGTCGTGGCTGACGCCGTCCGCCAGATGAACGAGCTGCGCGAGCTGAAGCCGACGCTGCCCGAGGTCGAGGACATGCTGAGCATCCCGCGTCCCTTGCAGCCGCAGATGTCGGCCTTGCAGACCGACGAGCTCGACGTCCTACAGCTGGCGTTGAACCTTGGTTTCTTTCAAGGCGTCCTCGACAAGAGCCCCTTCCACGACCTGCGCACCTGCCAGATCGTGAGGTCGCTCATCGAGCGCGAGTACCTGCGGACCTGACCGCCCCGCGCGCGGTAGTCCATTCGCGGGCTGCTCGCTCGCAAGCCCCGCACGACGAAGCCGCCCCATGGGCCGCTGCGCCGTGCGCGCCCGAGCCCCTGACGGCCCCGGCCGTGACTTGCGAATCATCCCTGCGCGCGCAGCGCCGGTGGCGCCGGTTGAGGGTCAGAGATCACCAGCGCGCTCGCGAGCAAGAGCGTGCGGTCGCCGTGCCGCCCGCCAGGCCAAAAATCGATCGCGGATCCCGATGGAGGAAGCTTCTCGGGGGCCAGGATCAAACGTCGAGGTTGACGACGTCGAGCGCGGCCTTCTCGATGAACTCCTTGCGCGGCTCGACCTCGTCGCCCATCAGGTCGGTGAAGGTCTGGTCGGCTTCGACGGCGTCTTCGATCTTCACCTGCAGCAGCGTGCGGTGCGACGGGTTCATCGTCGTCTCCCACAGCTGGTCGGGGTTCATCTCGCCCAGTCCCTTGTAGCGCTGGATGGTGTGCCCCTTGCGCGCTTCTTCGTCGAGGCGCGTCACCAGCTCGTCGATGCTGGCGCACTCGAGGGTGTTCTGCCCCTTTTCGATGACGAAGGGCGCCGCGCCGAGAAGGTCCATGCGCGAGAGGAGCCGCAGCAACTCCTGGTACTCGGGGCCGTCGACAAGCGTATGACCGATGCGCGTCTCCACCGGGGCGCCGTTGTGCACGGTCCGCACGAGCAGCGTGTGCACGCTGGCGTTCGAGGCGTCCTCGCCGACGTCGACCGTGACTGGCAGGCACGTGGGCGCGTGCCGCGTCAGGTGAGCGCGCACCTTGTCAGCGACGACGTCGGGGGTGACGACGACGAGGTCGGCGTGGGCGACGCGGGCGCCGCGGACGATGGCGTCAAGGGCGTTGACGTCGATGCGGCGCCGCATCCGATCGAGCAGCCGTCGGTAGCCGTAGTAGGCGAGACACGAGGCACGCAGGACCTCGTTCTCGACGACGCGGCCGCCGCTTCGCACGGTGGCGGTGCGGATGGACTCGTCGATCAGGTAGCGCTCAAGGGCGTCGTCGTCCTTCAGGTAGCGCTCGCTCTTGCCCTTCTGCACCTTGTACAGCGGTGGCTGGGCAATATAGAGATACCCGCGATCCACCAGCTCACGCATCTGACGAT
>VGSZ01000270.1 GCA_016874845.1 Deltaproteobacteria bacterium
ACCGTGCCGCCGCCGACCGTGCCGCCGCCGACCGTGCCGCCGCCGACCGTGCCGCCGCCGACCGTGCCGCCGCCGACCGTGCCGCCGCCCCGGCGTCGACCATGTCCGCCGGCCCGCCTACGTCGGCGACCTGAGGCCGCGGCGCCGTCCCCGCCCTGGACCCGCTGCGTCGTCGGCGGAGGCCGGTCTCTCGCGACCGCTGCGCCGTCGCTCGTTCAACCGCCGAGCCGCTCGAGTCGCTCGCGGAAGTCGTCGGGCAGCGTGCCCTTCTGCTTCCTGCCGTAGTCGTAGGCCACGATGTGCGCCTCGCCGACCGCGGCGACGCGGCCTACGTCGCGGCTCCACAGCGCGTGCTCGATGACGAAGCGGTCGTGGGCGACGTCGACGACGCGCCCGGCGGCGGTGACGACGTCGCCCTGGTACAGCGGCGCCTTGTAGCGGCACGTCGTGGACGCGAGGATCGGGCCGGTGCCGGTGTTGCTCGTGAAGTCGAGCAGCTTGAACAGCACCATGCGCGCCGACTCGAACCAGCGCAGGTAGACGACGTTGTTCACGTGTCCGTAGCTGTCCATCTCGCCCCACTGCACCGGCAGGTCAAGGCGCGCCGGGAAGTGCGCCAACGCGCGCGTGCGGGCGAAGCGCGGGTCACCCTTCAGCCCTTCGAAGACCTTCGCCTTCGCCGCCCGCCACTCGCCCATCGGCCGCCCTTCGTAGGCGTGCCGCAGCTGGCGGAACGACGACAGCAGCGCGACGTCTTCGCGCAGCAGCTCGCGGTAGACCCACTGCTCGTCGGCGTCGCTGTCGATGACCGTCAGGTGCAGCATCGCCGGCACGTGGGGATGCTCGACGTCGAAGCTGGCGCCGTCGGGGGCCTGATAGGCGTGGTCGTAGGGGCGGAAGCGCTGCGCGAGGGCGGCGCGCGCGTCGTTGAAGCGCTCGCGGTGCACGCGCACCTGCAGGTCGAGGTCGCCCTTGGTGGGCAGGCCGGGTACGGCGGTGGCACCCACGTGCTCGACCTGCGCGTGGGGCACCACGGCGCGGATCGCGGCGCGCAGCTCGTCGACGCGCCGGTGCAGGGCCAGGACGTCGACGGCGGTTAGGCGGTAGGGCTGGTCGTCGTGCATGGTCATCACGGCTCTCGCGGTGGCGGCTGTGGGCTCGAGTCGTCGGAGTGACGGCGTCGACGGCCAGGCCGCGCCCGCCGGGTCACCGGTCGGGCGGAAACGGAGGCGGCAGGGCGGGGAAGCCGTCGTCGTGCTTCACGCCGTCTTCGATGCCGCCCATGACGCGAAGGCAGACGTGCTCGTGCCACGGGCGCGCGACCACCTGCACGCCCACAGGCAGGCCGGCGCTGCCGACGTCGACGGCGGCGGCGGCGCGCTCGAGGCGCCCCCGCGGGTTCGGCCGCAGCTGCTCGTCGGGGCGCACGCGGGTGACGGGGACGACGCCGGCGGGGAAGTTCAGCAGGTTGAAGCGCATCGACAGCGTGCCGCCCAGCGCGAAGTCGCGGCTGGCGCCGTGGGGCAGGGCGGGTGTGGCGTGGGGCGGACACACGAGCGCGTCCAGCGCCAGGCGGTCCCAGCGCACCAGCTCGTCGACGGCGAGGGCCCGTGCGCGGCGCGTCAGCGCCCACGTGTCGGCGACGCGCTTCTCGCCCAGCGCCCGCAAGAGGCGCGCGACGTGGGGCTCGCCCTGCTTGTCCATCGCGAAGGCCGCCAGACGGCGCGCCGCGGCCGGCAACTTCTGCAGCCGCCACAGCATCGACAGCGCCACGTCGAGGTCGTCGTCGTCGATCTGCGACTGCAGCGTAACGCCGCCGTCGGCGGACATCGCGCCCAGGTACACCGAGACGAGCTCGTGCACGTCGTGGGGCGGCGCCTCGAAGACGACGGCGCCGCGGTCCTGCAGCGCGCGCACCGCGCGCTCGACGGCGCGGCGACAAGCGGCGCTGACGGGCACGACGGCGTCGTCGACGAAGAAGCCGATGCGCAGCCCGCGCACGTCGCCGGTGGAGTCGCCGTGGGGCAAGGGCGGCACGCGCGGATCGAGCGCCGCGATCTGCGCCGGCGCGCACGCCTCCCACAGCACGCGCACGTCGTCGACGGTGCGGCCCATCGGGCCGCTCTGGCCGCGCACGGTCTCCTGTCCGGGCTGGCCGGTCTGGCTGCCGACGACGCTCCAGCGGTCGTTCGTGGGCTTCAGGCCGACGACGCCGCAGACGTGGGCGGGGCCGCGGATGCTGCCGCCGACGTCGGTGCCCACGCCCGCGGGCGAGCCGCCGGCGGCGATCAACGCCGCCTCGCCCCCCGACGAGCCGCCCGGCCCGCGCGCCAGGTTCCATGGGTTCTTCGCCTCGCCGAACAGCGGGTTGCGGCTCTCGTGGAACAGCAGCGCCTGGCTGACGTTGGTCTTGGCGAGGAACACCGCGCCCGCCGCGCGCAGCACGCGCACCATCACGGCGTCGTCGGCGGCGATCTGATTCGCCCGCGAAGGCATCCCCAGCGTCGAGGCGTGCCCGCGCAGGTCCAGGCTCTCCTTCAACGACAGGGGCACGCCGTCGAGGGGCCCCTTGCGCTCTCGCCGCGCGATCCGCCCGTCGGCCTCGACGGCGGCGAGGCGCGCCTCGTCGTGCAGCACGGCGGTGCAGGCGTGCAGCACGGGCTCGACCGCGTCGATGCGCGCCAGGTACGCGTCGGTGACCTCCGACGACGACGTAGCACCCGTCGACAGCGCGCGGTCGAGGTCGCGCAGGCCCAGCGAGCGGAGTTCGGCGGTGGTCATCGGGGCTCCCGTGACGCGAGGTCGCGCTGAGCAAGGCCGTCGTGGAAACGAACGCGGCCCCACGACGATGTCGCCGCCGGGGCCGCGCGAACCTGCCAGAGACGACGGTCAGTCGTCGAGGGTCTCGGCCTTGCGGCGGCGCGGGCGCATGCTCTGCTTCAGCACGCGCTTTCGGATGCGGATGGCCGTCGGCGTCACCTCGATGAGCTCGTCCATGTCGATCCACTCCATGGCCTCTTCGAGGCGCATGCGGCGGGGCGGCGTCAGGATGATGTTCTCGTCGCGGCCGGCGGCACGGATGTTGGTGAGCTTCTTCTCGCGGATGATGTTGATGTCGAGGTCGTTGTCGCGGGCGTGCTCGCCGACGACCATGCCCTCGTAGACGTCCTCACCTGGACCTACAAACATCGAGCCGCGGGGCTGCAGGTTGAAGATCGCGTACGGCGTCGTGCGGCCGAGGTCGGTGGAGATCATGGCGCCGGCCTGGCGGGCCTCGATCTCGCCCTGGTACGGGATCCAACCCTTCAGGAACGTCGACATCTGGCCTTCGCCGCGCGTGATCGTGCGGAACATGCCGAGGAACCCGATCAGGCCGCGCGTCGGCACCTCGTACTCGACGCTGGTCCAGCCCGAGGTCGGCGACTCCATGCCCATCATCTGTCCGCCGCGCTTGCCGACGAATTCGGTGACCGGACCGACGGCGGTCTCGGGGATGTTGACGACGAGGCCCTCGACGGGCTCCATGTTCTTGCCGTCGATCTCCTTGACGACGACCTCGGGGCGGCTGACGCACATCTCGTAGCCTTCGCGGCGCATCCCCTCGATGAGCACCGCGAGCTGCAGCTCGCCGCGGCCGAGCACCTTGAACTTGTCCGGGGTGTCGGTCTCGAGCACGCGGATGCTGACGTTGCCGCGGATCTCGCGGAACAGGCGATCGCGGATCTGCCGGCTGGTGATGTACTTGCCCTCCTTGCCGGCGAAGGGGCCGTCGTTGACGGAGAAGATCATGGCGAGGGTCGGCTCGCCGACGGAGATGCGTGGCAGGGCGGCCGTGCCGCTGTCGGTGAGCACGATGGTGTCGCCGGGCACGACGTTCTCGAGGCCGGCGAAGCAGACCAGGTCGCCGGCCTTCACCGTCTCGACCTCGAGGCGGCTCATGCCCTGAAACAGATAGAGCGCGGTGATGCGGCCCTTCTCCGTCGACGGGCTGCCGTCCTTGCCGAGCTCGCCGACGCGCGTGACGTCGGTCTTCTTCGTGAGCTTGCCGCCGTGCAGGCGGCCCGTGGCCAGCCGGCCGACGTAGTCGTCGTAGTCGATGGCGTTTACCAGCAGCTGCACCGGCGCGGTCTCTTCGTCCTTCGGCGCCGGGATGTGCTCGAGGATGGCGTCGAACAGCGGCTTCAGCGTCAGCTTGCCCTTCTGCTGCGTCGACGTCGGCAGCTGCGCCTCGGGCGGCACCGCGCCCATGCTCTCGCCGCGGATGGCCCAGCCGTCGCGGGCGACGGCGTAGATCACCGGGAACTCGAGCTGCGACTCGTCGGCGTCCAGGTCGATGAACAGGTCGTAGACCTTCTGCAGCACCTCGGCCGGGCGCGCGTCGCCGCGGTCGACCTTGTTGATCACAACGATGGGCTTGAGCCCAAGACCCAGCGCCTTCTTCAGCACGAAGCGGGTCTGCGGCAGCGGGCCCTCGGCGGCGTCGACGAGCAGGAGCACGCCGTCCACCATGTGCAGCGTGCGCTCCACCTCGCCGCCAAAGTCGGCGTGGCCGGGAGTGTCGACGATGTTCACGCGGACGTCGCCGAGCACGATGCCGGTGTTCTTGGCCATGATCGTGATGCCGCGCTCACGCTCCTGATCGAGCTTGTCCATCATGCGGTCGCTGGTGGCCTGGTGGGCCGCGAAGGTGCCCGCCTGCTTCAGCATGGCGTCGACGAGGGTCGTCTTGCCGTGGTCGACGTGGGCGATGATGGCGATGTTGCGAAGGTCGGTACGCATGATGCGACTCGATTGCCCGACGGAAACGCCTTCAACAAGAGGCCATGACGCGTTTCGTCAAGACGACGCCCCTCGCCCGCGTCGTTTCCGTCCTCGTGGTCATGCTCGTCGTCGTCGTCCTTGCCTGCGTCGCCGTCCTTGTCTGCTTCGGCGTCCCGGCCTGCGTCGTCGTTGCGGGCGTCGCCGTCGTTGCGGGCGTCGACCTTGCCGACGGTGACGCGGTCGGCAGATGATGACGAGCGATGCGGTTTGCAGCGAAGCACTCCTCGACGGTGGGTCCGTGCGCTCTTGCGAGCGGTCTCTTGTGGGCCACGGCGACGATGGCGACGACGGTGACCGCGCCGCCGCCGACGCCGCCGGACCTGCCCGGCGAGGTCGTCGCGCCGACGGCCACCGAGGCGCGTGGGCTGCGCCAGACGTGGGCGGTGCGCGACGGGCGGCTGTGGGTGCGCCCCGACGGGCCCGATGCGACGTGGGCGCCGCTGCACGGCACCGGCAAGCCGGTGGGCAAGGGGCTCGAGCCGTTCGTCGACGCATCCCTCGTCGCCGTCACCGCCGACGCCGACGGCCGCTTCGCCGCCGTCGGCAGCGACGGAACGATCTTCCACTACGAGGGCAGCTGGAACGCGGTGTGGGGCCCGCCGTTCCTGCCCTTCACCCAGGGGGTCGTGAAGCTGCCGTTTCCGAAGACGTCGCTGCGCGAGGGGCGCCTCGCCTACAGCCAGCGCCACAAGGCCGTGGGCTGGTCCGAGGACGCGCGCGGCCAGCAGTTCTACTGGGGCAGCGCCGGGACGACGTCGCTGTATCTGCTGTCCGACGACGGGCGGCGCATCTTCCTGCTTGACCCTTGGCTGCCCCCCGACACCACGCGCGAGCTGGTCGGTCCTGGCGACGGCACCGTGACGATGGCGGCGCTGGCGGCCAGCGCCTAGACGTTGCTCGCCGTCGCCGACGACGGCGCGCTCTACACGCGCTTCGAGGACTACGACGGCAACGGCGGCACGCCGTTCTACCTGTACGCGTACGGCGAGTTTGACGTCGAGGGGCTGCCCGGCACCGACCCGCGCTCGGAGACGCAGGTGCATGCGTTGCCGCTGGCGCCGTGGCAGCGGCAGCCCGCCATCGCGCTGTCGGGCAAGGCGCGCCTGTCGCGGCGCATCGCCATCGTGCAGACCGGGCAGGGCAACGCCGCCCGGCGGCTGCGCGTCGTCGGCGACGACGAGGCCGGCGTCCGCGGCGTCTACGAAAAACACCTGACGGCGTCGTCGTGGACCTTCGTGCCGCGCGCTGTCGCCGTCGACGACGCGTCGTGGCTGCCGGCGGCCGGCGGCGACCCTGCCGGCGCGTCGTCGTCGGCGTCGACCACGTCGGCGCCGCCGCCGCCGTCACGCTCGTACGCGGGGATCGTGGCGCGCGAGGGGCGGGCGGTGACGGCGTCGACGGACGACTTCTGGTTCTTCCGTGATCGCTTCCACCTTCAGGTCGTCGACCACGCCGTGGCCGGCGGCGTCGAGGTGCCGCTGGTGGTGCACACCGCCGACCTGTGGTCGCTGTTCCGCGAGAACAACGCCGCCGACGATCCGTTGGCCCCGCGGATGCTGAAGGCCACCGTGGTGCTCGACGCCGCCCGCGCGACGCCCTCGGCCGAACGCAGCGCGCGGGCGCTGCTCGGTGACAACCTTGGGCAGGTCTTCGGCTTCGTCGTCGTCGCCGACGGCGACGAGCTGGTGCTCGCCCCCGTCGACTACCCGTGGGGCGTAGACGGCGAGCGTCGCGCGTGGGTGCTGCGCAAGGCGCCGTCGGCACAAAGGCTCGCGCCGCTGCCGCTGGCCAGCCGCGTCGCTGCGGCCCACGTCGACCTCGCGGTGGCCACGCCGGGCCGCTGCGCCGCCGACGGACCGCTGCGCACGCGGGCGCAGGCCGCGCTCGATGCCGTGCAGGCCGAGCAGGCCGAGCAGGCCGAGCAGGCCGAGCAGGCCGAGCTGGCCGAGCAGGCCGA
>VGSZ01000271.1 GCA_016874845.1 Deltaproteobacteria bacterium
ACCCCCCGACGTCGACGACCGCGGCGTCGCCGAGCCCGCCTGCGCCGTGTGCCACTCGACCCTCGATCCGCTCAGCTACGCGTTCTCGCCCTACCACGGCATCGGTCGCTACTCGACGCGCGGCGTGCGCGACCTCGAGCTCACCGGCACCCATGACCCCGGGCGCATGCCCTGGCCCGACGACAGCGTGCTGTTCGGCGGCGCGGTACCCACGCTGCGCGCGTGGGCCGAGCGCGCCGCCGGCTCCGACGCGTTCTTCGCCACCGTCACCCGGACCCTGTGGACCGGCGCCTTCGGGCGCCCCCCCGCCCTCGGCGAGCAGCGCGCATTCGAGGCCGTCTGGCGCAGCCTCGCCGCCGACGCCGCCGCTGGCGAGACGCCCCGCGCCGAACGCGTGCTGCACGCCCTGATCGACACCGACGCGTTCCGCGTGCCCTGACCGAGACGGAGACGACGATGACGACGACGACGACGTCCCGCTGGTGGCTCGCGCGCGCTGCGCGGGCCCCGGCGCGGTCGCGGGCGCCCCTGACCGCCCTGCTCTCGACGCTCTTTTCCGTACTAGTCGCCTGCATCGAGGCCCCGGCACCACCGCCCGGGCCGCCCGTCATCGACGATCCCCTCGCGGGCATCGCGGCGTCGACGAAGAACGAGCTGCTGTGGCGGCGCGCCCGCGCGGTGCAGACCGGGCTCGCGCAGGCGCTGGCGATCCCCGCCGAAGACGTGTGCCGCGAGCTCGACCGCTACTCGTGCGTGGATCTGGTCCACCAGGTGCAGCTCGGCGGCAACGAGCCGTTCGCGCAGGGCCTGTACGAGCCGCTGCGCGCGCCTTCGACGACGACGGCGCTCAGCTTCGACCGCGTGGCGCTGTCGGCGTGCAGCGCCGCCGTCGAGATCGACGCCGAGCGCCCCGCGCCGGTGATCTTCCGCGGCCACCCGCTCACCGACGAGCCCTTACGCGACAGCGACGACGACGCCGTCGGCGCGCGCCTGCTCGGCGCCACCCTCGTGCAGCGCCTGCACGCCCGCGAGCCCCAGCCCCGCGAGCTCGACGCCCTGCTGCCGCTGCTCGTCGACGACGATGGCGCGCCGGTGTCGGGGCGCACGTTCGCGAAGCTCGCCTGCTTCGCCGTCGCCTCGACCACCGAGAGCCTCTTCTACTGACGGCACTTCGGGTCCACTGCGCGCCCTCGCCCTGCCCACGGAGCCACACGATGCGCCGCCGCCCCTCCCCCACCATGAACCCGCTCGTGAGCCCCGCGCCCCGCCTGTCGCGTCGCCAGCTGCTGCTCGCCGCCAGCGCCGTGGGCGTCGGCGCCGCGCTGCCGCCCCGCGCCGCCCGCGCGCAGCCACGGCGCGAAGGCGCCCTGCCCGAGAGGCTGCTGTTCGTCGTCGCCGCCGCCGGCGGCGCCAGCATCCTCGACGCGTTCCTGCCCGTCGTCGACGTCGAGGCCGGCGCCGCCGCCGCGACGCTGGCGGTGCAGCCGGGAAGCCTCGTCGACACCGTGGGCGGCCTGCGCTGCGTGGGCCGGCGCGGCGGCGATCTCGCCGGCCTCGACGTCGGCGCGCGGTTCCTGCAGCGCACGTTCCTGCAGAAGCACGGCGGCGACACCGTCGTGATGACCGTCGAGAGCACCAGCGTGAACCACCTGGTCGGCCAAAAGCGCATGGTGACCGGCGCCAACGTCAACGGCGGGCGCACGATCCAGGAGGCGACGGCGCTGGTGCACGGGCTGTCGTCGCCGCTGCCGAACGTGAACATGGCCCAGGGCGGCTACGTCGAGCGCGGCGACGACGTCACCGTCGACCGGCGCGCGCTGCCCGAGGCGGTGGCCGACGCGCGCACGTTCCCGCTGTCGCTGCACGGCTCGCGCGGCGTGAAGCACGCGCCGTCGGCGGCGCTCGTCGAGCGCGCGCGGCGGGTGCGCGACGCCCTCGAGAGCGAGAGCCCCTTTGGACGCACGTTCGCCCACGCGCCGCTGCGGCAGGCGGTGCTCGACGCGCGCGCCCGCTTCGTGCCCGACGCCGAGCACCGCGATCTGGTGACGAAGCTGATGCTCGTGCCCGACGCGCCAGGCGCGTTCCCCCTTGCTGCATCCGGGCTCGCCGAGAGCCCCGACGGGGCGCGGGTGCGCGAGAAGTTTCCCCGGCTGATCGGCGACAGCTTCGAGGCGCAGGCGGCCATGGCGTTCCTGCTGGCGAAGCACGGCGTCGCGCAGGCCATCACGCTGTCGCCGTCGTTCTCGCCGGTGCTCGAAGGCATCACGATGGAGAACCCGCCGCTGGCCTTCGACTTCAGCCACAACGACCACCCCGGCACTCAGAACGCGATGTGGAGCCGCGTGCTGCGCGTCGTCGACGGGCTCATCGATCTGTTGAAGGCCGAGCCCGACGGCGAGGGCGCCACGCTCTGGGACCGCAGCCTCGTCTACGTCGCCACCGACTTCGGCCGCGAGAAGGTGCGCCCCGTCGACGCCAACGTCTTTGGCACCGGCCACCACCTGAACAACGGCGTGGTGATGGTGTCGCCGCTGTTGCGCGGCGGCCGCGTCTACGGCGGCGTCGATCCGACGACGCTCCTGACCTACGGCTTCGACCCGTCGTCGGGCGAGGCGCGCCCGGGTACGGTGATGCGCGAGGGCGACGTCTACGCGGTGATCGCCGGCGCCATGGGGGTCGAGTACCCGGGGCGCCGGGCGTTTCCCGCCCTCGTCCGCTGACGCCGCCCGAGGGGGACGCCGCGCGTCGCGCACGTTGCGCCGTGGCGCGCGATGGCCGATCGAGAGAGGGCGGAGGCGGGCGTGTACGTCGAGGTGGTGGTCATCGGAGCGGCGCTGCGCGACGTCGGTGACGCCGACGCGCTGACCTACGCCGTCCCCGCGGCGCTCGCGGCGCAGGCGCAGCGCGGCGTGCGCGTCATCGTGCCGCTGGGGACGCGACGGGTCACCGGCGTGGTCACCGGCGTCGACGTCAAGGCGCCCGACGGCGTCGCGCTGAGGCTCGTCGAGGAGATCCTCGACGAGCGCCCGGTCGTCGACGCCGAGCAGATCGAGCTGTCGCGCTTCGTCGCCCGCTACTACGACGCGCCGCTGTCGGCGGCCCTGACCCACGTGCTGCCGCCGGACACCGAGCGGGCGCCCCGACGACGGTTCCGCCTGACCGAGCGCGGCGAGCGCGCCCGCGTGTTCTACGCCAGTGAAGGCCTGGTGCCGTCCGAGGTCGCCGCGCTGTCGACGCTGGAGCCCGGCGAGCTCGTCGAGGAGCCGAAGCTAAAGCGCGCCGGCCTGTCACGCGCGCGGCTGCTGAAGCTGGTCGAGCGCGGCCTGTTCGAGGAGGTCGCGGCCACGCGCCCGGTGACGCCGGCGCGGGTCGTCGAGTCGGTGGTGCCGCTGAGCGACGGCCAGCCGGTCCCGCGCGCGGCGACGGCGCTGGCCGCCTTCGACGGCTGGCTGCGCACGTTCGTCGAGCACGAGGGTCACGCGCCGACCATGACCGAGGCCGACGTCGCCGTCGGCCGCGCCCGCGACAAGGCGAAGAAGCTGATGGCCCTTGGCCGCGTCCGCATCGACACCTCGACGCGCGATCCGCTGCGCCGCGTGCGCCTGCAGGGCAAGGGTGCGGCGGCGACGTTGACCGACGCCCAGCAGCAGGCCGTCGACGCCATCGTCGCGTGCCTGCGCGGCGCCGGAGCGGGGGGCGAAGCCGAAGGCGCCGCCAGCGGCGACGGACGCGGTGGACCCGGCGGCGGAAACTTCCTGCTGCAGGGCGTGACCGGCTCGGGCAAGACCGAGGTCTATCTGCGGGCGATCACCGCCGCGCTCGTCGACGGTAAGGGCGTGCTGCTGCTGGTGCCCGAGATCGGGCTGACGCCGCAGCTCGTCGCCCGCGTCGAGGCCGTGGTGAACGAGCCCCTCGTCGTGCTGCACTCGGCCTTGTCCGAGGCCGACCGCCGCGACGGCCTGCAGCTGTTGCGCGAGGGCCGCGCCCGCGTCGTCGTCGGCGCGCGCTCGGCGGTGTTCGCGCCGGTGCCGAACCTCGGGCTCGTGATCGTCGACGAGGAGCACGACCCGAGCCTCAAGCAGGAGGAGCACGCGCCGCGCTACCACGCCCGCGACGTCGCGCTGTGGCGCGCCGCCCGCACCGGCGCCGTCGGCGTGCTCGGCTCGGCCACGCCGTCGTTCGAGAGCCTGCACAACGTCACCGCGGGCAAGCTGCGCCTGCTGTCGCTGCCGGCGCGCGTGGGCGGCGGCGGAGCGCTGCCGTCGGTCGAGCTCGTCGACCTGCGCGCGCGCAAGCAGGTCAACGTCGCCCGGCGGAAGGACCGCGCCGTCGCCGACGACGCCGGCGGCATCGTGCTGTCGGGCCCGCTGGTGGAGGCCATGGCGGCGACGCTGGCCGCCGGCGAGCAGGTGCTGCTCTTCTTGAACAAGCGCGGGTGGTCATCGACGATCACCTGCGACGCGTGCGGCAAGCCGCGCGCCTGCCCGCAGTGCTCGGTGTCCTTGACGCTGCACCGCCGCAGCCGCCGCGGCGCCGTGCTGCGCTGCCACCTGTGCGGCTACGCCGAGCCGTTCGCGCTGGTCGAGGCGCCCGTGCCCGCCGCCGCCGCGGCGACGACGGTGACGACGACGACGCTCGCGGCGCCGACGACGGCGCCGACGACACGGGCGGCGCCGACGACGGCGCCGACGGTCTCGGGGATGCCCCCGTGCCCCGCCTGCGGCGAGGATGGCCTCGTGCAGCTGGGCACCGGCACCGAGCGCCTCGAGGCCGAGGTGCGCGCGCGGTTCCCCGACGCGCGGGTCGCGCGGCTCGACCGCGACGCGACCACCAGCCACGACGAGGTCGTCGAGGTGCTGCAACGCATCCAGCAGCGCGAGGTCGACGTGATCGTCGGCACGCAGATGGTGGCCAAGGGCCACGACTGGCCGGCGGTGCGCCTGGTGGGCATCGTGCTCGCCGACATCGCGCTGGCGCTGCCCGACTTTCGCGCCGGCGAGCGGGCGATGTCGCTGCTGACGCAGGTGGCCGGGCGCGCCGGGCGCGGCGAGGGCCGCGGTCGCGTCGTCGTGCAGACCTACGAGCCCGAGCACCCGGCGCTCGTGCATCTGGTCCACCACGACGTCGAAGGCTTCGCCGCCGCCGAGCTCGCCGCGCGCGAGCGCTTCCGCTATCCGCCGTTCTCGCGGCTGGTGCGACTGCGCGTGGAGCACGAGGACGACCGCACCGCCTTCGACCTGATCCACGACGTCGCCGCCACCCTGAAGCAGGCCGCGCAGCGGACGACGGCGTGGTGGAAGCTCGGCGGCCCGGCGCCCTGCCCCCTCGAGCGCGTCGCCGGGCGCACCCGCGTGCAGCTGCTCTTGTTCACCGCCGACGTCGCCACCCGCGCGGCGTTGCTGCACGCGTTGCGCCGCGACGATGACCTGCGACGCAGCCTCGAGCGCGCGCGCGCCCGCTTCGTCGTCGACGTCGACCCGGCCAACCTCTTGTGAACCGCCGAGCGCTGACAGGCCGCTGAAGAAGCCCCTCGCGGCTTCCCTCAGCAGCCTGCTCCCTCACATCCGCTGGCGTCCCGGACGGTCGCGAAAAAAGCCTGACAGGGCGCAGGCCTCTTCAGCGCGCCATCGTCTCGCCGAGGAGGTCGGCGGTGCTGTTGTTCAGGCGCAGGATGTCGGCGGTGCCCTCGCAGCTCTGGGTCGCGTCGTCCCAGGTGATGGTCGCCACCATCACCTGGCCGATGGCGTCGTCGCCGGTGGTCGCGGGGTCGTCGACGCCGAGGCCGGGGGCGCCGATGGCGATGCGCTGGAAGTCCGGCGCCTCGGCGGGGATCAGGCTCGGCCCGAGCGCCCGCAGCGAGGCCCCCAGCCGCATCGCGGTGGACCGGTTCACCGAGAAGCACGGAGCGGCGACGCCGTCGGCCAGGCGCCGGCTCGCCACGAGGAACACCGAGCCCGCGCAGTCGCCGGTGCCGGTGCGCGGATTGAACTTCGGGTCGACACAGCCGGCGACGCTGGTGTTGGTGACCGAGTCCATCGGAGCCCCGATCAGGATCTCGTTGCGCCCGTCGCCGTCGATGTCGCCGATGCCGGCGACCGACCAGCCGAAGCGGGCGTTCACCGACACGAGGCCGCTCGGCGGCTCGATCGTGCGCAGCGCGCCCGGCGCCGTCGACAGGCGCAAGAACACCCGGCCGCGCGCGCCGTCGTCGGGGGCGCCGAACGCAAGGTCGGCGCGGCCGTCGCCGTCGACGTCGCCGACGTCGGCGACCTCGGTGCCGAAGCTCGGATTTCCGGCCGGCGGCGCCACCGTCAGGCCGCCGAACCGCAGCGTCCGACCCGAGACGACGAACGCGCCCACGGCGCTACCGTTGATGACGAGCCCCGGCGAGCCCACGCAGAAGTCCTCGTGCCCGTCGTTGTCGATGTCGTGGATGCGCGCGATCCGCTGCGCGAAGGTGCCCGCCGACGGCGTGCCGAGGTCTTCGGGCAGGACCGTGCTCACCCCGATGAGCGAGCCGTTGTCGATGAGCGGCGCCAGCTGCGCGCCGGTCACGGCGCCGGCGATGACGAGGCCCGTCGCCTCCGGCTCGCTGGCCAGCAGCGTGCCGTGCTCGTCCCCGTGGTCGACGACGGCCATCGTCGCGCCGAAGCCGGTCGCGGCGCTCGTGCGCT
>VGSZ01000272.1 GCA_016874845.1 Deltaproteobacteria bacterium
TGGCGATGGGCATCACGCAGAGCGCCGCGAACTCGATCCTCATCAAGCTCAACCAGATCGGCACGCTCACCGAGACCCTCGAGGCCATCGACATGGCGCACCGCGCGGGCTTCCGCTCCATCGTGTCGCACCGCTCGGGCGAGACCGCTGACACGACCATCGCCGACCTCGCCGTCGGCGCGGGCTCGGGCCAGATCAAGACCGGCTCGCTGTCGCGGTCGGATCGAGTCGCCAAGTACAACCGCCTGCTGCGCATCGAGGAAGAGTTGGGCAGCGCCGCGCGCTACCTCGGCCGCGGAGCGCTCCTGAAGGGAGCGCAGCGCTGATGCGCGCCGTCGTCTTCGTGATCGCCGCCATCACTGTCGCGGGCGCCACGCCGGCAGCGGCGTACACCGTCAAGGGCGGCGACGTGCTCGTGAAGGGCGTGGGCGGCGCCTCGGTGAACGTCGCTCGCCTCGACGTGGCGACGAAGGGGACGCCGCCGGCGGGCCTGGCGCTCGGCTGCGACATCGACTGGTCCGTCGACGGCAGCTGGAGCGTGGCGACGTCGATCCGGCCGGTGCTGTCTCCCGGCTTCGTCGACGGCAGCGTCGGCGTCGGCGCGCGCTACCGGCTGCTGCAGCTCGACGCGCCCTTCATCCCGTTCGCCGTCGCGCAGGTGACGACGGCGGTGGGCGGGCCGCTTGGCTTTGGCGACGTTCACATCAACGTCGGCGCGCGCATCGGCGGCGGCGTCGACTACTGGGTCATGCGTGATCTCGCCGTCGGCGTCGAGATCAGCACCGAGGGCAGCGGCCTGATCGTGCCCCTGCCCACGGTCGAGTGGTCCACCGACGCCCTCCTCGGGCTCACCTGGCGGCTGTAGGCCCGTGCGCGCCGCGCTCGTCGTCTTCGGCAAAGAGTGCGTCGACAACCTTCGCGACCGCCGCGCGTTGTCGACGGCGCTGCTGCTGCCGTTGCTGGGGCCCTTCAGCCTTTGGCTGATGTTCGTGGCGGTGGCCGACGCCCATGACAAGCAGACGTCACCAAAGGTGCCGGTGCAGGGCCGCGACCATGCGCCGCGGATGGTCGAGGCGCTCGAGCGCGATGGCCTCGTGATCGTCGACGCGCCACCCGACCCGACGGCGGCGGTGAAGCGCGGCGACGTCGATCTGGTCGTCGTGATCCCCGCGACGTTCGGCGAGGACCTGCGCGCCGGGCGCCCCGCCGCCGTCGAACTCGTGGTCGACGGCAGTCGACAGTCTGCGGCGGTGACCGTCGGGCGCGTGCGCGGCGCGCTGACCTCATGGAGCCAGCGGACCGGCGCGCTGCGCCTGCTCGCCCGCGGCGTCGATCCGGCGGTGGTGCAGCCGCTGCAACTCGCGGTCCACGACGTAGGCAGTCCGCAGGGGCGCGCGGCGCTGCTGCTCGCGTCGGTGCCGCTTTTCCTGCTGCTGAGCTGCTTCCTCGGCGGCACCTACGTCGCCATCGACGCCACTGCGGGCGAGCGCGAGCGCGGCTCGCTCGAGGCGCTTTTGCTGAACCCGGTGTCGGCAGGCTCGCTGGTGGCGGGCAAGCTGGGGGCGACGCTGGTGTTCTCGCTGGTTGGCGTTGTCGTCGCCGCTGCCGGCTTCGTCGTCGCCGCGCGCGTGCTGCCCTTCGCCGAGGCGGGCTTCGCCCTCGCTCTGCCGCCGGCGACCGCCGTCTGGCTCGTGATCCTGCTCGTGCCGATGGCGCTGCTCGGGGCCGCAGTACAGGTGTTCGTGGGGACGCTGTCGCGCAGCTTCAAGACCGCCCAGGCGGCGATCTCCTTCGTCTCTCTCGTGCCGGCGATTCCCGGGGCCTTGCTCGCCGTGTTTCCACAGGAGCCGACCGTGGGCCTGCTCGCTTGCCCCTCGGTGGGCCACGCGCTCTTGATGGACCGCCTGCTGCGCGGCGAACCCATCGAGGCCAACAGCGTCGTCGTGGTCGTGGTCGGCGTCGTCGCCGTCGCCGGCGCGCTGGCGGCATCGACCGTGCGGTTGTTTGGTCCGCGACTGCTCGCCGGCCGTTGACGTCGTGGTCGACGTCGCGCCGCGACGAAGGGGGTCGCTGGCACGGACGTACTGCAAAGTTGACCGTGGCATACGGGGGGCCATACTGACCGCGTGTCGCGTCGCTGCGCTACAGCTTCGTCGGTGATTCTCGTCGGGGCGGCGACGGTGTGGCACGCCGGCCCGGCGCGCGCGGCCGAGTCGGCGGACAACGGACCCTGGCTCAGCGCGCTCTCCGGCGCGTTCGTGGTCGTCGACACCGCGACGGGCGACCTGGACGGTGACGGGCGCGACGAGACCGTGCTGTGCTACCGCCGCGACGCTGTCGCGACCGCTCAGGGCAGCGGCGTCGTAGTCCTCGCCGGCAAGGGCCCCGACGCGAGGCCCGTCTTCCACGTGCAGCTGGCGGGCGTGCAGTGCGAGAAGGCGCGCATCGCCGGCGGCCGCGTCGGCGTGCTCTTGCCCGGCAGCAAGCAGCTCGCGTGGGCTTACGGCAAGGAGCTCCGTATCCGCAACGACAAGGCGTCACCGGTGGCGGCGTCGGCGGTGACGGCGTCGTCGACGCTGGACCCCGGCCACGCCGCCAGCAAGGCCTACGACAACGACCTGTCGACGTCATGGGCTGAGGGCACGGCGGGCACCGGCATCGGGCAGGCGCTGACGATCCGGCTGGCGAAGCCCACCGACGTCGGCTCGGTCGCGCTGCTCTGCGGCGAAGGCAACGGCCTGCGCAGCTTCCTCGACAAGAACCGCGTTCACCGCGGCAGCATCGAGACGAAGACCGAGGCCGACCTCGGCGACGCCGACGCGGGCATCGACTTCTCGAGCCTCGGCATCTCGAGCATCGGCGACCGGATCGAGTTCAACTGCGAGAACAAGCCGCAAATCGTCTACGTGCCGGTGGGCAAGCGCGGCGTCGTCGAGCTGAGCGTGCGGATCGACAGCGTCTATCTCGGCGACAAGAAGGACGACACGCACATCGCTGAGGTCGAGATCGTCCCGCTGCTCGACCCGTCGCAAACCATCGACCGGGCGCGTGATCTCAAGAAGAAGGCAGACGACGACGGCGAGGTCGGGGGGGCGCCGCCGGTGCCCGACATCGACGTCGAGGGCGCCACGAAGAAGCTCGACGAAGGCGGGCGCTCGATCATTCCCGACGACGAATAGCGGCTCGCGGTCCAGGTCGCCGACGAGATCGCGTCGGCCCGTGGTTCGTTGGTAAGCTCGTCGCCTGGGTGGCGCCGTACGCCGCTTGCCGGCGTGGACGCGCGAGGGACCGATGACCGAAGTCGAGAAGACCGTGATGTTCGCGATGCCGAACCTCCTGTCGGGGCAGGTGGCGTGCATCGCCGGGACGGCAGCGGGCCGCTCCTGGGACCTGTCGGCGGGCACGTTCACGATCGGCCGCCTCGACGAACACGACCTCTGCCTGGCGCAGGAGCCCGGTGTCTCGAAGACCCACGCCAAGATCATCGGCCAGGGCGACCGCTACGTTCTTGTCGACTGTGAGAGCCGCAACGGCACGATCCTGAACGACACCAACGTACACAAGGCCGATCTCTACGACGGAGACGAGATCCGCATCTGCGGCTGCGTGCTGCGGTTCCAGCAGACCGGCGGGCCGGCCCGTCCGCGCAAGCCGCCGGTCGAACACACGCGCGACGACGCGCCCGCGCCGCGCGCGCCGATGCCGAGCCCGGCCGCGACGTACACGCAGCCGCTGACCGCGCCACCCATCGTCGTCGAGGCCTTCGCCGTTCCACACCCGCCGCCGGCGCCGCCGCCCGCGGGCCGTGGGCTCGCTCGCTGGTACGCGGCCGGGCTCGTCGCCAGCCTCGTCGTCGGCGGCGCAGCATCGGGGGCGATGATCGCGACGAGCCCGCCCGCGCCCGTGGGTCCGCCGGCGGTGCCCGCAACGCCTTCTCCGCCACCGGTGGCGATCACGACGCCGCCGGCGGTCCCCGCGCTCCCTGCCGAGGCGCCCGTCCTTGCGGTGGTCGGCGCCGGCGTGGCGAACGCGTCGGTCGACGCCGGCGCCCCGGCGGTACCCGAGGCTGACGCCCCCACGGGCAGCGCCCCGGGCGCCCCGGCCACCGAGGGGGGTGAGCCCGACGAGGAGCCCAACGACGTCGTCGCGACCGCGCCCCCGCGCGCCCGACCCCGCCGTGAGGGCGAGGTGCGGCCCGCGGCTCCGGTCGCCGCCGCGGCGGCGGAGACGGTGACCTATCCGGCGGTGGTCGATGGCGGTGGCGTCGAGGCCGTGCGCACGAAGACCGGTGGGCGCGTGGCCGCCGTCGACGTCGCCGATGGTGCGACCGTCAAGAAGGGACAGACGTTGTTGACGTTCGCGTCGGGCGCCGACCCGGGAGAGATCCAGACGCTGCAGGACCGGATCGCCAGCCTGGAGAACGCCGAAGAAGACGAAGCGAAGCGCGATCTGAGGGCCGCCAAGACCAAGCTCGCCGCGCTCGAAGGGGGCCGCGGCGCGCCGCCGGTGGTGGCCCCCGCCGACGGACAGCTGAGCGGTTTCAACGTCATCGTCGGCGCCGTGCTGCGGCCGGGTGAGCTCGTCGGCAAGGTCGGCGACGGCGACGTGCCTACGCGCGTGCGCGTCACCCTGCCCCAGGGCGTGCGGGTCAAGGCCGGGCAGCCGGCGACGCTGGTGCTCAAGGGCGGCGGCACCGCCGACGGGACGGTGACCTCGGCCAGCGGCCGCAGCGTCGTCGTCGACACCGGCGCCGTGGGCGGCGACGCCATCGAAGGCGTGCGGTTCTGACGAGCCAGAACCCTGGCGCCGGCCGGCGGCTCGCCGGCGGCGCTACTCGGCCTTCGCCGTCGACGCGATGAACAGCTCCTGCAGCTGCTTGTCGCTGACACCAGTGGGCGCGTCGGTGAGCAGGTCGGTGCCCTTCTGTGTCTTCGGGTAGGCGATCACCTCGCGCAGCGACGTCCCCCCGCACAGCAGCATGCACAGGCGATCGAGGCCGAGGGCGATGCCACCGTGGGGCGGGCAGCCGTAGCGCAGCGCCTCGAGCAGGAAGCCGAACTTCTTCTGCTTGTCTTCGTCGGAGATGCCGAGCGCCTCGAACACCTTGGCCTGCACCGTGGCGTCGTGGATGCGGATCGAGCCGCCGCCCACCTCGTTGCCGTTCAACACGAGATCGTAGGCCCGCGCCCGGCACGCCGCGGGGTCGCTGAGCAGCTTGTCCTCGTGGCCGGCCTGAGGCGACGTGAACGGGTGATGGGCGGCGACGTACGCGTTGCGCTCCTCGTCGTGCTCGAACAGCGGAAAGTCGGTCACCCACAGGACGCGCCACGACTTCGACACACCGGCGTCATCGTGCGCGACGAGCTTCAGCTTGTCGCGCAGATGCACGCGGAGGCCGCCGAGCACCGTGTGCACGACGTGGGCCTTGCCAAACTGGAAGACGATCACATCGCCGGGCTGCGCGCCGGTCATATCGGTCACCTTCGCCTGCGCCTCGGGCGTGATCGTCTTGGACAGCGGCGACTGCGTCCACCCCTTGCCGTCCTCGGCGATGCGGCAGCGGGCGAGGCCCTTGCCGCCGAGCTTCTTCACCTCGTCCTCGAGCTTGTCGACCTCGGTGCGCGACAGCTCGTGCTTCGCCGGGATGACCATCGCCTTGACGATCCCGCCGGAGTCGAGCGCACCCTTGAACAGGGCGACGCCGCCGCCGTCGAGCGCCCTCAGCGCGGCGGTCAGGTCGACGTGCTCCATGCCGAAGCGCAGGTCGGGCTTGTCGACGCCGTACCGCGCCATCGCCTCGTCGAAGGTCATGCGCTGGAACGGACGCTCAAGCTCGATGCCGTGAACGTCCTTGAAGATGCGCGCGACCAGACCCTCGATCATCGTCTGCACGACCGTCTCAGTCGCCCAGCTCATCTCGACGTCGATCTGCGTGAACTCGGGCTGGCGGTCGCCGCGCAGGTCCTCGTCGCGGAAGCACTTCACGATCTGGAAGTAACGGTCGAGCCCCGCCATCATGAACATCTGCTTGTACAACTGCGGGCTCTCGGCCAGCGCGTAGAACTTGCCTGGATTGAGCCGCGAGGGCACCAGAAAGTTGCGCGCGCCGCCCGGCGTATATTTGACGAGGAGCGGGGTCTCCAGCTCGAGAAAGCCGTTGTCGTCGAAGTGCCGCCGGGTGGCCTGCATGATGCGGTGGCGGACCGCGAGGTTTTTTTGCAAGCGCGGACGACGCAGATCAAGCGTACGGTATTCGAGCCGCTTCTCTTCGTTGGTGTCGATGCCGTCCTCGATGAGGAACGGCGGCACCGCCGATTCATTGAAGACCTCGAGCTCGACGATCGAGATCTCGACCTCGCCGCTCTTCAGGCGCGGATTGCTGCTGCCGCCGTTGGCGGCGCGGTCCTCGACGATGCCGCGCACGCCGATGCAGTACTCGCGACCGAGCTTCTCGGCTCGATCCCGCAGCGCCGTCGACGTCTCGGGCTTGAACACCAGCTGGGTGAGGCCGTGGCGGTCGCGCAGGTCGACGAAGATCCGGCCGTGGTGGTCGCGGTTGGACTGCACCCAGCCCATCAAGACGACCGCCTGGCCGAGGTCCGCCTTCGTCAGGTCGTTGCAGGTGTGGGTGCGTTGGCGCGCGAGCAGCGAGGACATGAAGGCTCC
>VGSZ01000273.1 GCA_016874845.1 Deltaproteobacteria bacterium
GACGGCGACCGTCGTGCAGGACGCTCCGGTGCTGACGATTCCCAGCGGTACGGTCGTGTACCTGAACGGCGCGACGCTGCTCGGCACCGCGACCCTGAACCCCGCGGGCGTGGCGACGTTGACGACCGCGACGCTGCCGGCGGGCGTGCTGTCGCTGAGCGCGGTCTACAACGGCAACGCGACGTTCGATCCGAGCACGAGCGCCCCCCTCGAGGTCTTCGTCGACACCCGCGCCACGAGGACGTCGCTCATCGCGCAGCCAAACCCGAGCACCGCCGGGTCGCCGGTGACGCTGCGCGCCACCGTCACAGCCCAGGGCGTCCTTCCGTTCACCGCAGTGCCGACGGGCGACGTCACCTTCTTCACCGAAGAAAAAACGCTCGGCACCGGCACCTTGAACACCGAGGGTGTCGCCGCGCTCACGCTGTCCGGGCTCGCGCTCGGCTCGCGGGACGTGTTGGCCCGCTACGAATCCGACGGCACCTACGCCACGAGCACCAGCTTTCCGGTCACCCTGTTCATCGACCCCGTCGCCTCGACCACCACCCTGCGCTCTAGCGCCAACCCGTCGCTGCGCGGGGAGCCCGTCAGCGTGACGGCCAGCGTCGCCAGCGTGTCGGGCAGGCTGTCGGGCACGGGCAACGTCGTGTTCATCATCGACGGCGCCACCGCCGCCACCGTCGCCCTCTCGGCCGGCGAGGCCACGCTGACGACGTCTTCGCTGGCGGTGGGGGTGCACATCGTCGTGGCGCGCTTCGGCGGCGACGCCAACCTGCGCGCCAGCAACAGCGTCGCGCTCGACCAGACGGTGGTGCCGAGGACGCCCTCGGCCCCTACCGACCTGCGGGCGACGGCGGGCCCGCGCTCAGCGACGATCGCCTTCGTCCCCGGCGACGACGGCGGCGCGCCGATCTCGAACTACGAGGTCAGCCTCGACGACGGCGGGCGCTGGGTCCCCCTCGCCCCGGCGGCGACCGCCAGCCCTGTCGTGCTCGCCGACCTGGGCGCCGACCTCGAGCTCGTCGTGCGGCTGCGCGCGGTCAACGCCGTCGGCGCCGGCGCACCGTCGGCGGCGGTGCGCGTGACGCCGCGGCCCCTGCCGCGCCAGCTCATCGACGCGACGACGTTTGCCGGCGCCGAGCAGGGCTGCGACGACGGCGGCGTCCGCATCGACATCGGCTTCGACGTCGACGAAGACGGCGCGCTCGACGCCGAAGAGGTGACCGGCTCCGACGTAGTCTGCAACGGCGCCGACGGCGCCGACGGCCCCGACGGCGAAGCCGGCCCGGAGAGCGCGGTGTCGACCCGCCCGGCGGCGCCGGCCGAGTGCCCCGCGGGCGGCGTGGTGATCGTGGTGGGCGTGGACGACGACGGCGACGGCGCGCTCGACCCCGCCGAGGAGGACACCACCGCCACGGTGTGCAACGGCGAGGACGGCGCGGCCGGCCCGCCCGGCGACGACGGCGATGATGGCGGGCCCGGCGCCGACGGGCCGACGGGCCCGCCCGGCGACGTGGGCGACGACGGCGACGACGGCGACGAAGGTCCAGCCGGCCCCGAGGGCCCTACCGGCCCCCAGGGTCCCGCCGGCAACGACGGCACCACCGGCGGCACCGGCGCCGCGGGCTTGTCGGCGCTGGTGCGCACCGACCGCGCCTCGCTCGACGAGTGCCCGGCGGGCGGCATCGTGGTGCGCACGGGCCTCGACGACGACGGCGATGGCGCGCTTTCCGACGAGGAGGTCGACGACAGCGCCGCCGTCTGCAACGGCGAGTCCGCCGGCGGCGACTCGTTCGTCGATGTCAACGGAGACGACCTCGACGACCGCGTGGGTCTGTCGGGCGGCACCAACTGCGGCAGCGCGCCCGGCGCCGCGCCGCTGGCGCTGCTCACCCTGCTCGTCGCCGGCCGGCGCCGCCGCCGGCGCGCGGCCTGACACCCCGCGTCGTGGTCATCGTCGCCCGTCCCCCGCATCCCCTGCCCTGTCCCGGAGCCACCCTGATGTCGCGCGCCTCGCTCTGCGCCCTCTTCTCCGTCGTGGGCTCGCTCGTCGTGGCCTCGCTCTGCGCGGGCGCCGCCCGCGCCCAGACGCTCGACGACGCCGCCGGTCAGGGGCCCGGCTCCCTCGACGTCGAGCGCGCGCGCCCGGCGCTCGACCGCGCGTCGATCCTCGACGTCGACAGCGCCGACGTGGGCGTGGTGGGCGACACCGACGCCGCGGTGCGGCTCGGCTGGGCGCGCGCGCCGCTCACCGGCGTGCTCGACGCAGGTTCCGTCCGGGCCAGCTTCGGCGTCGTCGACAACCGCGTCGGCCTGCACCTGGGCGGCGCGATGACGCTGTGGCCGCGCCTGAAGCTCGGCGTCGACGTGCCGCTGGTGCTGTTCCAGTCGGGGCCGGCCAGCCTGCCCGGCCTCGCGGGCGACAACCCGGTGGCCGCCGTGGGCGTGGGCGACCTGCGCGTCGTCGGCCGCTACGGCGTCACCCAGGTGCGCGCCGGCGACGTCGTCGACCTCGCGGTGGTGGGTCACCTGACGCTGCCGACGGCGCTGCCGCGGCACCAGTACATCGGCGACGGCCTGCCGACGCTGGCGGTGGAGCTTGCCGCGTCGCGCGATGACGGCCCCTTGCGCTTCGCCGCCAACGTCGGGCCGAAGCTGCGCGTGCCGTCGGCGTTCGGTCCGGCGGCGCAGGGCGTCGAGCTCGGCTACCGCGCTGGCGTCGGTTACGAACCCACCGACGGCCCGCTCGGCGTCGACTCGGCGTTGACCGGCGGGGCACTCTTGTGGCCGGCCCCACTGTCGGCGGGCAACAACCCGGCCGAGCTGTCGTGGGGCGTGCACGGCACGCGGGGCGATCTCCTGCCCTTCGGCGTCGTCGGCGTCGGCGTGCCCGGCTCGGGCGTCGGTGCGCCGTCGTGGCGACTGCAGGCGGGCGTGCGCTGGTCGCCGCGCTGCGACGACGACGACGACGACGGCCTGTGCCGCGCCGAGGACGCCTGCCCGAAGGAGCCCGAAGACAAGGACGGCCACGACGACGGCGACGGCTGCCCCGACCGCGACAACGACGGCGACGGCGTCTTCGACGACCAGGACGCCTGCCCCGGCGTCGCCGGCCCCGAGGCCGGCTGCCCGCGCAAGGACGGTGACGGCGACGGCGTCTTCGACAGCGACGACCGCTGCGTCGAGGTCGCCGAAGACAAGGACGGCCACGACGACGACGACGGCTGCCCCGACCCCGACGACAAGGACGGCGACGGCGTGCTCGACCCCGACGACGGCTGCCCCGCCGAGCCCGAGGACAAGGACGGCGACCGCGACGGCGACGGCTGCCCCGACCCCGACGACACCGACGGCGACGGCCTGCTCGACGCGGTCGACCGCTGCCCCACCGAGCCCGAAGACAAGGACGGTGATCGCGACGACGACGGCTGCGTCGACGCGCCCATCGCGACGCTGGTGCTCGACGGCGGGGTGTCATTCGGCACGGCGTCGGCGCGCCTGAAGGACGCGGCGCGGGACGCCGTCGACGCGCTCGCAGCGAAGGTGAAGGCGTCGAACCGGCCCTACCGCGTGCGGATCGACGGCTACACCGACAACGTCGGGCAGCCCGACAAGAACCGCGTGCTGTCACAGAAGCGGGCCAACGCCGTGCAGCGGCGCCTCGTCCAGCAGGGCCTCGACGCCGCGCGCATCGAGGCGGTCGGCCGCGGCGACGAGCGACCGGTGGCCGACAACGACACCGATGAGGGGCGGGCGAAGAACCGGCGCACCGAGGTCGTGGTCGACGACAGCTGACGGACCGCGGACGAGCGGCGGCAGCAGACGCGCGGCGGCGACGGCGACGGCTGGCGCGGCTGCCGGCGTGCTGCTAACGCGGGCGCCACACTGTGAGGTCGCTCATGCTTCGTCCGCTCTTCGTCGGCTCCCTGCTGCTTGCGTCGCCCGCCGGTCTGGCCCAGACCGCCGCCCCGGCCCCGAAGGCCGACGAGAAGAAGGCCGACGAGAAGAAGGCCGAAGGGACCACTCCCCCGGCTGCCGACGCGCCGCCGGCGCTGCCCCCGGCGACGCTGCCGTTCGGCGACGATGCTGCGCCGCCCACCGCGCCTGCCGTCCCGACCGCGCCCACCGGAGACGACCTCGACCGCCTGAAGGCGCAGCTGAAGAGCGAGCTGAAGGCCGAGGTCCAGGCCGAGCTGAAGGCGCAGCTGCAGAGCGAGCTCGAGGCGGCGGCGCGTGACCAGGCGACGGCGAAGGCGGCGGCGCAGGAGTGGCAGGAGGAGCGCTGGATCGAAGAGGTCAAGCCCAAGCTGAACTTCCTCGAGCTCGACGGCTACTTTCGCTTCCGCTTCGACGCGTTCAACCGCCTCGACCTCGGCACCTTCGACCCCGCCGCGCCAGGCACCAACGGCCTCGGCCGCGGCACGTCGGGGTTCCCGACGCCGACCCTGTACCGCCCGTTCGACGGCCAGGGCTGCACCGACGGCAACCCCGAGAACTCACCGGGCGACCCGTGTTCGACGACGTCCGAGGACACGCAGACGATCCTGTCGGCCAACATGCGCCTGCGCGTCGACCCGACGCTGAACGTCAGCGAGGACATCCGCATCCGCTCGACCGTCGACGTGTTCGACAACATCGTGCTCGGCAGCACCCCAGAGTCGCTGCCCGGCTTCGCGCAGAACCCGACGCTGCCGCTGCCGCTGTTTGCAGCCTCCCAGAATCCCCCGCAAGCCGGCCTGAATTCGATCTACGACGCCATCCGGATCCGCCGTCTGTGGGCCGAGGTCATGACACCCGTCGGCCAGCTCCGCTTCGGTCGCATGGACCAGAACTTCGGCCTCGGCCTGCTGGCGAACAACGGCAACAAGCTCGACCAGGACTTCGGCGACAACGCCGACCAGGTCGTCTTCGGCACGCGCATCGCCGGCCACATCATCGCCCCCGGCTACTCATTCTCGTCGAGCGGACCGTTTGGGCGTGGCGGCGGCGCCGGCGCCGGCGGCGACCTGAACCAGGGCTTCTTTCAGGGCGAGCAGGGCCAGCGCTACAACCTCGACCCGCGCGACGACGTCCACTCGGTTCTGTTGGTCATCGCGAAGCGCGACAAGGAAGAGGACATCGAGGAGCAGCTGCGACAGGGCAACTGGATCGCAAACTACGGCGTCTTTGGTGTCTACCGGACCCAGCAGTACGACATCCCTTCTTATTATACGGCTCCGGGCGGCGCGTCGGTGACGCAGAACCCGCCGGTGGACGCCGGGCAATACGTCAACCGCAAGGCCAACGCCGGCATTGCGTCGGTGTGGGGCCGCTTCCAGGTCGAGAAGTTCAGGATCGAGGCCGAGGCGGTGGGAATCATCGGCCAGATCGACGGCACGTCGACGTCCTCGGGGGGACTGACCTCGACGGCGGCGGACCTGAAGACCGTCGTCGACGGCGCGGTCGTCGACAACCCGCTGTTCATCCTGCAGGGCGGCGCCGCCGTCGAGTCCTCGTACAAGCTGCTCGGCGACGCGCTCGAGGTAGGCGTCGACGGCGGCATCGCCTCGGGCGACGACGCGCCCGGCTTCGGCCACCGTCCGGTGATCACGCAGACCCCGCGCGCCGGTGACCTCGACGGCAAGCAGTACGGCGAGTGCCTGGAGGACGGCGACGTCGAGGTCGACGGCGTCACCTGCACGCGGCGCGACAACGACATCACGAACTTCCGCTTCGACTCCGACTACATCGTCGACATGATCCTGTTCCGCGAGATCCTGGGCACGGTCACCGACGCGTTCTATGTGAAGCCGCACATCAGCTACTCGTTCACGCCCGACCTCGGCGTGCGCGCCGACGTCATCTACAGCCAGGCCGTCTTCGCGTCGTCGACGCCGGGGCAGCAGAACCCGCTGGGCCTCGAGCTCGACCTGCGGGCCTGGTACGGCACCGACGACGGCTTCTACTTCATGCCGCAGTTCGGCGTGCTCTTGCCCTTCGCCGGCCTGAACCACTGGGAAGAGACCCAGCTGTCCGACGAGAAGTTCCGCACCGCGCAGTTCGCCTGGACCGGCCAGCTGTTCGCCGGCGTCCAGTTCTGATCGGACCAGCCACCACCGCGCTGCAGACCACCGGCGGGTGCGCGCGGGGCCGATCCGGGCCCCGCGTCATTGTCGGACCCCGCGCGGCGGCCGCGTCAAGGCGCCGACAGCGCCGACCACAGCACCGCCCACACTGGCGCCGCGCGCTGCACGACGACGACGACGAAGCCTGTGGCGACGACGACGCCAGCGACCACGGCGGCGCGTCGCGGCAGCGGCGGCGGCCACGCCGCGCCGCGCCACCACGACGTCAGCACCCGCGCGGTGTGCATGGCGGCGGCGGCGACGACGACGAGCACCAGCGGGTGATGCTCAAGCGCCGCCCAGACGTCGCCACGCAGCAACGAGCGACATGCCCGCGTCATCCCGCAGCCGGGGCAGTCGAAGCCCGTCGCCCAGCGCCACACGCAGGGCAGGCCAGGCATGGCAGGGAACGCGGCCAGCAGCGATAGCCAGACGACGACGACGACGACCAGCACGAGCCAGGCGCGATCGCCCGGGCGGAGGGCTCCGCGCGGCGGGGCGGCGGGCGAGGACGAGGTCATGGCGCGTCGGGCGGCACGGGCGCGACCGGCTCGAAGGCG
>VGSZ01000274.1 GCA_016874845.1 Deltaproteobacteria bacterium
CCTTCGCTGCGCGCATGACGTTCTCCATGTCTGCCCGTCGTCGGGCGTGGGGTTGTGGTCGGGGGCGGTGTGGCGGTCGGTGCGTCAGGGCAAAGCAGCGCGCGTGCCAACCACGCGCTGGGCGTGACCGCTGCGTCCAGACGCGCGGTCCGCGCCGCGCGGCGCGCGGAGACCGCCCCCTGCGGCCAGCGGCCTGCAAGGGCGAGCAGGCAGCTGCGGTGTCGACGCAGCTGCAATCGCTGTTGACGCGACGATGCTCACGAGGCGGGCGGCGACGGGGCGGCGGCGGGTCCGACGACGGGTGGAGCCCACCCCGGCTTTTTTGTGCTGTCAGTGGTGGTACGTCGGGCTTCCTGTTTTTGCAGAGGTGGTCGATGACTGTGGGATCGCGGCGGGGTTCGCGGAGCGGCGGGGCGAGGGTGTGGCTGCTCGCGGCGTGGGCGGTGGCCGCGTCGGCGTCGGCGCGGGGGCCGGCGGTCGCGCGCGGGGCCGAGCAGCAGCGGTGCGTGCATCCCACCGATGAGCTCTCGGGGGCGGTGCAGCTGCGCCGCGGCTGCGTGTACGACCAGAGCTTCCGCATCTGGACATCGAACACGACGCTGTCCTGCGACGGTGCCGTGCTGCGGGCCCGCGAGGGCTACGCGTTGACGGTGACGGGCGACGTCGACGGCGTCACGGTGCAGGACTGCTACGTCGAGGGCGGGCAGGGCGTGGCGGTCCGCGTCGCCAACCGCCGCGACGGGGAAACTGATGACGCGCTGCGGGCGCGGGCGCCGCGCGAGGTCGTGTTGCGGCGCCTTCACGTCAGTGGCTCGGACAACGTCGGCGTGTACCTGCACCAGCACACGATCGGCGTGACGGTGCGCGAGTCGATCATCGAGGGCAACAGCAGCGCCGGCGCCTACCTCGCGCCCTACGGGCGGGGCCATCGCCTGCTCGACAACCGCATCGCCGACAATGGGCACGTCACGCCCGAGGGGCGGCCGCGGGTGGGCTGGTACCGCCGCGAGGGTGTCGCCGTCGACGCATCGTCGGAGCACCTCATCGAAGGCAACGACATCATCGGAAACGCGTTCGGCGGCGTCCTGCTCTACAAGAACTGCGAGGAGCACGCCGCCGAGAACCCCGACAGCCGACCGCGCACCGAGCACGCCCGCGCTGTCGTCATCCGGGGCAATCGCTTCGCCGACCAGCCGTTTGGCGTCTGGGTGGCAGCGCGGCAGTCGCGCGATCTGTCGCAGATGGGCTGCGGCGACCCGACCCCCTACGACAACCCGCTGGTGACGACTGCGATCTACCACCCGACCTACCGCGAATACGCGAGCGCCTACACCGACTTCGAGCTGCCGTGGGTCTCGGTGTGGCCCGACTTCGCTGAGGACGCCGTTGTCGAGCGCAACACATTCGAGCGCATCGAGCGTGGCGGCGTCCGCGTCGAGGACGACCGGGCGCGGGTGGCGGGTAACCTCTTCGTCGGCGACTTCGACTACGTCTTCGTCGGCGCGCCGTTTCGGGCGCGGCTCGCCGGGCAGCCGGTGGCCGACACCCTGATCGTCGACAACTCGTACGCGTCGCTGGTGCAGCCGCCCGCCGCCGACTTCGCAGCGCGCCTCGCGCTCATCCCTGGCGAGCACACCGGCACGCGGCTCGAGCGCAACCACCGCGCCTGCGCCTTTGGCGCCGGCTGGCTGCGGCACGGGGAGGCGACGACCGCCTCGACCGACGCGTGCGCCGCGGTCCCGCGCTGCCGCGACGGCGCCATCGTCACCGGCGTCGCTGACGACTGCGACGCAACGAGCGACGCCGGGCCTGGCGACGATCCAGACGCAGCCGGCGACGACGAAGGCGGCAATGCGAGCGACACCGTCGAGGACGGCGGTCCCGCCGCCGACGATGAACGCCTCGGCGACGTCGACGCCGGTCCAACGGACGGGTCCCCCGACGAACCTGTCATGGAAGACGGCCCGGACAACGACGCCGCCGGCGCAGGCGACGACGACGACCTCGACGCCCCCGACGGCGATGTCCCCGACGAAGGCGCTGCGGTCGGGGATGTCGAGGGTTCAGAGGGGCCCATCGGCGTCGGCGCTGACCGCGACCTCTTCGGCAGCTGCGCGAGCGGACCGACCGTGCCGGTCACCGGTGCCTTGCTGCTCCTGCTCCTGTCGGTGCGTTCGCGGCCGGCGCATTGGCGCGCTCGCAGCTCGCGCTCGGCGATCGCTTCGCGTCTGCTCGTCGGCCCCGTCGGCCCTCCTGAGTGACGCGGGTGATGCGACTCGGCCGCAGTGCGGCGCACGATGAGCTGGTCGGCGTACCGACTCGCTCGCACCGCAAGATCGAGGGTGGCGGAATGCGCGGCAAGATCGCGCTCACCGTCGGCGGGTGAAAAGCTGACGGAAGATCGGCCCGCCGGTCTCCGTCAGCTGCCCAGGTCACTCTCGGGGCGTGCTGCGCAGACCGACGATCGTCAGGTCGCCGTCGTCGGTGGGGATGCGGTCCCACGCCAATTGCCGCACGTGCGTCACGGCTGGCCACGCCAGCCGCTCCTGCTGCAGCAGCCCGCTGCTCACGTGGTAGTGCCAGTAGTCCTTCTGTGCGAAGGCGCCGCTGTTGAAGGTGGCGACGACGACGGACTCGGCGTCCATCGGCAACCCCCGCACGTTGTCCTTGTACTCCTTCGACAGGATGCCGCCCCACGACAGCGGCGCGTTCGACGTGTAGTAGACGCGAATCGGGACACCGAGCTGGCGCGCAGCCTCACCAATATTCCGCATCGATTTCTTGCCGAGCATGTCGCCGCCAATGGGGACGATGCGCCCCTGCTGCGTCAGGCGGCGAATCCAGGCGAACTGGTCGTCGTGGGCCAGCCAGCCCCACCCCACGTCCTGCGGGTGCGGCTTCGTCACGCCGGCGTAGTAGCCGTACAGGCGGCCCGCATACGACAGGTAGAACTGGCGCAGGAGCGGCAGCTCGGGGAAGGCGGCGTACTCCTGCTCGATGGCCGCCAGCATTCCGTCGCGCGCGGCGGGCGCGAATTGCTCGACGAAGGCTTGCGGCGTCTCGGCCCGCAGCAGCGCCACGCGCACGACGCGGTGCAGGCGCACGATGTTGGGGTCGTAATCCATCAGCCACACCCACTCGGAGCGGGCGAGGGCGGCGAGGTTGTAGTTCTGGTCGGAGGCGACGCCGACGTAGCCGCCGCCGAGGTGCTCGACGTAGCGGCGCCACGCGAACATGTGCTTCTCGTTGGGCAGCACGTAGCTGACCGGGTCGCGGCACGACATCATCGCGTGGCCGCCCTTCTGGTGCTCGGGCTTCCACGTCGCGCGGACCTGCTCGCTGCAGACGCCCTTGTCCTCGAGGCGGTCGCCGTCGATGCCCCAGGCGATGGTGCGCTGCTCGGGCGACGGCGTCGTCGTCTCGGGGCGCGGCGCGCGCGGCGCCTGCAGCGCCAGCGGCGGAAACGCCGTCAGCCACGGCTGCGACGTCGCGCAGCGCACCATGGTGTCCTTCTGCACGGGGGCGGGCGGCCGCTTCGGCGGGCTCGTGCCCAGCGCCACACCGATGGGGCGCACGGCGCGGCTGGCGTGTCCGCTTTCGACGATGCCGACGGCGGCGGCGGTGGCGGGCAGGCATGGGTCGATGCCGCCGCAGGGGCCCTGCAGGTCGAGGCTGCCGTCGGGCAGGACCGTCGTCGTCGCCTCGGCGGGCGGGCGCTTGCTGCGCGCGGCCTCGACGAGAGTGCCGGTCCACTCGGGCGCCGTCGGGGCGATGACGCCGGCGGTGACGGCGGCCTCCCACTCCCAGATCGTGGGAAGGCGCCGGCCGAGGAATGAGCACAAGGAGCGCGCCTCGGTCCATGACGCGCCGAGCAGCGCGCCGTCGGGCATCGCCGTGACCTTCATGCCCACGCGGGGCGCGCAGCCGCGCGCCGCGACGCAGCGGGCGAAATCGTCGGCGCGCGTCGGCTGCGCGTCGATCCAGAACATCGCCAGCGCCGCCGTCGCCGTCGCGGGCGTCACCGTCGTCGCGGGCGCCGCCGTCTTCGCGGGCGCCGTCGCCGTCGTGGATGGTACGCAGAGCATGCCCGCGGCGCCGGGGGGGCACGCCGGCGGTGGCGGCGGTGCGGGCGGTGCCGGCGGCGGCGGCGGCGGCGGCGGCGACGGCGGCGGCGACGTTGCTGCTACGGGGCCGGCGTCGACGGTCCGCTCGCGCGGCCCAGGCTCGGCGCTGGCGCAGCCCGCGCTCCCGGCGACGATGACGCCGACGACGAAGGTGACGAGCAAGGTGGGGTCGGTGACGACGCGCGTCGGGCGGCGCGCCAAGACGGACGAGACGGGGATGCGCAGCACGGGCAGCTCCTGCGTCGGCGCGTCGTCGACGACGACCCGCGCAAAGACGTCCGCGCACTAGCAGGCTGCGGGAAAAGCCAAAGTGGGCGCGGACGGCGTGTGGCCCACCCGTCCGGGCGCGGACGTCGCGGCCGCCGGGTTTGGCCGTCGTCGGGCGCCGCGTTATCCACGCTGACGCGCGCTGGGGCGCAAGAGGAGACGAACGTCGTCGATGTGGGCCGTGCTCGTCGCCGTGCTCGTCGCGCAGGCTCCGTCGCCGGCGCCGGCCTCGTCTTCCGCGCCGGCGGCTCCTGCCTCGCCGTCCACCGTTGCCTTGAAGCTGCCCTTCGGCAGCTGTCGCACAGCGCCGGCGCGGGCGACGTTCGAGGCGGGGCGCCAGACGCTGGTGGCGGGGCGCGCCGATGACGCCGTCGTGCTGCTCCAGCGCTGTCTGCGCGAGGACCCGCGCTGCCTCGCCTGCCAGTACCAGCTCGGGTGGGCGTACTGGGTGAAGGAGGACTGGGGCCTTGCCGCCGTCGCCTTTGACCAGACGCTGGCGTTGAGCCCCGGCCACGCGGCGGCGAAGAAGTACGCGGCGCAGGCCCGCGAGCGCGAAGGGATGGAGTCCGAGGAGCTCGGCGAGGCGCCCGCGGCCCCCGTCGTCGTCGCGCCGGTGGCGCCGCCTGCGGCGTCCGTCGTCGTTGCTCCGGCGGCGCCGCCTGCGGCGTCCGTCGTCGTTGCTCCGGTGGCGCCGGCCGCGAGCCTCGTGGCCCCCGTTGTCGTCCCGTCGGCGATGGCGGCGCCGGTGACGCTGCCGCCGGTGCCGGCGCCGCCCCCGGTGCCGGCGTGGGATCGCGGCCGGCTGGCGCTGGCCGAGGCGCTGGCGTCGCCGGAGCAGGCGTTGATGGTGCCGGTGGGCACGCGGGGGCAGGTGGACCGCGCGGCGACGGGCGCGCCGCGCCTGCAGCTGGTGGCGCGCTGGCAGGGCTATGCCGCGGCGAAGGTGCCCGGCGACCACTTCGACCTCGACATCAACTCGCCCAAGTCGGTGCGCTTCTCGCGCGACGGGGCGAAGGTCTACGTCAACAGCCTCGAGGGCTACCGCACCGTCGTGCTCGACCCGGCGCGCCTGCAGAAGGTCGGCGTGATCGAGCACGCCTTCACGAAGGAGCACGCGCCGCTGTTCTTCGGGCAGGACACGGTGTTCGGCTACGTCTATCGCCGCGTGCCGCCCTCGGGCGACCACAACGTCATGCGCGGCAAGCCGGTGGAGAGCGCGCTGTCCCACGGCGGCCGCTTCCTGTGGGTGCCCTACTACCGGCGCGACTTCGATCGCGGCTCGACGTCGCCGTCGGCGGTGGCGGTCATCGACACCGCCACCGATCGCATCGTGCGCGTGCTGCCCACCGGGCCCATCCCCAAGTACGTCGCCGCGAGCCCCGACGACCGCTTCGTCGCCGTCGCCCACTGGGGCGACAACACGCTGGGCATCATCGATGTCTCGTCGGGGGATCCGGCGACCTTCCGCTACCTCGACCAGCGCCTCGTCGTCGGCACCGCGCTGTCGCTGGACGCGCTGTCCGGCGTCGACCGCGACAAGGAGTGCGGCTCGTGCCTGCGCGGCACGTTGTTTACGCCCGACGGACGCACGCTGCTCGTCGCCCGCATGGGCAGCGGGGGCATCGCCGCCTTCGACACGACCACGTGGGCGTACCTCGGCACCGTCACCGGCGAGAAGCCGAGCCCCCGCCACCTCGTGGTCTCGAAGGACGGCCGGTGGCTGTACATGAGCGCCAACGCGTCGGGCTTCATCGCCCGCGCGCCGCTCTTCGAGTTCGTCGCCACCGCGCGCAGCGCTGGGGGCAAGACGGCGAAGTTCCTGGCGTGGCAGGAGGTCCACACCGGCGGCGGCGCGCGCACCATCGAGCTGTCGCCCGACGACCGCTGGTTGTACGTCGCCTGTCACAGCCGCGCGCAGGTCGTCGTCGTCGACACGCGCACGATGACCGTCGTGCATCGCGTCCGCACCGACGCCTACACCGTAGGCCTCGCCGTCAGCCCCGACGGCAGCCAGGTGTGGACGACGTCGCAGGGCAACCACGAGAACGGCGGCCGCTCGGTGGGCGTGTACGCCGTCCGCTTCGGCGACGACCCCGCGACGACGCTGGCGGCGTCCGGCGCGACGACGACCGCGACGACGACCGCGACGACGACGACGACGACGACGACGACGGCGACGACGGCGACGACGATGGCTGCGACGACGACGGCTGTGACGACGACGGCTGCGACGACGACGGCTGCGACGACGACGGCTGCGACGAC
>VGSZ01000275.1 GCA_016874845.1 Deltaproteobacteria bacterium
TCTCCTTCTCCTTCTCCTTCTCCTTCTCCTTCTCCTTCTCCTTCTCCTTCTCCTTCTCCTTCTCCTTCTCCCTCTCCCTCTCCCTCTCCTTCTCCTTCTCCCTCTCCTTCTCCTTCTCCCTCGCCCTCGCCCTCGCCTTCTCCTTCGCCCTCGCCCTCGCCTTCTCCTTCGCCTTCTCCCGAGCGGGCGTCGCGGGGCGCGAAGGCTGCCGGCAGGTCGCACGCCGCGACCGTGAAGAGCAGGCCAAGGAGCAGGCGAAACGACAGCGGAGGGGTAGTCACACTGGTAGTCTGCCGAAGCTCGCCGGCTTCGGCGCAAGTTCGTGCGCGGGCTGTTTCATCGTGGACTCAACAACGCGCGCGTCGACGTCTGTCAGCCGGCGGGGCGGATCGTCACCGTGACAGCGGCGCCGCCACAGTCGACCTCGACGACGAAGCCCGTCGGGGGCACTCGCGCCGGCGCGCGGAGGACCGACGGCGCGTCGCCGGCGGCGCGGTCGCGGACGACGAGGGTGCGGGTGGCGTCGTCGTCGGTCCAGGTGCCCGGGGCACCGGCGATGCGCTCGGGGGCCGGGCGCACGATCGCGTCCCACAGCACAGTCTGCTCGCTGCCATCGGCGTTCAGGATGCCGAAGCCGTCGCCGCGGCTGTAGTCCCAGTAGGCCGAGCCGCAGACCACCGGCGCGACGGCGCCGTACTCGGCGTCCATTCACGCCGACAGCCCGCCCAGGTCGCCGTTGTCGCCGTACTGGCCAACCCCACAGCGCGGCGCCCATCGCGCGGGCCTCGGCAGCGAGCTTCTGCAAGTTCTCGAGCACGACAGGCCGCTCGCTGTCGGCGAAGGCGCCGACGCGCTCGGCCGCCGTCGAGTACGAGTACGGCGCGTAGACGACGTCAGCAAACGGGCCCTCGGCGTCGCGGATGTGCCCGTCGACGACGGCGAACTGGTGGGGCGGCGGCGTCTCTGCCGGCGGGGGCGCGCAGGTCGCGGTGGCGAGGAGGCGGCGACGGCCGCGGCGGAGTGGGCAGGAGTGACGAAGAAGCGCATGGCGTCGGCGCTCGCAGCGGCCTGCCGCCCGCGGAACCGTCGAGCGGCGTGCTCTGCCCGCCGGTCGATCACCCGACCGCGGCAGACCGGCATCACGTCGACGACGGAGCGCGCCGCTGCCCGTGACCGACTGACGCCCCCGACATTGGCGACACCGTCGTCGTCCTGCCCTGACCGTGTCCCCGCGCGCCGACGCGGACGGTGGCAGCCGGGGACTGCCGGCGGTCGTACAGTTGTGGAAGGCTTCACCGCAGGACGCTTTCGCCGAGGACTCCGATGACCAAGCCCGACGCCCCGCTGCCCGCCGAGGACCGCCGCGACAGCCTGCGCCTGCCGATGCGCTTCCTTGTGCGCGAGACGAGCCTGACCGACGGCGAGTGGGAGGAGCGCGAGGGCGACATCTCGCTGGGCGGCATCTACTGGCGCGGCAAGACGCCGGCTTTGGGCCGGGAGGTCGACGTGCGGTTCAGCCTGCGCGGGGTGGCGAAGGAACTGCGGGTGCGCGGCGAGATCATCCGCGTGAAGACCGGCGACGCGGGCATCGACTTCCACCTGCGCTTCACCGCCGTCGAGCTTGAGGTCGAGCTGGCCATCGCCCGGTACATGGACGACTGGCTGCGCGACAACCCGAGCGGCGAAGGCTGACAACACGTCCGGCGGCGACGTCGGCTCGAGCAGCGCCGCGTGCGCTGCTGCCACCCGGACCGCCACCCGGAGCGTGAGCGCGTCAGCGCTTGCGCGGCGCCGCCGGGGCGCCGACGTTGGCGGCGCCGTAGTCGCCGTCGACGTAGGCCGCCTTGGCCACGGCGGTGCGGTCGATGACCATCGTCGAGCCGGCGCCGTCGTTGTCGTGGTCGAGGTATCCGAGGGTGATCGAGAACTCGCCGATCTCGACGACGTCGCCCTGCCGGAAGCCGGTGGGGGCGGTGATGGCGTGGCCCGCGACCTTGACGACGTTGTGGCCGCTGACGTTCGTCGCCACGAAGCTGCCGTGCGCGGCGTCGCGAGTGATCTGCAGGTGGCGGCGCGAGACCGAGCGGTTGTTGATGGCGACGTCGCAGTCGTCACCGCGTCCGATGACGATGTGGTGGTCGACCATCGCGAAGCGGTCCTGCCCGTCGGGGCCGGTGATGGTCAGCACCGGCGTGTCGCTCGGTGCCTCCTCGACGCCGTCGATGCGCAGCTGGTAGCGGCCGATCACGACGATGTCGCCGGCGCGCAGCAGTCGCGGCTCGGCGATTCGCTCTTCGCGGACGAAGGTGCCGTTGGCGCTGTTGCAGTCGGAGATCCAGAACGAGGCGCCCCGCCGCGACAGCTTGGCGTGGTCACGCGACAGCGCGCGGTCGTCGAGGTGGATCTGCGCCTGCTTGTTGCGCCCGATCAGCATCTCGTCGACGGTGAACGGCTGCTGCAGCACGATCTCGCCGTCGCGGAACACCGTGACCGTCGGCGTCGCGCCGTGGCCGGCGGCGGGGGCGTGCTCGCCGGAGTCGGGGCGGGTCAGTTCCATCGTCTCTGACGGCACGGCTGCGTAGGCGCCCGATGCGGCGTCGAGCGCCATCGACGACGGCCATGACGACATTCCGCGCGCCGGGCTGCCGTTGCGCGGCGCTGGTGACGCCGCGGCTGACGGCGACGCGGACGGCACCGCGGACGGCACCGCGGACGGCACCGCGGACGGCACCGCGGACGGCACCGCGGACGGCGACGTGGACGGCGACGCGGACGGCGACGACGTCGCTGGCTGGGGCACCGGCTTGACCTGGAAGCCGACGCCGTCGGTGCGCACGTCGAGCGGCGTCGACTCGTCGATCCCGAGCAGCTCGAGGATCGAGGGATCGATGACGATGGCGTAGGCGTCGCCGAGGCGGGTCAGGTGCCGAATCATGATGTCGGCTGCATACCACCGCCGCCGTCACCGCGCGCGTCTCCGGCGCGCCGGGCCGCCACGTCGGCAGCCGGGTCAGGGTCTGCTGGACGACCGTCCGACGTCGAGTTCAGGTGTCGGGGATACCCCCACGCCCCCGTCGCCAGGGGGGGCCTCCGGAGGATCGCCGCGCCGATCTCTTCGTCAGCCCTTCAGTCGCGCAGGCCTAGCCGGCGCAGCGCCTCGGCGCGCTCCTGGAAGCTCGCATAGCGGATGACGATGGAGCCCTGGCCGCGCTTCTTCGGGTTGTCGGCGACGCGCACCGGCAAGAGCAGGTGCTCGGTCAGCCGCCGGGCCAGCGTCCGGCTGGTCTCGGACGGGCTGCGATCGCTCGCCGCCGCCTTCGGCGCAGCCCCGCGCAGCTCCTCGAGCAGTCGAAAGACGGTGCGGCGGCTCTTGCCGGTGATGGCCTCGAGCTCGCCGGCCAGCGTGCGCTCGCCGGCCCTCGGGCGGCCCACCTTGTCCCGGAAGCCGGCGGTCTTCAGCTTCTCGACGATCACCGCCAGGTCGGCCTTCGAGAAGTCGAGGCGCTTCTCGTTCTCGATGCTCTCGATGGTCAGCGCCTGCGCCGCCACGGGCAGGGCGCTGGTGTCGATGCGGTGCACCGGCACGCCGCGGGCGAAGTGGCGCTCGAAGCCGCCCTGCAGCAGCGCGACCTGCTCGTCGGTCAGCGCAGGGACGCCGTCGATGTCGTCGCCGGGCGGGGCGAAGGCGGCGTACATGCGCCGCAGGTCGGCGGCGGTCATCGTGCGGAACGCCTGCAACAGCTCGAGGGCGGCGCGCCGCTGGCCGCCCGCCAACAGCTCGTCAGCGGCGTTGACGACGGGGAAGTGGATCAGGCCGACGGCGGCGATGGACAGTGCCAGATCGAGGGCGTGGGCCTCGTTCACCGGGCGCACGGCGTCGTCGCGCACGCGGATGCGCTCGAGCGGCAGCCACTCGGCGGGTCCCGGTGCCACAGGCCGCGGCGGCGTGCTGCCCGAGGCCAGCGCCTCGGCGGCGGCGAAGCGGTCGTGCAGCGTGCCGCCGCTCTTGCCCGCCACGATCTCGTGCTGCGCCCCGGCCACCATGCTGGCCGCCCAGCCGGCCTTCCTGTCCTTGCTCATCTTCGCCTCGCCTGCGTGGTCGTCGCCGGGTCGCCGCGGTCGCGCTCAGGCCGCGCGCCGGCGCGCGCCCGCCTTCTTCGCGGTCTTGCCGGTCTTCGCCGTCTTCGGCGCGGTTTTCGTCGTCTTTCGCGCGGCCTTCGTCGTCTTGCTGGCCTTCGTCGCTGAGCCCGTCGCTCGATGCGGCTTGCCCGTGGTCGTCGTCTCCGGCGGGAGCGGCTCCGCCGCGGCGGCGGACGCCAGCCCAAGCAGGGCCAGCACCTCGTCGACGAGGGCGCCGACCTCCAGGGCGGCGCGGGCGTCGCGCAGGCCGAGCGCCGTCGTGCCCTCGGCTTGAGCCTGGCGGTAGGCGGTGCGCAGGCCGAACCAGTTGTTCGCCAGCGGCAGCGGGATCTCGCGCAGCGCCTGCAGCGCCGCGGTTGCCAGCGCCGTGCCCTGCACCATGTTGGGCACCACGCGCACCTGCAGCGCGTCATTCAAGGAGCGCGCCTGCTCGACGAGGCCGACGAGCCGGCTGGTGGCCCACAGGTCGCCCGGCGCAGGGATGGCCGGCACCAGCGCGACGTCGGCAACGACCATGGTGGCAAGCGTCACCGGCGAGTCCAGCGACGGCGGGCAGTCGACGACGATCACGTCGTAGTGATCCAGGTGCGCCTTCAGCGCCCGCGCGATCTGGCCGCGCGTCTCGGCCAGGCTGACCACCGTCGCCGGAAACGGCCGGCCCTCGGGGGCGGCGGCGTACCAGCGCGTGGCGGTGCCCTGCGGATCGCCGTCGACGATGAGCACCCGCAGCCCGCGCGCGCCCAGCGCCCCGCCCAGCGTCATGGCGAGGTGCGTCTTGCCGCAGCCGCCCTTCTGGTTGCACACGGTCACGAGCCTGGCGGTCATCGTCGCCTCCCGGGGTCCGGCCCCTGTCCGCGGCGCAGCAGATCACAGGTCGTGCACCGGCGTCACGCGGAAATCGCGCCACGTGGCGCGGTTTGCGGCCGGCGCACCCGTCAGGGTCCGCGCTGTCCTGCAGCTCGCGCCACGTGGCGCGAGTCCTTGCGGGGAGTCCATCGGCAAGCGACGCCGGCGGCCACGACGGCGCAGGCTGTCGTCAGCCAGCCCGCTCAGGCGCGCAGCAGCGCCGCGATGCCCGGAACGCGCAGGTCGGGCCGGTTGCCCAGGCCGACGTCGTCGAACAGCGTCTGCAGCACGTGGTCGGGCTTCACGATCTCGCCGCCGCCGTCCTGCACCACGGCGCCGGTGGCCAGATCGATGGGCTGGGGCAGCATGCCGTCGTCGCTGGAGGCGCCGACATCGACGCCGCGGATCGGGCCGCCGAGCAGGAAGCACGAGTTGGTCAGGTGGTGGTCACGGCCCAACGCCGCGTTCAGCATCGGCGTGCGTGAGAACTCGCTGAAGCCGACGATCACGGTGTGGTCGAGCCACGACGAGCCGTCGTCCGTGTAGAACTCGGTCTCCTGCAGGTGGCGCGCGAGCCGCGCGACGGCGTTGAAGCCGCGGCGCTGCGCCGGCCCCTGCTGCGTCGTCCAGTTGTTGAAGTGGGTGTCGAGGCCACCGGCCACCTCGATGGTTACCGCCCGGCTGATGCCGCCGACCAGCGCCTGCGCCGCCATCGCCGCCTGCGCCTCTGGCGTGCCGAGCCCAAGCCCCACGTTCATGCCGTACCGCGACCGCAGCCCAAGCATGTCGGGCGTGTTGGCCGTGAAGTCGAACAGCGCGTCGAGCCGACGGGACAACATGTCCGCCGTCGCCACCCGCGACTCCTCGGCGCTCGTCCACAGCGGCGAGCGACGCCCCACCGGGCACGCCGCCTGGGCGGCGAGGTGGTCCTCCACCCGCCGCAGCAGCGCCGGCGACAGCGTCGGCCCCGCCGGCCGCAGGGCCCGCAGCAGGTCGTTGCCGGTGGCGACCTTCAGCGCCGACGCGTACGTCGGCTGGTCGACGTTGTAGGTCTCGGCGCCGACGACCAGGTTCGGGATCGGCTCGCCCACGCCCAGCGCCGACGCCAGCCAGGTGCCCGCCGAGCTGCCGCGCGCCGACAGCCCGCTGGGCTGGTGGCCGGTGAGCCAGCGCCGCCGACCGACCTCGTGGGTCAGCGTGTCCATCGAAAGGCCCCTCACCACCGCCAGCCGGTCGACCAGTGACGGCCCGGCGAGCTCGCCGATGTAGGGACCGAAGATGCGCGGGCGGCTGCCGACGTCGAGCCGCACCGGCGCCTGGTCCGCCGCCGGCATCAGCTCGTACGCCGGCTGGATGCGCGTCGCCGACAGGCTGCCGTTGTTGAACACCGCCGGGTCGCGCGGGTCGAGCCCGAGCAGCACGTCCCAGCCGCCGCTGAAGTAGCAGAACACGTAGAAGCGATCGTCGCGCAGCGGCGCCGACGCCGGTCCCGACGTCGCGGTCTGGGCGCGGGCCAGCCCGGTCAGCGGCGTGCTGCTGCCGAAGAACGCGGCGCTGCCCCCGAGCACAAGGCTCGCGCGGAGGAAGTCACGTCGCGGGATGCGCGGGGTCATGCCGGGGCTC
>VGSZ01000276.1 GCA_016874845.1 Deltaproteobacteria bacterium
GACCCCTCGCTCGACGACCTGGCGCTGTTCGGAAACGGCCTGTCGGTGGTGTCGCCGGAGCAGCGCTTCGTGAACGCCGTGTGGGTCGGCCTGTCGTGGGATCTCGACCGTCTGCTGATGAACCGCTCGGCGATGACCGCGGCACGGCAGATCCCCCTGCGCGCCGCCGCCGAGCGCGACGTCGTCGACCGTGTCCATGCGCTGTACGTGCAGCGCCGGCGCCTCGTCGCCGAGCTCTACGTCGCGCCGCGCCGGACCAGCGAGACGCAGCGCCGCGACCGCGTGCACAAGGAGCTGCGCTTGCTCGAGCTCGAGGCCCAACTCGCGGCTCTGACCGGCGAAGACGCCTTCGACGACGACCAGCCACGCTGACCCCCTGCCCCCGACCGCCCGACCGCAAGGAGCCCCCGATGACCCGCCTGCCGTCTCCGCTTCGTCCACTGCTCGTCGCCGCCGCCCTCGTCGTCGCCACGCCATCGCTGGCCGACGAGCCCCTCGACCTGAACACCGCCACGCGCGAGCAGCTCGAGGCGCTGCCGGGCATCGGGCCCAAGATCGCCGCCGACATCCTGCGCGAGCGCGAAGAGAACGGGCCCTTCGGGTCGCTCGACGATCTCACCCGCGTCCCGTCGCTGTCACCGGCGGCGATCAGCAAGCTGAAGGCGTTGGTGAAGCTCACCGGCGGCGATCAGGTCGTCGTGCAGGACGGCAAGATCGTCAGCAACGACGTCGTGCGTAAGGTGCTGAAGCGCTACGCCGGCGAGCCGACGGCGCGCGAGGTGCAGGAGCGCGCCATCGAGTACGTGCGCATCCACCCCGAGATCATCGACTCGTGGCGCCTGCGGGCCCGCACCAACGCGCTGGCGCCGCGGCTGTCCACCGACGCGCAGGGCAACACGAACAACGGCCTGCGCACGGTGACGACGACGGGGCAGGCCCCGCAGGAGGTCCGCACCGATGACACCGGCGGCCGCCTGTCGGTGAGCGCGACGTGGGAGCTCGACCGTTTGATCTTCGAGCCGCAGGAGATGGCCGTGGCCCGCGAGGGCGTGCGCGTCGCCAACCTCCGCGACCGCGTACTCGACGAGGTGACGCGCCGCTACTTCGAGCGGCGTCGCCTGCAGGTCGATCTCGAGCTCGCACCGCCCACCGACCTTGGCGACCGCATCAAGAAAGAGCTGCGCCTGCAGGAGCTGACCGCCGACATCGACGCCGCCACCGGCGGCTGGTTCAGCCAGAAGCTCGTCGAGTCCGGCCGCGCCCCGTACTGATCATCCGTCACTGATCACCCGTACTGACCACGGGCTCGCGCGAGGTGTGACGCCCGATCGCCGGGCCGTGCGGGCGTTCGCGCGGGCCAAGGTCGCGCCAGCGTCGTCGTGGACGCCGCCCGGACTACTTTTCGCCGAGCGCGGCGCTCAGCTCGTCGACGATGCGGCTCGTCTTCTCGTAGACCTTCGCCCGCTTCAATTTTTCGACGTAGGCGCCCAGCGACGGATCCTTCTGGCGCCGGCGGGAATCGCCGACGAAGGCAGCCTCTTCGGCGTCCTGCTCGGCGCGCCATGTCGCGCTCGACAGCGCCTTGTAGAGCCGCTCGACCTTGCCGTCGTTGACGAGCATCGGGTTCGCTTCCAGGGCCGCCTCGATCTGCGCGCGACGGCGAGCGTACTCGGCGTAGCCGACGGCGCCGCGCGGCGGCGTGGACGACGTCGTCGTGGGACCCGGCGCGGTGGCCGGCGCTGGGGCCGGTGGCGGGGTGGTCGGGGGCGCGGTGCTCGACGGGAGCGGGGTCGCGTCGCCGCCGGCGGCCGCCACGACCTCGCCCGCGGCAGCCTCGGGCGGCGGCGGCGGCGTGGACGAAGGCGCGCTGGCGCCGGCGGTGGCGCGCATGGCCTCGACACCGCCCCAAACCGCTGTGCCGGCGCTGGCGAGGCCGCCCACGAGCGCCAGCACCGCGAGGACGAGCAGCAAGGTCTGGAACCAACGCGCCACGCCGTGGGCCTTGAACCACTGCCATTGCACGAGGACGGGAGCGGGCCAGGCGACGACGCCGAGCAGCGCCGGTACGACCACGATCAGGTGGAAGGTCGGCGACGTCGCGGCGAGCCGCGTCGTCAGCGCCAGCAGCACGCCCGCCAGCGACAACACCGCGGCGACAAGAACGCCGGCGACGGCGCCCTGCGTCAGGTGGGTCGTGCGCGCCCGGGCGTCGGCGGTGCCGCCGAGCAGCCGGATCAGGAACGACAGGATGGGATGGCCGAGGAAGCCGCCGAGCAGCGCGCCGACGCCACCGGCGATCACCGCGACGATCGGGCCGACGACGAGGGAGCTGACGGGCGCCCCCGCCGCCGCCGCGGTGGCCACACCGGCGATGCTCGACACGAACGTGGCCGCCAACGTCGACGGCGCCAGGAGGGCCACGAGCGACAACTTCTGCACCGCCGGCACCGGCGCCGTTTCGATGTGCTGGCGAATCGTGCCGAGCGGGTTCACGACGAGCGACGGCGCGGTCTTCACCAGATAGACGAAGCCCTCGAAGAACGAGCCTCCGAGGCCGACGTCGTCCCAGCGGTCGTCGCTCGACGGCGCCAGCGGCGACCCGAGGCCGTGGTCGCCGTAGGGCACCGGAGGCAGGTCCCCGTCGGACGCGGGCTGCAGCGACATCTTCTTCTGCGCCGTCGGCACCTGCACCGTGCTCTGCATCGACGACAGCGCCGAGCGCTCGCCCGGGGTCGCGAGAGCGTCGTCAGCGACACGGGGCGGCGGACCCTTGTCCTTTTTCTTCGGGATTGGATCCTTGCGCAGCTCCGACGGCAGCGGGTTGGCCGCTCCCTGCCGCAACGACGTGCGGGTCTCCTGCTCGGTGCCCGCCGCCGGGGGCGGGGGCGTCCGGCCGGCGCCGCGGCCGTCGACGCTGACGACCTCGAACCGCTGCTTGGACATCTGAAAGACGAGGCCGGGCTTCACCGGCACCGATCTTGCTGCCGTCCACGACGGTGCCGTTCACCGACCCCATGTCCTCGAGGAACCAGCCCGGACCGTCGGCGAAGATGCGCGCGTGACGCTTGGACACCGACGGGTCGGCGACGCGCACGTTGGCGGGCCCGCCCTCGCGGCCGAAGATCGTGCCCTCGGGCCCGACCTCGAATGTCTCCCCGGACTGGACGTTCCTTACCTCGACGGCCACGGCTGCTCCCGTTGACGATGCGAACGATGGCGACGTTAGGGGAACGGGCGCGGCGCAGGAAAGTTTTCCATTCCGTACCACCGGTGTGTGCATCTAGGAGCAAGCCAGTGGCCCGCGCATCGGACCAGCAGCGACGCGCGGGCGACCGTGTCGGCGATCGGGTAGCGTATGGGCCATGCGAAGGCTCAGACTGCTCGTCGTGTTCGCCCCGCTCCTCGTCGCCACCGCCGCCGCCGCGCAGGACACCGCGTGCGTCGGTGACGGCGTCGTCGACAACGGCGCGCTCTCGTGCGCCGCCGCGCAGGTCTGGCGCGAGGGCGGCGCGCGCTTCACCTGCGCCAACGGCACCGCGGTCCTCACCGACGGCGACAGCGTGCGCCAGACGCTGCGGGGCCTGCTGCCCGGCGTCCGCTACGTGCTGACCTTCCGGGCGGTGCGCCAGCTGTTCGACGTCGACGCCGCCGTCGACGTGCGGCTCGCCCCCGAGCCCGGCGACCCCGCGGTGGGGCTGCCGTTTTCGGGGCTGCCCTGCCCCGGCGACGTCTGCGTCGTGGGCGCCGCCGACACCCGCCCCGACGCCGGCGGCAACGCCGACACCGGGCAGCGCACCGTCAGCTTCACCGCCCCCCGCCCCACCGACCCGGCGCGCACGACGGTGGCCGTGGTGCTGACCATCGCCGAGAACGCCGACAACGTCGAAGACGGCGACGTCGTGCTCGACGATCTGTCGGTGCAGCCCGCCGACGCCGAGATCGTGCTGGGCACCGCCGTCGGCGACGCTGACGTCGACACGCTGTCGGACCGCGACGAGCTGTGCGTGCTGTTGACCAACCCGCGCGCCGCCGACACCGACGCCGACGGGCTCCGCGACGACGTCGAGTTGCTCGCCGCCTATGCCGGCTCGCTGGACCGCCCGAACCCCCGCGACCCCGACACCGACGACGACGGTCTGTGCGACGGCAACCGCACGGTCGCCGGCGTCTGCGTCGCCGGCGAAGACACCAACGCCAACGGCTCCGACGTCGTCCCCGGCAGCGATCCGCCGGTCCCCGAGGGCGAGACCAGCCCGCTCGATCCCGACACCGACGACGACGGCGTCAACGACGGCGACGAGCGCCGCGACCAGACCGACCCCTTCGACCCCGACAGCGACGACGACACGCTGACCGACGGGCGCGAGCGGACGCTCGGCACGAACCCGCTGTCCACCGACACCGACGGGGACGGCCGGGCCGATGGCGTCGAGGTCGGGCAGGCGCTGCCGTCGGACCCGCTGAACCCCGACACCGACGGCGACGGCCTGAACGACGGCGACGACGTGCTCGCGGGCGGCTCCCCCACCGACGCCGACAGCGATGACGACGGGCTCGACGACCGCCGCGAACGCCAGCTCGGCACCGGGCTGCAAGACCGCGACAGCGACAACGACCGCGTCGACGATCTCATCGAGGTCGCGCAGGGCACCGGCCCGAACGACCCCGACAGCGATGACGACGGCCTCGACGACGGGCAGGAGCGCGCCCGCGGCACCGACCCGCTGAACCCCGACACCGACGGCGACGGCCTGCTGGACGGCGACGACCCCGAGCCCGGCAACGCCGACACCGACGGCGACGGCCTGACCAACGGCATCGAGGAGATCCTCGGCACCGACGTCGACAGCGACGACACCGACGGCGACAGCGTCTCCGACGGCGAAGAGTTCGCGCTGGACACCGACGGCGACTCGATCATCGACGCCCTCGAGAGCGACGACGACGACGACGGCATCCCCACCCGCACCGAGGGCACCGAGGACCTCGATGGGGACGGCGAGCCGAACCACCACGACCTCGACAGCGACGGTGATGGCTTCAGCGATGAAGACGAGGGGCCGGTGGACACCAACCGCGACGGCACCCCCGACTTCCTCGACGACGACAGCGACGGCGACGGCGTCCTCGACGAAGACGAGGGCGACGGCGACGACGACGGCGACGGCGTCGAGAACCGCCTCGACGACCGGGTCGGCGCCACGCCCGACAGCGATGACGACGGCCTCGACGATATCGAGGAGGATGCCATCGGCACCGATCCCGACAAGGCCGACAGCGACGAAGACGGCGTCGACGACGGCGACGAGGTCGGGCGCGATCCGGCCGACCCGCGCGACACCGATGACGACGGCACCATTGACGCCCTCGACGAGGACGACGACGGCGACGGGCTGGCCACGTCGGCTGAGAAGGCCGCCGCCGACGCCGCCGGCACCGACGATCCCGACGCCGACGGCCTGCCCTGCTGGCGCGATCTCGACAGCGACGACGACGGCGTGCCCGACGGCGACGACGACGGATTGGGCGACAGCGACGGCGACGGCCGCGCCGACCTGCTCGACGCCGACAGCGACAGCCTCGCGCCGCCGCCGCCGCCGCCGCCCGACGAGGAGCCCGCCGGCTGCTTCGGCTCGGCGACGACCACCAGCCCCGATCGCGCGCCGCTGTTCGCGGTCGTCGGGCTGCTCGCGCTGCTGCGCCGGCGCCGTCGCACGTCGCCACCGCCCCCGACGCGTGGCCTGCCGATCGGCGCCACAGGTGGTGCGGCAGGCAGCGCGGCAGGCAGCGCGGCAGGCAGCGCGGCAGGCAGCGCGGCGGTGGCGCTGGCCATCCTTGCTGCGACGCCCGCCGCCGCCGTCGTGGGCAGCGCCGACCCCTCCTGCGTGACGCTGACGACGAACCCGACCCTCGCCTGCACCAACGCCGCAGCGTGGGGCAACGCGCCGGCGAACTTCACCTGCGACGGCAGCAACGCCGCGCTGCTGAACAGCGACGGCGACTTCATCCGGCAGTCGGTGACCAACCTGCTGCCCGGCGCGGCCTACGAGCTGCGCTTCCGCGCCGTGCGGGTCGGCGCCAACCCCCAGGTCACCGTGCAGGTGTCGAACGCCCGCCTGGCCGATGGCACTGGCGTCGACGTCGATACGCCCGCCAACGCCCCGAACACCGCCGGCGCCCAGCTGACCGCAGGGATCGCCTTCGGCGTCAACGAGACCGCCGACGCCGACCCCGAGCTGTCGACCATCGTCGTGCCCCTGCGTGCCACCGCGACGACGGCGACGATCACGCTGTCGCGCCTGTGCATCACCCCGGTGCCGGGCGGCTGCGACTTCGACAACTCGGACTTCCTGCTCGACGACGTCGTGCTGCAGGCCTCGGCGCTCGGCAACGCCGACGTCGCCAGCGGCGACGCGCTGACCGACCTCGAGGAGCTGTGCATCTCCTTCACCGACCCGTTCCTCGCCGACACCGACCGCGACGGCGTGCGCGACGACCTCGAGGTGCAGGGCGGCGCCACCGAGGACCTCGACGGCGACAACGAGTTCGATCCCGGCGAGGACCGAAACGGCAACGGCCGCTTCGAC
>VGSZ01000277.1 GCA_016874845.1 Deltaproteobacteria bacterium
CGACAGCGTCTGGAACAGGCGCCTCTTCGGCGCTGGCCGCGTCGGCGGCGGCCCGGCCAGGGCCGTACGCAACGTGACCGTGACGGCGCCGTCGAGCGCGGCGAGGGTGTGCTCGCCCTCGGTCAGCTCGACGACCGCCCCGGGCACGACGAGGGCGCCGTCGAGCACCACGGCGCGCGGCGCCTCGACGCGGTAGCGGCCGGGGATGCGGTGCGCGAACGACGCGACGCCGCCGCCTTGGACAGCGACGACGTGGCCGGCGACCCACAGGGGACCCCAGTGCGGCACGAAATTCGCGCGCAGGGCCGCGTCGTCGTCGGGGAGCAGGCGGTAGCGGCTGCGCGCGTCGGGGGCGCGGTCGAGGCGCAGCGAGGGAGCGTTGGCGAGCACGAACTGCGGCGCCTTCGTCGACAGCAGCGCCGGCAGGTCGGCGCGACCGGCGGCGCGGTAGGACTCGAGGCCCCACGAGCTCATGAACGGGCCGACCTTTGGGAACGACGCCACCATGCCGCAGCGGTCGATGTAGGGCACGGGCTTCGAAAACACCTTGTGCACGCCGGCGAGCAGCGCGCGGGCGACGCTGACCTCGTTCTTCTGCTTCGACAGCATCGACGACGCCGGCTGCACGAACACCAGCGCCAACCCGACGACAAGGACGGCGGCGGCGACATCGACGATGCGCCGGCGCGGCAGGACGTCGACGACGAAGGCCAACGCCACGCCGATGGTGATGGCCGCCGCCGGAAAGATCGAGACGTAGAAGTAGGCAAACGAGTTGCGGTAGCCGAGCGCGCACAGGATCGGCACCAGCAGCGACGACGCCAGCAGCGCCGGACGACGTCGCGCGCGCGACAGGCCGGCGACGAGCACGAGCACGACGACCGCGACGGCCAGCGCGATCCACAGCCGCTCGTCGGTGCGCAGGGTGACCGCCAGCGCGTTCTCGTCGAGCAGGACGCCGCCGGGCAGCGCGCGCGCCAGCATCGACGAGGCGCTGCGCCCGTCGGAGGCCACGAGCACCGGCGGGGGCGCCGCCAGCAGCGCCTTGTGCACGGCCAGCAGCGCGCCGAACACGACGGCGAACACGCTGACGAAAGCGATCACGTCGGCGCGGCGCCGCTTCGTGGGTCCGACGAGCAGGAACGCGAGTACCGTGGGCACGTACAGCCCGGCCTTCAGCGTGACGAGGAACGCCAGCGCAAAGCAGACGGCCGCGGCGACGACGGCGCCGCGGCGGGGGATGACCAGCAGCGCCAGCGTCGTCGTGCACAAGGCGACCAGCGGCGGATCGAAGCGGGCGGCGCAGCCGTGCAGCACGACGAAGGTGAGCGCCTGTCCGGCGAGGGCGCCGAGCGCGGCGGGGGCGTGCCGGCCGCCCAGGTGCCGCCCGACGATGAACGCGGCAGCGGTGGTGGGCACGGCGAGCAGCGCCATCACCGTGCGCAGGGCGATGACCTGGTCGATCTCGCCGCGGGCCACGTGGGGCACCCACGCGAACAGCCGCGTGTGAAAGGTCAGGAGCGCGTCGGCGAGCTCGCCGCGCGCCGCCTCGTGGATGCGCGACAGGAAGTAGAACTCGTCCCAGTTGATGTTGATGCGCGACAGCTGCCGCGCCCGCGCGACGAACAGCGCCGCGAGCACGAGCAGCACGACGGCGGCGGCCACCGCGTCGAGGGTGACTGCCCGGCCGGCGCGCGGCGCCGCCGGCGACAACGGTTCGGGGTGGTCCTCGCGGGCCGGTGCGGTCATGGACGTCCGCTTACGACGAGCGCCGCCGCTTGGCACGTGACGACCACGCAAAACGCGGTGGGGTGGTTGACGGCGGCGGCGCGGCGGCGCCGAATGCCCACCACCCCGATGAGGAAGCGCCCGTGACCGGCCCCAAGAAGCTCATCATCCAGATCCCGTGCTTCAACGAAGAGGCGACGCTGGGCATCGCGCTGGCCGCGCTGCCGCGCAGCGTGCCCGGCTTCGACGTCGTGCAGTGGCTGGTCATCGACGACGGTAGCCGCGACAGGACCGTCAACGTCGCCCTGGCCCACGGCGTCGACCACGTCCTGCGGGTGCCGGGCAACCGCGGGCTCGCCAACGGCTTTCGCACCGGGCTGCGGGCTTGCGTGCAGCTCGGCGCCGACGTCATCGTCAACACCGACGCCGACAACCAGTACGACGCCCGCGACATCCCGCTGCTGGTCAAGCCGCTGCTCGACGGCGCGGCCGACCTCGTCGTCGGCGCGCGCCCCATCGTCGACACCGCGCACTTCTCGTGGCGCAAGAAGCTCTTGCAGCGGCTCGGCAGCTTCGTCGTGCGGGTGGCGAGCCGCACGACGGTGGCCGACGCGCCCAGCGGCTTTCGCGCCTTGACGCGCGAGGCCGCGAGCCGCCTGAACGTCTTCAACGACTACACCTACACCCTCGAGACGTTGATCCAGGCGGGGCACCAGCGGCTGCGCGTCGTCTCGGTGCCCATCCGCACCAACGCCGACCTGCGCCCGTCGCGGCTGTTGAAGTCCATCGCGTCGTACGTGCGGTTCTCGGCGATCACCATCGTGCGCACGTTCGTCGCCTACCGCCCCTTCGGCTTCTTCGGGCTGCCGGGGCTGCTGGCGCTCGTCGCCGGCACGAGCCTCGGCGCGCGGTTCATCGCGCTGTTTGCGATGGGCGACGGCGGCGGGCATGTGCAGTCGTTGATCCTCGCCGCCATCCTGATCGGCAGCGGCACGCTGCTCGTGCTGCTCGCGCTGATCGCCGACCTGATCAGCATCAACCGCAAGCTGCTCGAGAAGATCGACCAGCGCGTCGCCGACCTCGAGCGCCACCTCTCCGTGCCGCCGACCGGACTCGTCGCCGCGCCCGCGCCACCGATCGTCCCTTTGGCCCCCCCGTCGACGACGACGTCGACGAAAGCGGCGCCATCGGCGTGAGCGCCCCCGCTTCTCCATCGTCGCCGTCGTCATCCCCGGGTCGGCGCCTCCTCGGCGCCGTCGGCAACGCCGTCGCGGTGGCCGGCGTCGTCTTCGTCGTGCGGGCGCTCGTCACCCGCGTCGACGCGTTGCCGCCGCTCGTGGTGTCGAAGGCGCTCATGGGCGCGTTCGTGGGCGGCGTGCTGGTGCAGCTGGCGGCGGTACTGCTGGCGACGACGACGTGGCAGGCCCTGCTGCGCGGCGCCGGCGTGCGCCACCCGTGGCGCGACTGCTTTCGCGCGCTGGGCGGCAGCGCCGTCGCCAAGTACGTGCCGGGCAACGTGTTCCACCTCGTCGGCCGCGCCGCGATGGCCACCCGCGAGGGCGTGCCCGCCGCCGCCGTCGTGGGCACCCTCGCCCTCGAGGCCGCGCTCGTGCTGCTCACCGCGTTCGCCGTCGGTTGGCCCGCGCTCCTCGCCCGCGTCGACGAGCTGCGCGCCCTCGCCCCCGGCCCGGGCCCGCTGCTCGCCGTGGGCGGCGCCGCCGTCGTCGCCCTCGCCGCGCTCGGCCTCGCTGGCCGTCGGGCCCTGCTCCGCCGCGACGCCCGAACCTCCGCCCGCGCCCTCGTCGTCGCGCTGCTGGGCAACGCCGTCACCTTCGTGCTGCTCGGCCTCGCCATGGCCGCCAGCCTCGCCGCCGTGCTGCCGGCCGCCGGACCAGGCGCCGAGGAGCTCGACGGGCTTGCCCTCACGATGTCCTGCGTGCCGGCGTTCGCCGTCGCCTGGGCGCTGGGCTTCGTCGTGCCCGGCGCCCCCGGCGGCATCGGCGTGCGCGAGGCGGCGTTCGTGCTGCTGCTGCCGCTGCACGGCGAGGTCATCCGCGCCGCCGTCGTCGTGGCCCTGGTGCTCGGCCGGCTGCAGTCGGTGGTCGCTGACATCGTCGTCTTCGCCGTCGCCCGCGCCCTGCCCGCTCCGTCGTCTTCGTCGTCGTCGTGACGTCGCGGCGGGGCCGCGTCAGGCCTTCGTGGCGATGAGCAGGTAGCCCTCGCCAAGGCGCGTCGACAGGAACGGCTCCTGGGCGCGCAGCGCCGCGCGCAGCGCCCACCGCCCGGCCCGCGACCGCTGCGCCCCGTACAGGCCGACCTCGACGGAGCGCTCGACGCCGCTTGCCGCGGTGTTCTCGGCGGCGGAGCCCCCGCGGTTCGGCCGCGCGACGAGGGCGGCGGTGCGCAGGGCCATCGTCACGTAGCCGGCGGGGAAGCCGTAGGACTCGACGCGGTCGACGCGCAGGCCGGCGTGCTCGGCGAGGGTGGCGAAGCCGGCGCGCGTGTAGCGCCGCACGTGCCCCGCCCACGTGTCGGTGGGGCCGAACAGCGTCGGGTGCGCCGGCGCCGACAGCACGACGCGCGCGCCGGGCTTGAGCCAGCCGACCCACTCGGACAGCGCGCCGCGGTCGTCTTCGATGTGCTCGAGCACCTCGCAGGACACGAGGGCGTCGAAGCGGCCCGCCCAGTCGGCGCCGGGGCCCTCGCAGACGGCGACGTCGGTGGCCGCGTGCAACGCGCGGGCGACGTCGCGGGCGGCGGCGCTGTGCTCAAGGCCGGTGCAGGAGTGGCCGCGCCGGTGCAGGTCGTGCAGCAGGGCGGCGGCGCCGCAGCCAACCTCGACGACGCGGCCGGCGGGCAGGGCGGCCAGCGCGTCGAGCACGCGCGCGCGACGCAGCAGGTAGCGCGGCGCGGGCACCCAGCGGCCGGGCAGCCAGGCGCCGAACTCGTCGTCGACCTGCGTCGTGGTCGTGGTCGTGGGCGTGGTCGTCGTCACGGGCGTCTCCTGCGGCGGGCGGCGCGCGCGACGGCGGCGACGACAGCGTCGGTGGCGGCGCGCGCGAGGGCGGGCCGCGCGAAGCGTTCGACCACGCCTGCGTGCAGGCGTCCACGGCGGCCGGGGCGCTCGCGGGCGACGCGCTGCACGGCGGCGAGCAGGGCGTCGGGGTCTTCGGGCGGCACCAGCAGCACGCCGTCGTCGTCGTCGCCCAGGATCTCGCGGATGCCGGGGCCGTCGCGGGTGCACAGCGGTCGGCCCACCGACAGGACCTGGAAGGCCTTGTTGGGGATCACGCGGCCGGCCTTGCCCGAGCCGCCAAAGACGCCGAGGCAGACGTCGGCGTCGACGATCAGGCGCCGCAGCTCGTCGTACTCGACCCAGCGGTGCCACGTCAGGTTCGCCACCGGGCGCGCGCGCAGGTCGTCGTCGATGCGCGTGGCCTCCTGCCCGGTGCCGACGATCACCCAGCGCACCGCCGCCGGGTCGCTGCGCCGCGCCGCCTCGACGATGGTGGAGATGCCATGCAGCGGGATGAACTGCCCGTAGAAGAGCACCGTGACCAGCGCGTCGTCGTGCCCGGTCCCCGGCCCGGTCCCCGGCGCCGCTTCGACGGGAGCGAAAGCGTCGTCCTCGGCGCCGACGAAGACGACGGCGGTGGCGTCTTCGGGCAGGCCGTACTGCGCGCGGAACCAGGCGGCGTGGGCCGCGGTGTCGAGCACGACGACGTCGGCGGCGCGACAGGCGAGGCGCTCCCACGTCGACAAGGCGCGCGCGACGAGGCCACCGGGCGCGGCCATCCGCCGGTCGTCGACCACGGTGTCGTAGAGCGACAGGAACGCGTCCCACACGAGGGCCTGCCCGCGCAGCCGCGCGAACGGCCACGCGATCAACACGTCGAGGTGGCCGAGGTAGCCGACGTAGACGACGTCCTCGTCGCCGTGACGCAGCAGCGAGCCGGCGAGCCGCCCATACGACGTCGCCCACCGCCACGCCGCGCCGAGCACCGCGCGCGCGCCCGACAGCTGGCTCTTGTCGGCGACGGTCGACCACACGTCGGCGTGGGTGCGGCGCACGAGGAGCCCGGCGTCGTTCAGGGCGCGCAGCATCAGCCGCGTGCGCGGCTTGCCGTCGTCCCACGTCCCCCACGCGTGCACCGTCGGCCGCGCGCTCACGACGTGGCCCCGAGCGCCCACCACCACGGGGACGACGCGGACGACGACGCGGACGACGACGCGGACGACGACGCGGACGACGACGCGGACGACGACGACAGCGAGGGCGCGAGCGCGGGCACGGACACGGGTCCGCGGTAGCCGACCCTCGCCGGGCGGACAACGGCGCCACGATCGAGACCGGCCGCGGGTGCGGGCCGCTGCGATGGAGCTCTGGGTGCGCGGCGCAGTGGCGCCCGGCGACGGCGACGCAGACGAGGCGACGACGCGGTCGCGGGCGCGGACGCTCAGCGGGCTCGCCCGCGCGCGGCTGGCCGAACACATCGACGACGGCCTGGTGGCGGCGGCGCACGAAGAACGGCAAGGGCGACAAGCGTGAAACGCCCCCTCGCGAATCCGCGGCGTGGGTTCGGTCGATGTGGTCGGTGCCGGCGTCGATGCACGCGCATTGCCCCGGTGCGCGGCCGTGCTTCGTGATGGATCGCGGCGGCGATTTCTACGGCGTCTTCAACGCCGCGAAGCACCTCGGCAACGGCGACGTGATTGTGCGCTCGGCGTACAGCCGCCGCCTCACCGACGGCCGGTCTCTCCACGACGCCGCGCACAACGCGCCCGTCCTCACGAAGGTGCTGCGACCGATTCGTGTCCGCAGCGATGAGCG
>VGSZ01000278.1 GCA_016874845.1 Deltaproteobacteria bacterium
CCACCGTGAACGAGGGCTTGTCGCGGTCGACGTCATCGACGCGCAGCGCCCCTTCGGCAGGGCGGTCCTCGCGGGTCGACAACCGCAGCGCCGCGACGGTGGGCGGATCGTTGACCGGCGTGACCTTGATCGTCAGCTCGACGACGGCAACCTTGCCGTCGGCGCGGACCTCGATCCGGAGCTTGTCGCTGCCGGCGAAGTCGCGCTGTGGCACGTAGCGCAGCGCGCCGGTCTTCTCGTTCAGCGTCGCCGCCCCCCGACGTGGCTCCCTCGCCAGCGAGAAGCGTGCGTCGGCGGCGTCGGCGGCCAGCGTCGCCTCGAGCCCCGTGTCCTCGTCGGTGACGAGCGTGGTGGGGGACAGGGTCAGCGACGGGATCGCGAGAGCGAGGATGACGGGAGACATGGGGCGGACGCTAGCGCGGCGCCGGTTGTTCGTCGTGGGGGAGAAAGGGGGGACGCGGCTCTGGTGACAGACCCGCTGCGTCCCCCGCGGCAGGGCGCAGGGACGTCTTCGCGCCGACTCCGCGAAGTGCGTGTCAGGTGTCGAGGGTCTCCAGCAGCCCGCGCATCTCGCCAAGCGCGTGGTCGTCGCCCACCTGACGGGCGACCGCGATGCCACGCTCGAGCTCGGCCCGGGCCTCCTCGGCGCGGCCGCCCTCGGCGAGCAGCTGGCCGCACATGAAGTACGCCGGCACGTAGGCGGCATCCAGCTCGTGCACGCGGGCAAACGTCGCCAGCGCTCGCTCGACGTCGCCGAGCGAGCGGTACTCCATCGCCAGTCCGTACCAGGGCAGGGGCTTCTTCGACTTCGCGGCTATCTTCTCGAGCTGTTCGATGCGGCTCATCACGACACCCCTTGCAACGGGTCAGAGCGCGTCGGCGAGGCCGAGGCACTCCATGACGTCGGGCTGGCACTGCGCCGGGTCGGTGGTGATCTCGAGGGCGTCGATGCAGCGGGCGTTGTCGACGGTGACCCGCGGGCTCTCCTCGCAGCCGATCGCGCAGCTCTGTTCATCGGTGCGCTCGCCCGACGCGATCTTCGCTCCGTCGGGATCGTCGGACGGACCGAAGGTCACCTCGCACGCGAGCGTCCGCGCGCACAACGCGTCGCAGTCGATGCTCGGCGCGCAGCCGACCGCGCCGACCGGGCCGACGGTCGCGACGAGTCCAGCGACGAGAGAGACGACGAACGACGACGGGCGACGCGGCGGCATGAGCGCACGCTACCCCGGGGCGACCGCCCTTTCTACCGGGCCGGCGCGGCACCCGGTACGCTCGGCCCTATGTCGGCGCCGTCGGTCGTCTTCAGCGTGCTCTTCGCCCTCGCCGTCGCTGACGAGGCCGGGTTCGGCGGCGCGTCGGAGACGTTGGCGCCGTTGGTCGAGGACGACGGCCCGGTCGTGGCGCCGACCACGCCCGCGCCGGCCCCCGCGGCTACGGCGTCACCCGGCGGCCCCGCGCCGACAGAACCTGCACCATCGACGGCGTCATTGCCGACCTGGACACCGCCCGAGGGTGCGTCGGCGGTGGCGCCCGGTCGGACGACGCTCGAGGTCGAGCTCGCGCGCGCGGGCATCGATCCGGCGCGGTATCCGCTCGTGCAGCTGCGGGTCGACGAGGCTCGGCTGGCCGCGGCGCTTGCGCAGGCCGAGGCGCGCGGGCTCGCCAGCGCCCGTGAAGTCGAGGCCCGGTGGCTGGCGACGCGCGCGCTGCTCGTCGATGTCGAGCGCATCGCGCTGTTCCGCATGCATCGCTGCGCCGCCCGGGCCGGGCAGGCGACGAAGATCCAGAGCTACCGGATGACCGCCGGGGGCCCGATCACGCTCACCACCAGCGAGCTCATCGCCCAGGCCAGCGCCGTCGACCCGGCGGGCTGCGCGCGCATCGAGCTCGTCGACGAAGACACCGTCGAACGCGCGCGCCGCGCCCGGTCGCTGAAGACGACGTTGCCGACGGTGGCCTTCGCCTTCCACGAGCTCGACAAGCGCCGTGCCCTTGAGGACGAGCTGAAGGCGCTGCTGCGGGCGCTGCGCGCCGAGGGGGTCGAACGGATCGTCGTCCCGGGCGACCCTGGCTACGACGACCGCTGAACGTCTGCTGCGGGTCCGCTGGGCGTCCGCTGAGGGTCCGGCGCCGGTTCAGCGGACGAGGCGTTGGTACTCGGGCAGGAACCCCCGGCGTCGCCCGCCGCGCACGTCGGCAGGCGGTGGGTCGTGGGGGCGCGGCTGCACGGCGAGCAACGCCGCTTCGTCGACGGTGTCGACGAGCTCGGGCGGCAGGTACTGCTCGGCGTAGGTCCGGTAGATCCCCGACGTGACGAACAGATCGAACAGCTGCGGGTCGAGGTGGTTGTCGCGCTTCATGAACGACATGATCTTCATCGTCTCGGACAGCGTCTTGGCCGACTTGTACGGCCGGTCCCGCGCCGTCAGCGCCTCGAACACGTCGGCGATGGCCATCATGCGGGCGGGCAGCGACATGTCGCCCGCCCAGAGGCCGCACGGGTAGCCCGTGCCGTCCATCTTCTCGTGGTGTCCGCCGGCGATCTCGGGCACCCGCCGCAGGTTGCGCGGGAACGGCAGCGCCTCGAGCATCAGGATCGTCTGGACCATGTGCCCGTTGATGACGACCCGTTCGTCGTCGTTCAGTGTCCCGCGCGAGACGCACAGGTTCTTCACCTCGTCTGCGGTCAACAGCGTCGTTGCCTGACCGCCGATGGTCACCGGCGTCGCGCCGATGGCGCGGATGCGGGCCTGCTTCTCGGGGCTCAGGAACTCGCCGCCGACGTTGGCGTGGGCGACGAAGGCGAGGTCGTCGTCCAGCGCCCGCAGCTGCGCGTCGACGGCGGCCGGGTCGCCGCCGTCGCGAGCGCAGGCCAGCTCGAGCTCCATCCGCCGCACCTGAAACCGCAGGCGGACGCTCTCGATCCGGTCGTGGATCGTCTCGAGCTTGGTCGCCTTGTCCATGACGTGGATCGGCGTGACGACCTTGCCGCAGTCGTGCAGCCAGCTGGCGATGCGCAGCTCGTACCACTCGTCGGGGGACAGCTGGAATTCCTTGAAGGGCCCTACGTCAGCGTCGCAGGCGGCGCGGGCCAGCATCTCGGTGATGATCGGCACCCGCGTGCAGTGGCCGCCCGTGTAGGGGCTCTTGGCGTCGATGGCGTTGGCGATCAGCTGGATGAACGCCTCGAGCAGCGCCTTCTGGCCAGCGAGCAGCTGCTGGTTGTCCAGCGCGATGGCGGCCTGCGAGGCCAACGCCTCGACGATCTCCTGCTGGCGGGCGTCGAACGGCACGACAGCGCCGGCCTCGTCGCGGGCGTTGATGAGCTGCAGGACGCCGAACACGCGCCCCTCGGCGCTGACCATCGGGATCGTCAGGAAAGACTGGCTGCGGTAGCCCGTCTGCTCGTCGAAGGCCTTGGTCCCCGAGAAGTCGAAGCCCGGCTCGGTGTAGGCGTTGGCGACGTTGACGGACCGCTTCGTCGTCGCGCAGTGGCTCGCCACGTTCTTGTGGTTGGCGCGGCCCTGGACGTCGAACAGGGGGACCGGCGCCAGCGTGATGGCCACGCCCGTCGTGCCGCCCTGAGCGATGCCCAGCGTGTCGTTGCGCAGCATCGCGAACCGCAGGTGCGTCGGCTCGGAGCCCCGATCGGCCCGCCCACCGTCGGGACGCTCCTCGGTGGCGAGATAGACGGTGCCGCCGTCGGCGCGGGTCAGGTCCTTGGCCTCGAGCAGGATGCGCTCGACCAGCCGGTCACGGTCCTGCTCCGCCGACAGCGCCACCCCGACCCGATAGAGCCGTTCGAGATCGCGCGCGCGCCGCTCCCAGTTCATCACCGCACCTCACCACCGTCGGCGTTGGTAGCATGAATCCCATGCGCACTCGAACCCTGCTCGTCCGTTGCGTCACGTTCGCTGCTGCTCTGCTCGTCGTCGGGTGCGGCGTCCCCCCACGCGACTCCTTTCAGCAGTACGTCGCCCGCGACGCCTGGGACCCGACCTGCGCCGAGCAGGCGATGATCGAGCGGTGGACGACGACGAACCCGCGTTGGGCCGTCGAGGGCAGGGTGTGGGCCGTCGACGTGCAGGCGACGTTCAAGATGGCCAACGAGTGCACATCGAAGCTGCCGGCAGGCCTCGTCTACAAGCAGTTCCAGACGGTCCCGTTCACAGCCACCGTCGCGATGGCCTCCTGCAAGGACGCCGCAGGGAGTGCCGGCTGGTCGCTGCCTGGCCGCGAGTCCACGCGTTGCTGGACGGGGGCGACGCTCCTGAAATGACCGCACGCCCCGAGTCGTCGTGGCGATCGTGTCGTCGACGCCTCGCGGACAGGGCGCCGTCGGCGCTTCAGGGATCGCGCAGCGAGCGCGGTGAGCGGGCGACGGCGGCGATGTCGTCGAGCCGTCGGGCGAGCTCTTCGGGGTCCTTCGCCGGCAGGAAGCGACCGTCCTCACCGGTGCGCGATACCTCGACGAAGCGCGACGGCAAGAACGCCGTCAGCTCGCCGACCAGCCGCTCGAACTGGACCGCGGTGCGACCGTCGACGGACTTCTCGACCCGGTAGAACGGAAGGTCGAAGTCGCGATCGACGCGGGCGGCGTCGAGGATGAACGTGTTGGTGTTGAACACCGGGATCGAGTCCTGGTCGAACGACGTCGGAAAACGGAAGCCCTCGACGATCTGCGGCACGCCGTCGAGGCGCGCCGGCGCGCCGCCCTTGTCGCCCTTCTCCTTGCGCACGACCTCGGCGGTGATCGCCACACCCGAGGCGTGGTGCAGCGCCACCATCGCCGGATCGAGCGTGGCCCCGAGGTTGTCGACGTTGGACATGCACAGCGTCCTGCCGCCGCCGTCACGGAAGCGCTTCAACACGCTCGAGGCCCGCAGCGCGAAGGTCAGGTCGCCGTGGCCGGTGGCGTAGGGCGACGGCGAGCCGTCAACGTTGTGGAAGAGCGCGCCCTCGGGCGTCAGGCGCAGCGACACCAGCTGCGGGAAGACCTCGACGTCGGGGCGCCCGAGCTCGGTGAGGTGGGCGCGGATGCGGTCGTCGGTGGCGAAGCTGCTCATCACGAAGGTGGGCACCCTGACACCGGTGGCTGCTTGCAGCGCCGCGAGGTCGTCGAGCTTGACCTGCAGGAACGATCGCTCGCCGAGCACGGGGACGACCGCCTTGACGACGCCGCCGAAGCGCGTGGCCATGCCGCCGGCGAGGATGACGACGCCGATTTTGCCGGCGCGCAGCAGGGCGAGCCCATCGTCGCGCAGCCGCCGCCGCTCGCCGGTGCCGAGCGCGGGCAGGGCGACGACGTCTTCGGCGGCAGGCGGCGTCAGCGTGCCGCGCACGGCGTTGCTGCCGGAGTCGCCCGTGCGCGCTGCGAAGCGGGCAAGGGCGGCCTCGTCGAAGCCGTAGCGCGCGAGGTCGTTCTTCGTTTGGGCATCAAGGTCAAACGTGGTCGTCATGGCGCGCACCCTACCACCCGTCGCCCGCACCTCGCGCGACGCAGGGCAGGCGATGGGTGCCACGACCTACAGCGGCCCCGTGGCCGACGACGGCGCGCGCCAAGAGGTGCCGCTGGCGGAGCGCGGCGCGCATGCGCCGGCGCGGGCTGCGGGCGCCGGCGTGCCCCGCGTGCGGGTCGAAAACTGGAGACCGGGTGGCGCCCCCGGTAGTCAACGGGCGACAGCGGGCGACGGCGGTCGCCGCCCGTCCGAAGGAGCCTCCCGATGCGCCATACCTGCGAGCACTGCCACACCGTCTATGCGATCCCCGACCACAAGGTCGCCGGACGCTTCGTGAAGGTCCGCTGCAAGACCTGCAGCGGCACGATGCACGTCGTCGGTCTCGACGTCGGCGCCCACCGGGGCGAGAAGTGGTGGTGCGCGCTGAAGGGGCAGCCCCGCGGTCCGTTCTCGCGCGACGAGATCCTGCTGTTCGTCGACCTCGGCGATGTGTCGGCGCGCACCCGCCTGTGGCGCCCGGGCATGGCTGGCTGGGAGCGCGTCTGCGAGTCGACAGCGCTGTCGTGGATCTACGCTCGTGTCGTCGAGCGGCTGTCCGAGGACGAGCTGCTGCTGGCCCGCGAGCCGACGCGGACGTACGACCCGTTCGCGAACGCCGCGCTGCTGTCCGATGGGCACGGCTGGTTCCCCGACCCGACGTTGAAGTCCGGCATCTTCGTGCTCGACGAGCAGACGCAGTCGCAGCTGGCGAAGCTCGCCCAAACGGGCGCGCTGGCCATGCCGGTGGCGACCCCCGGCGGCGCACGGCCAGCGTGGTTCACATCGGTGGCGGCGGCCGCCGCCGGCCTCGCCCTCGCCGTCGGCGGCTTCGCCTGGCTCGTCGCTGAGCGGCTCAGCTGACGCCGCGGGATCCGCGCGGCCCGTCGTTGACGTCGACGTCGGCGTTGGCATGTTGCTCTACATGCCGTCGACCGCCCACGCGCCGCTGCGCCTGCCCGAGCGCTTCCGCAAGCACACTGG
>VGSZ01000279.1 GCA_016874845.1 Deltaproteobacteria bacterium
GTCGGAGACGGACAGCCACACCCACTGCGCGCGGGCGTGGGCGACGAAGGTGTAGTTCTGGTCGCTGCCGACGCCGGTGTAGCCGCCGCCGCGGTCCTTCACCCACGGCAGCACCACGCCAATCTTCGGCTCGTTGGTCTTCAGGTAGCTGCGCGGGTCGCGGCAGTCAGCGAACGAGCGCCCGGCCTCGTCGCACACCGGGACGTCCAGGGTGTCTTCGACGATCTGCAGAAACGTCGAGCGCTCCGCCGCCGTGGGCGGGCTCGGGTCGGCCGGGCGCGGCCGCGCCGGCCGCGCGGGCACCGTCGGCGCCGTCGCCAGCGTCGAGGACGTCGACGCGCAGCGCACCGCGTGGCGCGGGCCGAGGCCGCCCTTGTCCTCGCCGTCGAAGGCCGCGCGCCCGATCGCCGCCGCCCGCGTCGTCGGGTGCGCCGGATCCTTGATCACGCGCTCGCCGATGGCGCCGCAGAACGGCGCGCCGTCGCAAGCGTCGAGCACGTCGACGCTGCCGCACAGCGCCTGCGCCCACGTGCCCGCCGAGTACCGCGGCAGCGGAGCCGCCGGCTGCGGGCAACGCTCGGCGGGCACGAAGTTGCTTCCAGTCCACTCTGCCGTCGTCGTCGCCGCCGTCAGCGCCGGCCGCGCCGTCTCCCACTCGGCCTCGCTCGGCAGGCGCTTGCCCGCCCAGGCGCAGAGGCGCTCCGCTGCCGCCCAGTCGACGAGCGCCGTCGACGTCGGGGTCTGGCCGGCGAAGCCCAGCGCCGGGCAGGCGCCCGCCTCGGCGCAGGCGACGTACTGGCCGACGGTGGCCGGGGCGCGGTCGACGAAGAAGGGCGCCAGCGTCACCGTGCGCCGCGCCGGACCCTCGCCCACCACGGGCGCCCCGCCGTCGACAGCGACCATCCCGTAGGGCGCCGACCCGCTCGTCGCCGCCGCCGCGCCCGCAGTCGTCGTCGTCGTTGGCCGCGTCGTTGGGGGCGTCATCGGGGGCGTCGTTGGCCGCGTCGGCGCGCCTGCTGCCGTCGCCCGGGTGAGGACGACGGCGCACAAGATGGTGGCAGGGAGGAGCGCGCGCATGTTGCGCGCATGCCACGGTCGCGGCGCGTGGACGAGGCCCGACGCGCCGCACCGCTGGCGCAGCGTGGGCGGTGTTGACGACGAGGGCCGTACCCGTGACGCTGATTGCCGTGCGTACTCCCGGGCGTGATCGTCGGTCGTCTCCTTCGTCGTCGTCTCCCTCGTCTTCTCCCTCGTCTCCTGGGCGCAATGGGCCGGCCGACGGGTCGCCGCGTGGACCGCGCGCCGGCCGCGAAGGCCGCGCCGGCCGCGCCGGCCCACGGCAGGAGCGTCCTTCGTCACCGGCCCGCTCGTCCGACCTGGCAGCGTCCCCGGCGGCGGTGACCGGGGCGCCGGCCTCGCCGCGGCATCCACGCGAGCACAACGAGCCCGAGCACAAGGTGGCGGGCCGCAACGCGTGCCGCGCGCTGTTCTCGCGCCGCCCCGACGACATCCGCCGCGTCTACGTCACCGAGGAGACGCTGCCGCTGTTCAAGGACGTGCTGAAGGCCTGCGCCGAGCGGCGCGTCGCCTACCACGTGAAGACGGCGGCCGACCTCGACCAGATCGCCGAGACGATGCACCACGACGGCGTGCTGTTCCTCGCCCGCCGTCAGGCCGAGGGTGACGTCGCCGCGCTGCTCGGCTGGGCCGACCGGCTGCAGCCTGGCCAGCGCGCGGTGCTCGTGCTGCTCGAGGGCGTGAAGAACCCGCACAACCTCGGCGCAATCCTGCGCGTGTGCGCCCACTTCGGCGTGCCGTTCTGCCTGCGCGCCGGCGACACCGCCGAGCTGTCACCGGCGGCCATGCGCACCGCCGAGGGCGGCGCCGAATTCACCCGCCTGCTCGACGTGGACGACGGCCGCGACGTGCTGCTCGCGCTGCAGGCGCGCGGGTTCTCGCTGCTGGCGACGTCGAGCCACGCGTCGCTGTCGCTCGGCCGCAGCCCGATGCCCGAGCGCGTCGTCGTGCTGTTCGGCTCCGAGGGCGAGGGGCTGTCGCGTCGGCTGCTCGGGCTCGCCGACGACACCATCGCGATCCCCGGCTCGGGCGCGCTCGAGTCCCTGAACGTCGCCTGCGCGTCGTCGGTGGTGCTGTGGGAGCTGTGGCAGGGCTCGCAACGTGCACGGCCACGGGCGCCCGCACCGTCTGCCCCGTCGTCCTCGTCCCGCGCCGGAGAACGCCATGCGCCTCGCCCCGAACAAGCCCGCCCGCCTCGCCCGGGCCCTGCTCGCCCTGACCAGCCTCCTCGCCGTCGCGGCGTGTGACCGCTGCGCTCCGACGGGCGGCGCCCTCGCCGACGGCCGCATCGTCCCCGGCGGCGATCGCGCGCTGCTCGAGCTGGCGCCGCTTCCGCCGGCCCCGGCCCTCGACATCGCCCCGGGCGCGCTGCCGGGCATCCCCACCGGGCCGCTGTCCGTTGTCGTCAGCCGTCCCCAGGGCACCCTGCGCGGCAACGAGCGCCCAGCGATCACGTTCAACAAGCCCCTCGTGCCGCTGGGCGCCGATCCCGCCACGCACCCCGTGCCGGCGACGCTCGCGCCCGCCGTTCAGGGCGAGTGGCGCTGGCTGGGCTCGGCCACCGCCGAGTTCGTGCCGCGGGCGCCGTTTCCCTACGCGACCGACGTCGTCGTCACCGTGAACCCGGCGCTGAAGGCGCTCGACGGGCAGGGGCTCGACAAGCCGACGTCGTTCTCGTTCGTGACGCTGCCGCCTGAGCTCTACGACGTCGAGCCGCGGCGCAACTGGCCCTGGCTCGACGCCGGCAAGCCCATCCGCCTGACGTTCAACCAGCCCGTCGTCGGGCTCGAAGGTGCCGTACTCACGGCCGACGGCGCGCCGGTGGCGTTCACCATCGATCGCGTCGTCGACGTCGACCTCGAGCGCGCGCAGAAGGAGGGCCGGCCAGCGAGGGGACGCACGACGTTCGGTCAGCCGACGCGCTACGAGCTGTCGCTGAAGGAGGGCGCGCCGCCGGGGGCGCAGCTGCGCCTGTCGCTCGACGGCGTGCGCGGGCGCGAGGGCACGGCGACCATCAGCGGCACCGCTGTGCGCTGGCGGACGCGTGGGCCGCTGCGCATCGAGAGCGCTCGCTTCTGCTCCGGCGACGACGACCGCTGTCCGCAGGGGCCGCTGGTCCTCGTCGTCACCGGTGAGGCCGACCTTCAGACCGTGAAGCCGCGCCTGCACGTCCGCGCCGTCGAGGGCGCGGCAAAGGGCAAAGACGTCGCGCTGAACGTCGACGACGCGGTGCTGCGGTACGACACGCAGGAGTGGCCCGACAACGGCCGCTGGACGCTGGTCGTCGACGGCTCGTTCCAGCCGGGCCGCACCTACGACGTCGTCGTCGACGCGGGCGTGAAGGACGACGCCGGCCAGGCCGCGCCGGCGTTCGCGACCCGCGCCCGCACCACCGACGTCGCGCCGTGGCTGCGGGTGCCGACGCCCCTCGTGCTCATCGAGAGCGTGGGCGATGGCGCGCTGCCGGTGGAGACCGCCAACCTGCGCGCGGTCCAGACGCGGGTGTGGCCGCAGGATCTGCCCGCGATGGCCCGCTTCCTCGCCAGGGACGACCTCGCGCGCGCGCCCGAGGGCGAGGCGATCGAGCGCCAGCTCCCCCTCGAGTACGTCCACAACGCCTTCGTGCGCACGCCGCTGCCGCTCGACGACGTCCTGCCCGGCGGCCGCCCGCGGCTGTTCGTCGCCGATGTCTGGTCCGACGAGTCGAAGGAGACCGCCGAGCGGGCGCGCGTCGTCGGGCAGATCACGGACCTCGCCGTGCACGCGAAGATCGGCGCAGTGAGCAGCCTCGTGTGGGTGACATCGCTGGCCAGCGGTACGCCCGTCCCCGGCGCCACCGTCGCCGTCTGGGATCGCGTCGGCGACAAGCGCCACGAGGCCGCGACCGACGCTGACGGTCTGGCCCGACTGCCCGGCGCCGTCGACATGCTCGGCGGCGACGGCGACGACGAGAGCGACTGGTTCGTGCCCTACGCGCTGGTATCGGCGACGAAGGGCGCCGATACCGGGGTGACGCTCTCGACGTGGCGTGGCGAGTTCGGCTGGGTCGAGACCGCGTGGGACGGCGCCATCCCCGACGTCGAGGCAGTCGTCTTCGCCGAGCGGGGCATCTATCGCCCGGGCGAGCAGGTCTTCGTCAAGGGCGTCGTGCGCACCCGCGCGCGCGGGGAGCTGTCGGTCCCGGCGCCCGACAGCGAGCTCCTCTTGTCGCTGAGCGACGGCGACGCCGGCAGCAAGCAGCAGCAGCGCGTGCCGCTGTCGCGCTTCGGCACGTTCGACGCGGTCTTCACGCTGCCCGCCAACGCGCCGCTTGGTTGGTGGTCCGTCGACGTCAGCGCGAAGCTGCAGGGCCGTCCGGTCAACGCCGGTACGTCGTTTCGCGTCGAGCAATACCGAGCGCCGCAGTTCAAGGTCGACGTCCACACCCCGGCGGGTCCGGTGCTGTCGGGCGCCGCGCTGCAGGCCACGGTGGAGGCGCGCTACCTGTTCGGCGCGCCGATGCCCGGGGCGACCGTGGAGGCGACGGTGACGCGAACCCCGACGTCGTTCTCGCCGCCCGACCACGACGGCTACGTGTTCGGCGTCGAGGTCGACGGCTGGTCCGACACCGAGAGCGCCCCGAGCAGCGACACGTGGTCGCGGGTCACCGGCACGATCGCCGCCGACGGCTCCTTCGTCGTCGACGCTGGCGGCGTCGAGGCCACGGGCGGCCGCGCATGGCGGTACTCCGTCGAGGCGAACGTCACCGACGTGTCGCGGCAGGCGGTGGCCGGCCGCGACTCCACCGTGGTGCACCCGGCGTCGGTGTACGCCGGCGTGCGCGTGCCCGACGGCTTCGCCAGCGTGGGGACGCCGGCCGACCTGAGGATCATGGCCGTCGACCTTCAGGGCAAGCCGGTGGCTGGCCGCAAGGTCGCCGTCGTCGTCAAGCGCCGCGACTGGAAGAACGTCAAGCAGCGCGACGAGTGGAGCGGCATGGCGTGGCTGCGCGCCGAGCCGGTCGATGTCGACGTTGGCGGCTGCGGGACGTTGACCAGCGCCGTGGCGCCGGTCTCTTGCCCGTTTACCGCCGACAAGCCCGGCCTGCATGTGGTCGAGGTGCAGGTCACCGACGAGGCCGGGCGCACGCAGCGCACGCGCACGTCATTCTACGTCGCTGGCGGCGGTTGGGTCTCGTGGCGGCGGTCCGAGGACGACAGCGTCGAGCTGGTGGCCGACAAGGACGTCTACGCACCCGGCGACACCGCCCGCGTGATGGTGAAGGCGCCGTGGCCGAAGGCCGAGGCCATCGTCACCGTCGAGCGCGAGGGCGTGCGCAGCGCGCGTCGCATCACCCTGGAAGGCGCGGCTCAGGCCATCGACGTGCCGTTGACCGACGCCGAGGCGCCCAACGTCTTCGTCGGCGTCGTGATGGTGCGCGGCCGCGTCGACGACAAGGTGGCGATCGCCGCCGGCGCGCCGGTGGCGGAGATCGATCCGGGGCGGCCCCAGGTGAAGGTCGGCACGATCAACCTCCGGGTGCGCTCGACGAAGAAAGACCTGCGCGTGGCCATCGATGCCGGCGCGGGCACGAAGCGACCGGGACAGAAGCTCGCGCTGTCGCTGCACGTGAAGGACGACGGCGGGAAGGGCGCGCCCGCCGAGGTCACGCTGTGGGCCGTCGACGAGGCGGTGCTGCGCCTGACCAGCTACGCGCCGCCGTCGCTCGATGCCCGCTTCCACCCCCAGCGCGGGCTGAGCGTGCGCCTGGGCGAGCCTCTCATCCATCTGGTGCGTCGTCGCACGTACGGCACCAAGGGTGAGCCCGGCGGCGACGGCGGCGCGCCCGGCAGCGGGTTCCGGTCCGACTTCAAGACGACGGCGTGGTTCCTGCCGAGCGTCGTCACCGACGCCGACGGCCGCGCCACCGTCGAGGTGAAGCTGCCCGATGACCTGACGACCTACCGCGTGATGGCCGTGGCCGTTGGCGCCGATGACCGCTTCGGCGAGGCGCTGACCGAGGTCGTGGTGCAGAAGCCGGTGATGGCGCTGCCGGCGCTCCCGCGGCTGGCGCGGGTCGGCGACCGCTTCGAGGCCGGCGTCGTCGTGCACGCCGCGGGCGGCGCCGGTGACCGCGATGGCATCGAGCTGGATGTCAGCGCTGTCGTCGACGGCGACCAGCTGCAGATCGCGGGCGAGGCGACGCGTGCCGTGCGCCTCAGCGGCAAGGGAATCGAGGTGCGCTTCCCGTTCGTCGCGCGGAAGGACGGCGTGGCGATGCTGCGGTTTGTCGCGCGCAAGAAGGGTGACGCCAGCGCCGACGGTCAGGACGCCCTGCAGCTGAGGCTGCCGGTGTTGCTCCCCGTCGTCGTCGAG
>VGSZ01000280.1 GCA_016874845.1 Deltaproteobacteria bacterium
CAGGTCGGTAGGCAGGAACGCCTCGCGGAGCTGCACCTCGACGAGCGGCTCGAGCCCCCGCGGCACCGGCGGCGCGTCCAGCGCCTGCAGCGCGAGGAGCACCGCGGACAACGGCTCCGGCGAGGCGGGCACCCGCCAGACCGGCGACGGTCGCGGCACCGGGATCGAGGTCACCGATGTCAGCCGGGCGCTGTCGAAGACGACCTCGAGGACCTGGTGCTCGTAGTCCCTCTCGGTGAACGACAGCGGCAGCGGGCTGCCCGAGTAGCGAATGTGCGGCGCGCCCGCCGTCTGCGCCTTGTGCAGGTGCCCCAGCGCGACGTAGGCCGCATCGGGGAAGACGCGCGCCGGCAAGGCCTCTTCCCCGCCGATCACGAGCCGTCGCTCGCTCTCGGGGGATAGGTCCCCGCCCTGGACGTGCAGGTGGCCCACCAGCACCAGCGCGACGTCGTCAGGACCCGGTGGCAACGAGTCGACGACGGCGCGGTAGAGGGCGGCGACGCCGTCGGCGTACGACGCGGCCGAGGATGCCGGTGCGACCGGAGTCATCGCGCTGGTGGCCGGAGCCCCGCCGGGGTGTGCGGCGACGGGAGCGCGCGGATTGAGCAGGTCACCGGGGCGCAGGAAGGGCATCGCCACGACGCGCGCACCCAAGGTGCCATCGGCGCGCGTGACGTCAGCGACGAGGCGCGCGCGCTGCTCGGGCGTCGCCGCGCCGACGGCGTGCACGCGCAGCGACGACAGCACGGGGTGGGGCGCGTCGATGCGCGCCGCCGAGTCGTGGTTGCCGGCGACGACGACGACGTCGACGTCGCGGCCAAGCCGGTGGACCGCGGCGAAGAACTCGTACAGCTGCGCCTGCGCGCGCGCCGACGGGTTCGCTTGATCGAACACGTCGCCGGCGATCACGACGACGTCGATGGCGCGCTCGGCGATGGTCGCCACCAGCCAGCGCAGGAACACGTCGTGTTCGGCGGCGCGGTCATGGCCCTTGAGCGTGTGGCCAAGGTGCCAGTCCGCGGTGTGCAACAGGCGCAGCGATCGGGCGGACGACGATGACATGCACCCAGAATGGCGGAAGCCTGCGACAGAAATCGTCGCATCCGTTACGCGACCTCGCGGCCCTGCGTCAGGGCTCGTCAGGGCTCATCCGCGCGCGGCGGCGGCGGCGGGATCGTCGCCGGCGCGGGCAGCGTTCGCCTGGTCGGCGCCGGCGCGGGCAGGGCCTTCGCCGTGGAGAGTCGCCAGCGCTGGATGGGCCAGCCGCGCTTGCGGGCGATGCGCCGCAGGCGCGGGTCGGGGTCGACGACGACGGGGTGGCCGACGGCCTCGAGCATCGGCAGGTCGCTGGCGCTGTCGGTGTAGAAGGCGCACTCGAGCAGCGATACGCCGAGCTTGTCGGCGACGACGCGGGCGTGCGCGACCTTGCCGGGTCCGAAGCACAGCGGCCACTCGGGCTCGCCGGTGAAGACGCCCTGCTCGACGGCGAAGCGGTTGGCGAGGAACCCGTCGATCAGCAGCTCGTCGCCCAGCGGCGCGCACAGGTAGTTCGTCGAAGACGTCAGCAGGAAGACCAGGTCGCCCTTCGCCTTGTGCGCGGCCATGGCCTCACGGGCCGCCGGCTGGATGTAGTGGACGATGTCGCTGCGGAAGAACGCCATCGTGCGGTCGATGACGTCGCGCTCCTTCAGGCCGCGCAGGCCGCGCACCGCGGTGACGATCACGTCGTCGAGGCGCGCGAACCCGAGGTGGTACAGGCTCAGCCACAGCGCCGCCCGCAGCGCCTGACCGCGGGTCACGTTGCCGGCGTGGAACTCGCGCTTCACCCACAGCGCCGCCGAATTCACCGACAGCACCGTCTTGTCGACGTCGAAGAACGCGATGCCCGTCATCGGCTAGGGCGGCATGGGGGCCAACGTGCCCCGCGAAGACAGCCACGCCGCGCGCCGCGCGCTGACCTCGGGCGGCACCTGGTCGTCGCTGGCGAACCACACTGCTTCGAGGGCCGGCGCCTGCAGCACGACGTCGACCTCGAAGAGCTCGTCGCGGCGGAAGACATGAAGGTGCAGGCGGTCCCCCGGTGTGCGCTCCGAGGCGAGCCGCGCCAGCGATGTGCGTCCCACGCGCAGCCCGTCGGCAGCGATCACGACGTCGCCGGTCGACAGCCCCGCCTTCTGCGCCGCGCCGCCGTCGTGGACGTGCTGCAGGTGCGCGCCGTCGTCGCCGCCGCCGAACGACACTCCGAGCGCGCCGCGCTTGTCGACGTCCTTCTTGCCTGGCTTGCCGCCCTGGTCGCTGTCGCCGTCAAGAGGCCGCAGGTGGGCGCGGATGCCGTAGGGCTCGAGCAGGCCGCCCAGTGGCACGTCGTTTGTGCCGCGCACGTACTCGTCGAAGAACGGTGTCAGGTCGACGCCGGCGACCTCGGTGGCCGCAGCCTCGATGCCGTCCTCGGGCACGCCCCGGCCCGCGCCGTCGAGGTTGTTGCCGTAGCGCTGCAGCAGCAGCCGCATGACGTCGTCGAGAGAGCGGCGCTCGTCCGTGGCGGCGCGGATCGTCAGGTCGAGGGCCAACCCGACCAGTGAACCCTTTGTATAATAGGAGACCTGGGAGTTGGGCGTGTTCTCGTCCTGGCGGTAGTACTTGATCCACGCGTCGTGGGACGAGTCGGCCAGCGACTGCTTGCGGCGCCCGGGCCAGCGCCACACGCGCGTCGCCGTGCGCCCGAGAAGCTCGAGGAAGCTGTCGACGCCGATCACGCCGGCGCGCACCAGCGCCAGATCGTCATAGTAGCTGGTGAAGCCCTCGAACGCCCACAGCAGTCGCGTGTGATTTTCGCGGTGAAGATTGTAGGGTGAAAAAGACGCCGGCTTGATGCGCTTGACGTTCCACAGGTGGAAGTACTCGTGGCTGCACAGCCCGAGGAACGAGCGGTAGCCGTCGGTGGGGTCGCCGAGGCCGGGGCGGGGCAGGTCGTCGCGCTTGCAGAGCAGCGCCGTCGACGACCGGTGCTCGAGGCCGCCGTAGCCGTCGCCCACGGCCATGGTCAGGAACAGGTAACGGTCCATGGGCGGCGTGCCGACGCTGGTGGCGTCGCCGTGGAAGAGCCGGATGTGCTCGTCGCAGATTTTCTGCAGGTCACTGGCCAGCCGACGACCGTCGAAGCGCGTGCGGCCGGTGATGGCCATCTGGTGGGGAACGCCGCCCGAGGTCCACTCAAGAACGTCGAACGTACCCATCTCGACAGGGTGGTCGCACAGCTCGTCATAGTCCTTGGCCCGGTAGCGGCCGAAGCCGCCGGTGGTGCCCGTGGGGCGCACGTCGACGGCGGGCAGGGTGGTGGCGACGCGCCAGCCCTTGCACGCCTCATCGGTCGGGGGCTCGATCGAGACCTCACACGGCTCGTGCTCGCGACCGGCGACAGCGAGGAACACGCTGGTGCCGTTGAAGAACGCGTGGGTCTGGTCGAGGTGCGCCGCGCGCACCGACAGGTCCCAGGCGTAGACGACGATGGTGACGGTCACCGACGTCGACTGCGCCGACGTGCCGAGCTCCCACGTGTGCGTGTCTAGCTTGTCGGCGGCGACGGCGCCGTGGTCGTCGTGGGCGTGCAAAGTCACGATGTGGCGCGCAAACTCACGCACCATGTAGCTGCCGGGGATCCAGACCGGCAGCCACACGCGCTGGCGTGGGCCCGGCTGATCGACGGTCAGCTCGACCTCGAAGAGGTGGGCGCGCGGGTCCTTCGGGGTGATGCGGTAGCGGATCGACGACATGATCCGGGGAGATAGCCGAGCGCGGTGACGACGTCACGCGCGCCGGAGTGCCCCGGCGCGCTCGGTGGGGCTTTCAGGGAGCGCCACGCGGCGCAAATCAGCGCGCGCCGTCGAGGTGCAGCCAGCGCCGAGCGTTGTCGACGTAGAGCTTCTTCACGACCGCAGGGGGAAGCGCGAGACCCTGGTAGCGGCCGCTGCCGTCGCGCCCCTTCTCGAAGTACTTGCTGTAGCCAGCGGCCAGGTCGGTGTCGAAGACGTCCTTCTCGAGGTGGTCGCGGGTCGCGGCGATCACCTTGGCGTACCAGCCGGGGACCTTCTCGGCGTTGCCGGTGATCACCGAGTCGGTGCCCCACACGATCTGGTCCTGGAACTCGGCGACGAAGGACTTGAACTTCTCGCGCGCGGGCTCGATGGCGGACATGCCGTTCAGCAGGATCTCGCGCGTGCCAAGGCTCGTGTCGATGATCAGGTTCTTGTGCGTGCGCATCAGCGCCGCCAGCCGCGACAGCGCCGGGCCGTCGGGCTTCCAGAAGGTGACGCCGTAGTGCGGCACCATGATGTTCAGCTTCGGGTACTTCTTCATCACGCTCTCGAAGTCGTCCATGAACTTGGCGAGGTTGATGTGCCAGTTGATGGGCAGCTGCATCTGCTCGAGGTAGGCGAACACCGGCTCCATGTCCGGCGGCGCCAGGGGACCCTCGGCGAAGTTGCTGTGCCCGCTGTAGATCTTGACGCCCTTGGCGCCCATCTCGACATGCTTCTTCAGCCGCTCAAACTTGTCGGGGTCCTTCGGGTCGATGGTGCAGAAGGGGATGACCTCGCCGGGGTACTCCTTGGCGGCCACGAGCAGCACGTCCTCGAAGTTCTTCGACATGCTCGGCTCGCCCTTCTCGCCCTTGCCCTCGAGGGTGAAGGTCGGGCTCGCGACGATCACGGTGGCGACGATGTTCGCCTTGCGCGCCGCCGGCAGGTAACGCTCGAGATCCTTCAACTTGTAGAGGTGCTCGTGGGCGTTGATCAGGCCGGTGTACGGGTCGGCCGTCCCCCCCGTTTCGAGCTGGCGCTTCAAGAACGCGACCTCGGCCTCGAGCGCGCGGATCGTACGCTCGTCCTCGATGGGGCGCGGCGGCGCCCGCACCGGCTTGCTCGGCGCCTCGTCCTCGTCCTTCTCGGGCTTTGCCTTGGCGCCTGTCTCCTGGACGGCGGGCTTGCAGGCAGCGCCGTCGAGCACGGTCCCCGCGACGAGGAGCGCGGTGAGGACGGAGAAGGGGCGAGCGAGCGTGACGAGGCTGATCATGGAAGACGGCTCCCTGCGCGCGTGCGGCTGCGCCATCGGCGATGACGGCACTGCACGACTGTGCGCGTCGTCACCGATCGCATGCGCGGACGCAACCGGTGCCCATCGCGCCGTCGCGCCGTCGCGCCTCGCAGGGCGCCGAAGAACGCTTTGCGTTCCACGGCGCCCTGCGAGGTGTTTCTCGCGCTCGTCGAGGACGAGAGCGAACTGGATCGAGCAGGCTGCCCCAAAAGTCCGTGGCGGTTTTTTTCAGCAGCCTGCTAGCGGCAGTAGAAGCCGGTCTCGTCGTCGATGAAGCCGCAAGTGCTGCTCTGGGCCGCGCAGTCCTCGCTCTCGAGCGTGCCGTCAGAACACCAGCGTGCGACGTCGCCGTCGCACGCGCCGCGGAAGTCGAGGCCGCCACAGTTGTCGTCGACGCAGCCGAAGCCGACGGCGTCGTCGACCTTGACGCACAGCTGACCGCCGCACGCCGCGCAGTCCCGCACGCGCAGCTCGTTGCGATCGCACCACGACAGCACGTCGCCGTCGCAGGCACCCAGAGCGGTGACAGCCCCGCACGGCGCCGACGTGACCGGGACGCAGCGCGACGTCGACCCGTCGTCGACGCAGACCTCGTCGTCGCCGCATACGTCGCGGCGCAGCTCGTCGGCCTCGCAGAACACGGCGACCCGGCCATTGGCGCTGCACGAGCCGTCGGCGCCGACGGCGCCGCAGGGCACGGGGCCACCGTCGGGGATCGAGCCGGCCCACGCCTCGATCCACTCCTGAACGAGATCGACGCGCGTGTAGCGGTCGTAACCGGTGCACGAAGGGTCGCCGTACGACAGCGCCCCGACCACACGCACACCGGCGTCGACGGTTTGCCGCAGCGACGGCCCCCCCGAGTCGCCGAAGCAGACACCGTGGCGGCCCTCGCCGTTGACGACGAGGTAGCCGCCGTCCTCGAACGAGTCGAAGGGCGCAGCGACGAAATGGCGGCCGTCGCTGTCGCCGGTCTCGGTCTGCCCGAACCCCGCCTGCTCGAAGATCTCGCCAAAGTCCGCCGACGTCAGCCGGCCCCCGAAGACGGGGATCGGCTCGACGTCGATCCGCGTCGATGGTGCGTAGGCGAGGCGCAGCATCGCGATGTCGTACTCGGGGTGCTCGTTCTTTGCGACGGCGCGGACGATTAGCTCGGGGTCGAAGTCGTTGACGCCGTAGGTCACGTAGAAGGTCGTCGCCGGGAGCCCCGCGGTGCAGTGCATGGCGGTCAGGACGACATCGGGGGCGATCAGCGTGCCCGAGCACGATGCGCTGGGTGGTGGATCCTCG